>JACWDQ010000027.1 GCA_014654035.1 Pelagibacterales bacterium SAG-MED19
AAAAAGATGACAAACATACAAATAATAAAAACGGAAAAGTAATTCTTGTTAAGTTTATTGCAAGATCAATTTTCTGACTGTTTTCAACAAATCCTGGTGCTATGAAGCTTACAACAACAGGCATAAAAATTTCTGCTAAAATAACTAAAATTAATAATCCCAAAAATAATAAATTAAATATTTCGTTTGCAAATTTGTTAGATTTTGTTTTTCCTTTTGTAAGCTCTGAAGTATAACTTGGTACAAATGCTGCATTAAAAGTTCCTTCAGCAAATAATCTTCTAAAAGTGTTAGGGATTCTGAAAGCTACAAAAAATACATCAGCCAAAAAAACTTGTGCCAAGAAAAATTGCAATCAAAACATCTCTTAAATAACCAAGTAATCTGCTGATTATGGTATAAAAACCAAAAGTCCCTGTTGACTTAATTAAGTTCATAAATCATATTAGTCTTAATTTTACCCCATTTGTACACCTAATTAACATAAATGAAAAAAACAAAAGTTGACCACTACACAGATAAAGAAGCATTAGAATTCCACAGCCATAAAAAGCCTGGCAAGATAGAAATTATTGCTTCGAAGAGCATGATTACAAAAAGAGATTTGGCTTTAGCTTATTCACCTGGAGTAGCAGTTCCTGTAAAAAAAATAAGTGAAAATCCTGAAGCAGCATATGATTATACCAGTAAGGGAAATTTGGTTGCTGTAATTAGTAATGGATCAGCTATTTTAGGAATGGGTAATTTAGGTGCTTTGGCATCCAAGCCTGTAATGGAGGGAAAAGCTGTTTTATTTAAAAGATTTGCTGATATAGATTCTATTGATCTTGAGATCGATTCAAAAGATACAGATGAAATTATAAATTCAATTAAAAATTTTTCTCCATCTTTTGGTGGAATTAATTTAGAAGATATTGCTGCTCCTGATTGTTTTATAATTGAAGAAAAACTCAAAGAAATTTTAGATATACCAGTATTTCATGATGATCAACATGGAACTGCTATAATAACAACAGCTGCATTAATCAATGCTTTGGACATAAATAAAAAAACAATTAGTAAAATAAAAGTTGTTATTAATGGAGCTGGTGCATCTGCAATGGCTTGTGCTAATTTATTTAAAAAAAGTGGTGTTCTAAAAGAAAATATTACTATGGTAGATCGTACAGGTGTAATTTATCAAGGAAGAGAAAAATTAAATCAGTGGAAATCGGCCCATGCGATAGACACATCTGATAGAACTTTAAGTGATGCTATTGATAAAGCTGACGTGTTTTTAGGACTCTCAGCAAAAGGTGCTCTTACAAAAGATATGGTAAAAAAAATGTCTAAAAATCCAATTATTTTTGCATGTGCTAATCCAGATCCAGAAATTACTCCAGAGGAAGTTGAAGAAATTCGTAAAGATGCAATTATTGCAACTGGAAGATCTGATTATCCAAATCAAGTAAATAATTTAATTGGTTTTCCATATATTTTTAGAGGAGCTTTAGATGTTAGATCAAAAACAATTAATGAGGAAATGAAAATCGCAGCAGCACATGCAATAGCAAAACTTGCAAAAGAAGATGTGCCAGATGAAGTTGTGGCAGCAATGGGTGGGGATAGGCCCCATTATGGCAAGGATTATATAATTCCATCAACTTTTGATCCAAGGTTGATAAGCATTATTCCAGCAGCCGTAGCAAGAGCAGCTATGGAAACTGGTGTGGCTAGAAAAGAAATAGAAAATTTTGATGTCTACCAAGAACAACTTAAACAAAGATTAGATCCTACAGTTACAATTATGCAAGGTATAAATGGTTATATTAAAAAAAATCATAAAAAAATTGTTTTCGCTGACGGTGAAGATGAAAATACCCTTAAAGCGGCGATTGCTTTTAAAAATTCAAAACTTGGGACGCCAATATTAATTGGTAAAGAAGAAAAAATTAAAGAGCAAATAAAAAAAATTGGATACAATGATAATTTTGATATTGAAATAATTAATTCAAAGGATACAAAAAAAAGAGAGAAGTATGTAAAATATTTATTTAAAAAACTTCAAAGAGAACAGGGTTTACTAGAGTGGGATTGTGATCGACTAGTAAGAAACGATAGGGTTATTTGGGCTTCTTGCATGGTTGCCTGTGGAGATGCAGATGGAGCAGTGACTGGTAATACAAGAAGATTTGGTGCATCATTAGAAAAAATAAAACAAGTTGTTGAAGCAAGAACTGGTGAAATAATGTTCGGTCTAAATTTAGTTGTACATAAAGGAAAAACAATATTTGTTGGAGATACAAGTGTTCATGAATATCCAACTTCAGAGCAGATGGCTAAAATAGCGACTTCGGCAGCTCGTGTTGTAAGATTATTTGGCTTTGATCCAAAGGTAGCTTTTGTATCACATTCAACTTTTGGACAACCTCTCACTAATAGAACGAAGCATATTAAAAATGCAGTGGAGATTTTAAGAGAAAAAAATGTAGACTTTGAATTTGATGGTGACATGCAACCTGATGTAGCTCTTAATGAAGAATATAAAAATCTTTATCCTTTTTCTAAGATAGTTGGTAACGCAAATATTCTTATAATGCCAGGTCAACATAGCGCAGCTATTTCTTACAAAATGATGAAAACCTTAGGTGATACAAAAGTTATTGGACCTCTTCTTATAGGATTGGGCTTACCTATAGAAATAGCACCCTTAAGAAGTTCAACTTCAGAAATTTTAAATTTAGCTTCAATTGCTGCTTATTCTGCAGATGTAATAGATTACAAAAAATAATTAGTTTTTTTGGATCCTTAAATTTTCAACAAGCATTATACTTGCTATCACTTTTTCAACATCCAAAATTTCTTCAGCTTCCTTTAAAACTAAATCTTTCTCATCAGATGTTATTGCAATTCCATAAATATAAATTTTTTTTTTATAAGTATCAATTTGATAATTTA
>JACWDQ010000028.1 GCA_014654035.1 Pelagibacterales bacterium SAG-MED19
TAAAATATTCATTTTAATAATAATTTACCATTATTCATATATGAAAAATAACTTAAGGAGTAAATTATGGATAAAATAAAAAAAGTAGGTCTTACAGCTTTAGCTGGATCTCTTGCGGCAGTTTCAGCAAACGCAGCTGAAATGTCAGTTAGTGGTGCTACTTTGTTAACTTACACATCGGAAGATGCAACTGAGGTAACAGGTAACCCATTTGGTATGAAAACAAACCTAGCATTCACAGCTTCAGGTGATGTTAATGGATACACTGTTTCTTACATGCAAACTTCAGTTGACCAATTTGCTGGTATGTCATCAGCTAGATTGTCAGTTGACATGGGAGATATGGGTGTAATCGCATTTGACCAAGGTTCAGGTTCAGGTCTTGCAACTATCGATGATAAAACACCGACTGCTGCAGAAGAAATCTGGGATGGTTTAGATGGTCTTACAGCAGGTGGATTAGTTGGTGCAGCTGGTAACTCAGGTGTATTTAACTATATAAACACTTTTTCAGGTGTAACTGTGAACGCAGCAGCAAGAAAAGGTTCAGGGACTTCAAACTCTGACGGTTCTTCTTCTGGTTCAGGTCAAAGTGCAATGGATATTGCTCTAACAGGTTCAGGTGATATGTTCGGAGTTGATGGACTAGCTTGGGGTGTTGGTTACAGTGAAGCTGAAAATGGCGAACAAGCTAATGCAGCTGGATTAACAGGTGGTGAAAACGAACATTCAACAGTGTTTGCTAACTACTCTATGGGTCCTGTAACATTTGGTTACCAAGTGTCAAGAATCGCTAACAACGGTAATGGTGCTACTGATGAAGATGTTGATCAGTGGGGTATTGCATTTAACGTAAACGACGATCTTTCAGTATCTTATGGTGAAAGAGAAATCGAGTACCAAAAAGCAAGTACTACAAACGTTACTGAAGATGGTGAAGGTATCGCTATAGCTTACACTATGGGTTCTATGAAAATTGCTGGTAACAGAAATGAAGTTGCTAACAATGCCGGAACAACTGGAAGTGATGACAAAATGACAGAGATCGCTCTTTCATTTGCATTCTAGTAATAGAACAATTTAATATTTAAAAGCCCCGACTTTTTAGCCGGGGCTTTTTTTTTATTCCAGACTATTTAAAACTGTCAGATAATTTTTATATCTTTCAAAAGAATTAAGAGAAGATTTATAAATTGGTTGCCTTGCCTGAGCTGTACTCATAGTTTTAATTGGAGTTTTATTTTTATGATAGGCTAAACAGTCATCCTCAAAATCTAAATCACAAAAATTAATTATCTTCTTTATTTCTGAAACATTATTAGAAATAAGTTCTTCATATTTAACATCGAGAATTGAGGTCTGGAATTTTGATTTCCAAAAATTCATCAATTTTGAATAATGATTGTAATATTTAACAAGATCCTCTTGGTCATAAGAAAAATTAAGACCACCTTCAAATAGATTTTTAAAAATGGAAAAACAATTGTTTTTAGAATCACGTGTACAGTGAATTATTTTAGAATTTGGAAAAATTAATTTGATGAAACCTATCCATCTAAAGTTAAGCGGCGCTTTATCAGTAATATATTCTTCTTTTATGCTAAAATTTTTAATAAAATTTAAATATTCTAACTTTAATTTTTCTAGGGTGAGATGATCTTGATCAATATTACTTAAACTATCTCCAAATGTTTTTTTATTGGTTAAAAAATTATTTTTAATAATATTGGATAATATTGGCAATTCTCCACATCCAAAAACTTTACTGTGAGAAGAAATAATTTGTTCTACCAAGGAAGTTCCGGATCTAGGCATGCCTAAAATAAAGATTATTGGATCTTTCTCTTTTTTGTTTATGTCTGAAATATTTAGTTTATCAAATTTTTCCTGAATATTTCTGATTAAATTTAAATCTTCCTTTACGTCATATTTAATTAATTCTTTCTTAATTTTATTACCATTAACCATATATTTTGAGGCCTCTTCAATATTTTTAAGATCCTCCTCAGCTTTTGATAAAGAAAAACATAAGTCTACCATTTCAAATGATTTTGCTTTCATGCTAACAATCTTTTTTTTAAGGCTATGGTAATGTTCATCATTCTCTTGATACTTTGTTGATTGACTAATTAAGAGATCTGCCCTCGTAAAATTTGGGTTAATTTCCAAGGTCTTTTTTGAATAAGAAATTGTTTTTTGAAAATTACCTATACCCTGGTGTGCTAAAGCTAATGAATAATAAACAATAGGATTGTTATTTGAAATGATTTCAGCTTTTTGATAGAGTTCAATAGCTTCATCAAATTTATTTAAGTCTCTTTTTAAATTTCCCAGATTTATAAAAGCGTTAATATATTTATCATTTAATTTAATTATCTTTAAATATAAATCTTCTGCTTGATTATATTTTAAAAGATTTTTATATGTCATTGCAAGATTGTTTAATAAAGCTAAATTATTTGGATCAAGTTTAAGTCCTTTTTTAAAATAGTTTTCTGCTTCAATATGATTACCTAGATTTTGATTAGCTGATCCAATTAAATTATATAAAATAACATATTGTGGATTTTTTTTTAAAATTGTCTTACTTTTTTCAATTACATTATCAAAATTTTTAGCATTGAATTGGTTAATTAAAATTTGAATTTGAGATGATATTTTTTTGTTATTCATTTTTATCACTTATTTTTAAAATAAGATATCCCAGAAAAACCATATGCGTTAGTAATTTTTATTTTTTTAATATTTTTTTTATCAATCCCTCCTAACGCTATTATTTTTTTATTACTTATTTTTGATAGTATATTAAATTTATTAACACCAAGGCCTTTTT
>JACWDQ010000029.1 GCA_014654035.1 Pelagibacterales bacterium SAG-MED19
ACGAAGATGAATGTAAAAAATTGTTTGTTTTAAAACCTCTATACCAAAGAGTTTTAATTGTTTTTGGAGGTCCTTTAGCAAATTTTTTATTGGCTTTTGTTATATTTTTTTCAATTTACACATTTGTAGGAAAAGATTTTACACCGGCTGTGATTAATGAAGTGCAAAAAGACAGCCCTGCTATGGTAGGTGGATTAAAACAAAATGACATAATTTTAGAAATAGATGGAAATGAAGTGAAAAGTATTATGGATGTTTCTAAGTATATAACTATGTCGACTGATGATATAATTGATTTTAAAGTTAAACGTTCTTACGATGAATTTATATTAAAAATAAAACCTGATATTGTTTTAAGTGAAGACGGTCTTGGAAATCAAATTAATAAACGAATGGTAGGGATTAAATTAGGTGCTTATAACAATGAAATTAATCATGTTAAATTAGGACCGACCCAAGCAATTTATCATGCATCTCATGAAGTGTATTATGTAAGTATTTCATCCCTTAAATACATAGGAGCAATGATATTTGGAAAAGCAGACACATCTCAACTAGGTGGTCCAATTAGGATTGCAAAAATATCTGGTCAAGTTGCTGAATTTGGAGTTTTAGCTTTTATAAGTATGATGGCTTATATTTCTATTAGTTTAGGCTTGGTAAATTTATTTCCTATTCCTTTATTAGATGGTGGTCATTTAATGTTTTATGCTTTTGAGAAAGTTTTAGGTCGTCCGTTGTCTCAAAAAACTCAAGAAGGTTTTTTTCGAATCGGAATGTTTTTATTGATATCTTTGATGTTTTTTACAACCTTTAACGACTTAAAAGATCTTGGTTTGTTTAAATAAAATTAGTTTTAGATTTTAAAAAAAACCAATAAAATCAATGCTTATTTCGTATCAAACAATATATTGTGTATAACTTTTAAAGATACACTAAGAAAAGTCTTGATTTATCAACACTTTTGATAAAAATGGAAATTAACCTAATAAACCGGAGCTAAAATGAACAAAAAACAATTAGTAGTCAAGCTTTCAGGGGCTTTAAATCTAAGTAAAGCTGATGCTGAAAGAACTTTTGATACAATTACCAACACTATTTTAGATGCTTTAAAAGGCGATGACTCAGTAAAAATTGCTGGTTTTGGAACTTATAAAGTAGCTAAAAGAAAAGCTAGAGTTGGAAGAAATCCTAGAACTGGTGAACAGATCCAAATTGCTGCATCACAAAAGGTTAAATTCTTACCTGCAAAAGCTTTAAAAGAAGTATTTAATAAATAATATTTTAAACAGCCTTAATGCGAAAATTCATTAAGGCTGTTTCTATATGCAAATATCGCATACCCAATTTTCCTAATCAGCGTTAGTTTTTATAAAATATATAAATATAAGAGTTCTTTTACAGGGAGGTCTTATGACTAAATTATATAAAAAAATAAGTACACCACTTATTAGTTTAATATTTTTGTTAAACATGAGTAGCGCTGGTATGGCAGATACAACAGTTTCTGCTGAAGTAGGTTTTATTTTTAATACCCTATTATTCTTAATTTGTGGTTTTCTAGTAATGTTTATGGCTGCAGGCTTTGCAATGCTGGAATCTGGAATGGTTACATCAAAAAGTGTATCTGTAATTTGTGCTAAGAATATAGGTTTATTTTCAATTGCAGGAATAATGTTCTGGATGGTAGGTTATAATCTTGCTTATGGTATACCAGAAGGTGGTTATATTGGAAGCTTCATTCCATGGTCTGATGCTAGTTCAGTTGATACAGGTTATTCAGATGGTTCAGATTGGTATTTCCAAATGGTATTCTGTGCAACAACAGTTTCTATTGTATCTGGAACAATGGCAGAAAGAATAAAATTATGGCCATTCTTCGTATTTGCTGCAATTCTTTCAGGAATTATTTATCCAATAGTAATGGGTTGGCAGTGGGGTGGAGGCTGGTTAGCAGAATTAGGTTTTTCTGATTTTGCTGGTTCAACATTAGTACACTCAACTGGTGGTGCAGCAGCTTTAGCTGGTGCAATAATTATTGGTCCTAGACTAGGAAGATTTACAAAGTCTGGTACTCCAGCTCCACTTAAACCATTTGCTGCATCATCAATTCCATTAGTTACAATTGGAGTATTTATTTTATGGTTAGGTTGGTTTGGTTTTAATGGTGGTTCACAATTAGCTATGGGAACTGCTGTTGATGCTATTGCTGTATCAACTATCTTTATGAATACATTCTTAGCAGGTGCCGGAGGAGTAATGGGTGCTGCTATTATAACAAGATTGCACTTTGGTAAAACAGATGTAATTCAAATGTTAAATGGATGTATTGGTGGATTAGTTGCTGTTACAGCTGAACCATTAGCTCCATCGCCTTTAGCAGCGATTTTAATTGGTGCGGTAGGTGGTTTAATTGTAGTTTATGGTACAAAACTATTATTCTCACTTAAAATTGATGATGTAGTAGGTGCAATACCAGCACACTTGTTTGCAGGTATTTGGGGAACACTAATAGTTCCAGCTACAAATTCTGGTGCAAATTTTAGTTCGCAGTTAATAGGTGTTTTAGCAGTAAACGTATTTGTATTTATAGTC
>JACWDQ010000003.1 GCA_014654035.1 Pelagibacterales bacterium SAG-MED19
TTATTAATAAAATTTAAATCTAAATTTTCTGATAAAATTGTATTATCTTGATATGTTATTATTACATTTTGATTAAAATCAGTATTATAAGTTGCACTGTTAAAAATAGCTTTATCAGCTCTGATAACTAACTCATCATTATTAGCATCTATAAATTTTGCTTTTACATTTGTCATATTCACCATTTCAGCATCTTTATCGTAAAATATCTCACTCTCATTGGCTATAATCATATATTTAGTGTTGTCTTGTAAATTCAAATCATATCTTAAGTTTTTAATAAGATTATTTTTAGAACTTTCTGATTGTGATTGTGTTTGATTTACTGATTCTTTTATTTCTGTGTTTTGTTCTGATATAAAGTATTTCTGATAAAAGATAATGATAATGATGATTGTTATTAAAAAGAGAAGTATTTGAATTACTTTTTTCATCTTTTTAATTCATATTGTTTAATAAATTATGAATATGTAATACTCCAATAGTTTTTTTTTTGTTATTTTTTTTATAGACACAAACATTTGTTATTTTCTTTTTATTCATCTGATATAAAACATCAGTTGCTAACATTTCTTCATCAACGACATAGGGATTTTTAGTCATAAATGATTTAATTTTTAAATTCTCAATCTTTCTTTTTTTTTGCATTAATCTTTTTAAATCACCATCTGTAAAAACACCGGTAGTCTGACCTAAATTGTTTATTGCAACCAAAAAACCAAGTCGTTTTATATTGATTATTTTAAGTGCTTTTCTGATTACTTGATTTTCATTTATAAAAGGTATTTTGTTTTTTGTTAACATGAGATCTCCAGCAGTCTTTAGTTTGTTTCCAAGATTACCTGAAGGATGAAATTTCTTAAAATCAAATTTCCCAAATTTTTTCTTTTTCATTATAGCAATAGCTAAAGCATCACCGATTGACAATTGAATAGTAGTGCTTGATGTGGGAACGATTCCAAAACCAGACTCAATAACCTCTGGAATTAATAATTTAATATTTGATGACTTATATAAAATTGACTCTTTATTTGATACAATTCCAATTAAAGTAATTTTATTTGTTTTTGCATATTTAATTATGTTTTTTAACTCAGATGTATTTCCCGAATAACTTATAAGAATTAATAAATCATTTTTTGTAATTCTTCCTAAATCTCCATGAGAACAATCATTCGCAGAAATTGAAAATGAAGGGGTACCAACTGAAGATAATGTAGCTGAAATCTTTGAAGCTATTATCCCACTTTTTCCAACACCACATACTATTACTTTTGACTTACATTTTAAAATAGCTTTAACAGATTTAGTAAATGAGTCATTCACAGAATTTCTTAATTTTTTAAGTGACTTGATTTGTAAATCTATAACTTCTTTTCCAATATTAATAATTTCTGTTTTCATCTTTAATGGGACCAAATATCATCTTTGAAAGAAGCTAGATCAAGATCAACTCTTGTTTTTAAAAATTTAAGACAATTTTTATAAAGATCTAATCTTTTTTCCCTTTCTAATATCTTGTTTAGCTCCTCATGAATTTTATGAAGATAGATTACATCGTTAGCACAATATTTTAATTGTGCTTGAGACAATTCCCCACCAAAGTCTGAACTTTGAAATTGTTTGCTTATATCAATATTTATAAATTCTTTAATCAAAGATTTAAGAGAATGATTGTCTGAATACGATCTTGCTAACTTTGATGCAATTTTGGTGTCTAATATATTATTGGTCTCTGTTTTTAAGTAATATTTAATATGTGCAAGATCTGCTCTACCAAAATGAAAGATTTTAATAATATTTTTATCTGCTAACATTTTCACTAAATTTGGAGCCTTATAGTCAGATCTGTTTAATTGGACAATATGCGCATCGTTTTTACCGGAAGAGATTTGAATTAAACAAAGAGGATCTCTTTTTACGTTGAGACCCATGAACTCTCCATCAATCGCTAATACATTGCTTAAGACCAAATCATCTGGTAAATCATTTTTGTGAAGTTTAATATCAATATTCATTTTTAAACATATATATATGAAAGCAAAAAATTGTCTAATTTTTGGCGGAAGTGGTCAAATTGGTAGGAATTTAATTAGAAAGCTAACCAAAAATGGCTATAGAGTTACCGTTGTAACTAGAAATATTCATCAGAAAAGCTACATAATTAAAACACAAGCTAACTTTGGTTATATTGAAATTGTAGAAGCTAACATATTTGATGAAAATAAAATTAGAAAACTTTTTCAAAATGCAGACATATGTATAAATTTAGTTGGGATTCTTTACGAAAAAAAAAATGGGAATACATTTAAAAATATACACACAATTTTTCCATCAATTTTATCCAATCTCTGTAAGGAATATAAATTAAAACAATTTATTCATCTTTCTGCTCTAGGTATAGATTTAGCTGAAGACTCTGATTATGCAAAAAGTAAATTACAAGGTGAAAAAAATATTCTGAAAAATTTTCCATTAACAACTATACTTAGACCATCAGTTGTTTATTCTGTAGACGATAACTTTACAACTAATTTGATGACTTTATTAAATAATCTTCCTTTATTTCCTATCTATTATTCAGGAAAAACAAAATTTATGCCAATTCATTGTTCTGATTTAACTGACGTTATTTTTCATGTGATCTCAAAAAATATTTATTCACATACTATAGAGTGTGTTGGACCAGAAATAATCACATTTAAAGAAGTTTTAGAGAGACTATTGAATTTAATTGAAAAAAAAAGATTTTTAGTACCATTTCCACTAATTCTAGCAAATCTTACAGCTAAGATTTTTCAATTAATGCCAAAACCTCTTTTAACTCAAGACCAGTTGAGACTTTTGAATTATGACAATGTCTCATCTGGAAAGTATAAAACTAATTCAGATATTGGGATACCCAGTATTCGTTATTTTGATATTGAAGTAAAAAAATATTGTTATATGTGGAGAGAGGGTGGACAGTTTTCAACAGATAAATATAAAACTAATGAAACTGAAAAGAATTAAGCAGACTGAACTTTTTTCCCTATAAATGTTGGCACTTCATCTTTGTCTACCACCTCATCTTTTTCTTTTTTACCTTTTGGTTGATAAGCATAAAGAAGATGTAGTTTACAATAAGAAAAATCTTTAAGTGAAGATCTTCCACAAAAATAAAAGTTTTTTTCGTTTGGATGTCCCATAGGCCATTTACACGAGTTTTCATCAAGCTCTTCAAGTTGTTTAGGATTTTCAGGTTCAAAATCTTTTTCAATTATAAGAGATTTAAATTTATTTTTTCTCCCTTTTTTATTTTTGGCACTTCTATCTACTAATGTATTTTCAAAAATTTGATTTGAGGTAGCTGTCCTAGTTTTAATTTTTGCAGAGAGGTTTAATCTATGAGCTTTACCAATTACAGCGT
This sequence comes from Pelagibacterales bacterium SAG-MED19, assembly GCA_014654035.1. Taxonomy (GTDB): domain Bacteria; phylum Pseudomonadota; class Alphaproteobacteria; order Pelagibacterales; family Pelagibacteraceae; genus Pelagibacter. Next base: position 3,410 of record JACWDQ010000003.1, read on the forward strand.
TTCTACTTACACCACCAATTATTTCAGCAATCTGACTTGCTGTATTTCCTTTGCCCCAAAGATCTTTTAATTTATTGACTTTTTCGTCTGTCCAACTCATGATACTACAATATAATGTATTAATTTTTTATTAATACACAATATACTGATATAAAACTAAAATAAACAAGGAACAATTTAAAGTTATTCACAAATTTAGCGAAATAAATAAATTTGATATACAATCTCAACTTGTATCTGATTATTTAAATTTATAAAAAAGAATTTTAATTATGAGTTATCTTGCAAAAAATTATAACAGGAAAAAAATTTCATTTAAAAGAGGCAAAGGAAGTTACCTTTATACTGCTAATGGAATTAGATATTTAGATTTTGTTCAAGGCATAGCTGTAAACTCCTTAGGTCACGCACATCCAAAATTAGTCAAAACTATAAATCAACAGTCAAAAAAACTGTGGCATGTATCAAATGCATTTTTAATCCCAGAGGGAGAAATTTTAGCTAAAAAATTAGCTAAAAAAACATTTGCTGATTATGTAATGTTTCAGAATAGCGGGGCAGAAGCCACAGAAGCAGCAATAAAAGTCGCTAGAAGATATTTTTACTCGATAGGCAAGCCGCATAAAAATCGAATACTTTGTGTAAAAAATTCATTTCATGGAAGAACATTAGCAGCAATATATGCTAGTGGATCAAAAAAGATGACAGAAGGATTTGGCCCAAGAATTGCAGGCTTTGATCACTTCAAGTTTGGAGATCATAAATCATTAAAAAAAAAAATCACCAAAAATACCGCGGCAATTATGGTTGAAACGATTTTAGGAGAAGGTGGCATCAAAGTTATACCTGATTGGTGTTTGAAAGAACTTAAAAAAATATGTAATAAAAAAAAAATTTTATTAATTCTAGATGAAGTACAGTGTGGGATAGGAAGATCAGGAGATTTTTTTGCATTTGAAAAATCAAAAGTGAAACCAGATATTGTTCCTATCGCAAAAGGAATTGGAGGAGGTTTTCCTATTGGAGCAGTGCTAATGAATAAAAAAGTTGCCTCAGCAATGACAGCAGGATCACACGGATCAACTTTTGGAGGAAATCCAATGGCTATGAGAGTTGGAAGTGTAGTTTTTGACATAATTTCAAAAAAAAGTTTTTTAGAAAATGTCAAAAAAAATTCAAAGTATTTTCATGATCAATTAAATAAGGTTAGAGAAAAATTTCCAAAATTAATTAAACAAGTAAGAGGAAGAGGATTTTTGATTGGATTGCAACTTTACCGAGATCAAACAGATTTTATTAATGAACTAATGAAGAATAAATTACTCACAATTAGAGCTGCTGAAAATGTTATAAGAATTCTACCACCTTTAAATGTAAAAAAAAATGATATCGATAAAGCTTTGAAGATAATTAATAAAGTCTGTTTAAAGTATAAATAAATGAAAAATTTTATTAATCTTGAAGATATACCAGCTAAAGACTTAAGAAAAATTTTAATTGATGCTAAAAAAAGAAAAAATCGAAGAAGAAAACTTAATACCTTACAAGTAGATAAAGATCAGCCGTTAAAAGGTAAATTGCTAATTCAAATGTTTGAAAAATCAAGCTTAAGAACAAGATTAAGTTTTTATTTAGCTATTAAGCAACTTGGTGGAGGAACTTTAACTTTGAGACCAAATGAACTTCATCTTGGTGTTGGGGGAGAAACCTTAGAAGACACAGCAAAAATTTTATCAACTTATGGAGATGGATTTATGCTTAGAACTGATAGTGATAAAAAAATTCAAGATTTCAAAGAATATTTATCAGTTCCAGTTATTAATGGCCTGAGTCCATCATCACATCCTACACAAGTCTTATCTGATATATTTACTGTTGAAGAGATAAAAAAAAAACCTATTTCTAAACTTAATATTACTTGGATAGGAGATTCTAATAATGTTTTAAATAGTTTAATTGCTGCATCAGTTAAGTTTAATTTTAGATTAAATATTGGATGTCCAAAAAATTATAGTCCAAAAAAATCTATTTTAAATTCGATTATGAAGAATAATAAAAAAATTAATATTTTCAATAATGCAAAGGCTGCTGCAACAAGAGCAGATGTAATATTTTCTGACAAAGTAATCTCCTTAAATGATAAAGTAAATACACATAAAAAGATATCTCAATTCAAAAAATTTAAGATCACACAAAATTTAATTGATCATGCAAAAAAAGATTGTATTTTTTTGCACTGTTTACCAAGAGGCCCTGAAGTAGAGGAAAAAGTTTTTTTTAGTAACCGATCAAAGGTATGGCAGCAGGCTCTTAACAGAGTCCATGTACAAAAAAGTATTTTATTATATTGTTTTGAACAATTAAGGTAATGGTAATGGATTATCAGAATTTTGATTTAAATATAAAATAACCGAAGCTCTATCCTTCTCTTTCCTTAATCCTGCAAAAGCCATCTTTGTTCCTTTTATCCATTTTGCTGGTTTTGTTAAGTAGCCATTTAATTCCTCAAAAGTCCATTCCTTGCCATACCCAGAAAGTGCTTTTGAATATTTATAATCATTAACGACTCCAATCTGTCTCCCAACAACATTATACAAGGCAGGACCAATATTATTTTTTCCACCTTTTACTATTGAATGACAAGCTGCACATTTTTTAAAAACTTTTTCACCAACAGTTAAATCACCCATTGCCATCAAAGCGGCCATATCGATTTTTTCCTCTGTTGCTTCCGTATTGGTGACACTAGCATTATTTACTTGTTCGGTATCTACGGCATAACCAGGTATTTTTGGTTTTTCTACATGAAATACTAGATCTGAGATTTTACTAATACCGATTACAAGAAGAGCAACCATTAAAATAGCAGCAACTATTTTGTTTATTTCAAAAGAATCCATTTTATTAAATTTTATTTTGAACGTATAACATTATAAATAAAAAATTGCTTATAATTTAATGTACAATTTTGCCTCTGTTTATAATCTAATTATAAATTAATAAAAGAATGAAAACATTAATCATAATACCATCTAGATTGTCAGCAACGAGACTACCAGGGAAACCATTGCTTAAAATTAATGGTTTATCAATAATTTCACACGTATTTAAAAAGGCGATAGATGCGAATATTGGGGAGGTTTTTGTTGCAACTGAGGATCAAGAAATTGTAGATGATGTAAATCAGAATGGTGGTCAAGCAGTTTTGACCAGCAGCAAACACAAGACTGGCTCAGATAGAATTTATGAAGCATTAAAAATTATTGGGAAATCAGATATTGAACTAGTTATGAATCTTCAAGGTGATGAACCACTTATGAATATAGACGACATAAAAAATCTACATCAAAGAATGATTAAAACTAAATCTATCATTGGTACATTAGCTTCAAAAATTAACGATAAAGAGTTTTATAAAAAAGAGAATATTGTCAAAGTAATTACCAAGGAGTCTTTTGAGACTTCAAATTTTCCTGAGGCTGCAAACTTTACAAGAAAATCTGATGATTTTGCCAAAAACACTTATCATCACTTAGGAATTTATTGTTACCAGATTGAAACACTTAAAAAATATATTTCTTTAGATCAATCTCATAATGAAATCAAAAATAAGTTGGAACAATTAAGAGCATTAGACAATAATATTAAGATAAATGTTGCTCTTGCCAAAGAAACCTCTTTGGGAGTAGATACAGAGGAGGATTATGTGGCTATAAAAAAAATTATGGAATATAAATCTGGATGAATAAAATTTACTTTCAAGGAACTTTTGGTGCATATTCACACCTAGCAGCTTTATCAATTAACCCAAAAGCAAAAATTTCACCATGTAAAACTTTTGATGAATGTTTTTTAAAAGCCTCTAAAGACCCTGAAGCAAAAATTATAATTCCAGAATCAAATAGAATTACTGGAAATATAGGCATTGAGTATCTTATATTTCAATACAGATTAAATATTTATTCTGAATATTTTCAAAAAATTGAACATAATTTATTAGGAATTTCTGGTACAAAAATTTCTGATATTAAAGATGTATATTCTCATGGACAAGCATTGTCTCAATGTTCTCAATTTATCAAATCTAATAATTTCATCGAGCATGTTCGAGCTGATACAGCGGGATCAGCAGAGATGATTTCTAGGCTAAATGATAAAAGTAAAGCAGCAATCGCATCCTCTTTAAGTGCCAAGACTTATAATTTAGAGATAATAAAAAAAAATATTGAAAATGAAAAAGGTAATTTAACAAGATTTTTAGTTATGGGAAAAAATATTTTTCAACCAGAATTTGGGAAAAAAAAATATATAACCTCATTTTTATTTAAGTTAAAAAGTAAACCTGCTGCCTTATATCAATCTCTAGGAGGTTTTGCGATTAATGGAGTTAATCTAACTAAATTACAAAGTTATCCTGAAAAAAATACTTTCGACTCTTTCTTTTTTTTATGTGATCTTGATGGTCACATTGAAGATCCAAAAGTTCAAAAATCTTTAGAGGAATTAGGACTTCACTGTCAAGATTTTCACGTTCTAGGTGTTTTTGAGGCTGACAAACAGAGAGAAAAATAAATCTTAATCTTTTCTTGTGGATTAGAAATCATTACTGCTATAATAGTTTTGGAGGCTAGAGGTGGGTGCTGCTTTAACCCGACCAGATCTTAACGGAAGCAGTCGTAGAGACAGTTATTCAGGTTCTAGTCTCCTAAGGAAAAATAAATGAATAAAAATTCAAAAGTTCTTGCTTTAAAATATCGGCCTCAAACATTCAATGATTTAATAGGTCAAGATGTTGTTGCAGAAACTATTATAAATTCCATCAAAGCTAAAAAAATACCTAATGCTTATTTATTTACTGGAATAAGAGGCGTTGGAAAGACTACAATTGCAAGAATTGTTGCAAAGGGACTTAATTGTACAAACGGTATTGATAGCTTATGTAAAGAAAATTTTTGTGACAACTGTGAGGGTATAATCAATTCAAGCCATATTGATGTAATGGAAATAGACGGTGCATCTACAAATTCTGTCGAAAATGTAAGAGAGCTTATTGAATTTTCAAGATATTCTCCAACATCCTCTAGATATAAAATTTTTATAATCGATGAAGTTCACATGTTAAGCAAACAAGCATTTAATGCATTGCTTAAAACTTTAGAGGAGCCTCCAGAATATTTAAAATTTATTTTTGCAACAACAGAAATAAAAAAGATACCTGTAACCGTTGTATCTAGGTGTCAAAGATTTGATTTATCAAGAATTAAATCTACTGAACTATTTGAATTTATAAAAAAGGTAAAGGATAAAGAAAAAGGCAATGTTTCAGATGAAGCATTGAAATTGATTGTCAAAATTTCTGAGGGATCAGTTAGAGATGCATTATCTTTATTAGATAGAGGTTTATTGACATTAACAGACAATAAAGAGCTAGATCTTGCTACTGCACAAAAAATTTTTGGTTTTTTTGATAAATCTCTTTTAATTGATATGTTTAAATTAATCCTACAAGGTGAGGAGAATAGAGTTATAGAGATTTATAGAAAAATTTATGATCAGGGTGTGGAACCAAAAGTTTTTATCAATGATTTTCTTGAATTGGTTTACTATTTTAAAAATATAGATTCATTAACATTAGAAAGTACAAATTTTTCCCTTAATGATGAGGAATTTTCAAAAATTAAAGAAATTTCAAATAAAATTGATAATCAAATATTAATATTATTTTGGCAATTTACCATCAAAACTTTAGATGAACTAGATATAGTTTCAAATCAAAATTTATCGATTGAAATGTTTTTAATGAGGTTGATGTATCTAATTGACTTGAAATCTAATAATAATGAAACTGAAAAAAATGGGCAATCCAAATCGATTAAAAAAGAAGAAATAATTTCTGATTTTAAAAATGATACAATCAATCAAATAAAAAATATTTCCCAAGAAAAAAAAACTAAACCTCAAATTCAAACAGAAACAAAAGCAGAAGATAAAAATTCAATAAATTCCTTTAATGATCTTATTAAAATTTGTACTCAAAATAGAGAAGTGAAACTTAAATTTGAACTAGAAAAAAACGTGAATCTAGTAAGTTTTGAAAAAAATAGATTAGAAATATCTTTTAATGATAATCTTGATAAAAATTTTGTAAAAGATTTATCCCTTAAGCTTTTTGAGTGGACTGGTGAAAGATGGATAATATCTTTTAGTAAATCTATTGGTGAAATTTCGATCAGGGAAAAAGAAAATAATAAAAAGATTGAACTTTTAAAAAATTTTCAAAATTCCGAACTTTATAAACATGTTAGGGAAAAATTCCCAGATGCAAATTTAGTTGAAATTATTCCAAAAAAAGAACATGATGAGTAAGTGACAGATTTTAATAAAATATTAGATAAAGCAAAAGAACTTGAGGCGAAGATGAAAGAAAGCCAAGAGAATATAAAAAAGATTAGAGTTGAAGGTTTATCAGGATCAAACTCAGTAAAAGTTATTTTAGATGGAGATGGAGAAATGCAAAAAATTGAATTCTCAGATGAAACTCTTAAAGAAGAAAGATCGATTGTAGAAGATTTAATTGTTGCAGCTCATAATAATGCGAGAGCAAAACTTAAACATAAAACAAATGAAGAAATTTCCAAAGCAACAGGTGGCTTTGGAATTCCTGGATTTAAGTGGCCTTTATAAAAAGATAATGCAAAATATTCATGAAATAGAGGATTTAATAAAATTAATTTCAAAACTTCCAGGATTAGGACCAAAATCAGCTAAAAGAATAGTTTTAAAGTTAATAAATAATAGGGATGAAATTGTTAAGCCAATGGCTAATACATTAGCCCAAGTCTACAAAAATGTTTCACGATGTAATTCATGCGGTTCACTCAAATCAAATTTAAATGGTTGTGTAAATTGTGAAAATATAAAAGAAAAGTATAATAAAATTTGTGTTGTTGAAGATATAGCTGATCAATGGTCTATTGAAAATTCAAACATTTTTAAGGGTTATTTCCATATTTTGGGTGGTACTATATCATCAGCTGGTCATAGAAAAGAGGATTTACTAATAAATTCATTGGTAGAAAGAGTCAGAAGAGATGAAATTGAAGAGGTTATTTTAGCTACAAGTGCAACAGTTGAAGGTCAAACTACAGCCTACTACATTCAAGATAGTTTAAAAAATTCAAAAGTAAAAGTGACTAAGTTAGCACAAGGCTTACCAGTAGGTGGTGAAATTGAAAGTCTAGATGATGGTACTTTATTCTCTGCTTTTAAAAATAGATCAAATTTGAATTCTAATTCTGATTAGTTTTTTTTTAAGTCTATTTAAATGTAAAAGCGGTTCTGTATAACCTGAAGGCTGATTTTTACCTTCAAATATTAAATCGCAGGCAGTTTTAAATGCTAAAGAATTTTCATAATCATCACTCATATTTTTATATTTTTTGTCACTTTTGTTCTGTTTATCAACTATTTTAGCCATATCCTTCATAATTTCTAAAACTTGTATCTTTGTCGTAATTCCATGATGAATCCAATTAGCGATGTGTTGAGAAGAGATTCTTAAAGTTGCTCTATCTTCCATGAGCCCAATGTTATTAATATCTGGAACCTTGGAACAACCTACGCCCTGATCAATCCATCTAACAACATATCCTAAAAGAGTTTGTGCTGAATTTGATATTTCAGAATTGATTTCAGCTACAGACCAATTAGGCCTATCTGCTATAGGAATAGTTAAAAGATCATCCAATTTAGCTCTATTACGACCTAATATTTTTTGTTGTTCACTGAATATATCTATTTGGTGGTAGTGAAGAGCATGAAGAGAAGCAGCAGTAGGAGATGGAACCCAAGCACAATTTGCTCCAGCTTTTAAATGATTAATTTTTTCATCAATCATTTCCTTCATTTTGTCAGGCATTGCCCACATACCTTTTCCAATTTGAGCTTTACCAGAAAAACCACATCTTAATCCAATATCGACATTGTTATTTTCATAAGCTAAAATCCATTTTGATGATTTCATATCTCCCTTTTTAATCATAGGTCCAGCTTCCATTGATGTATGCATTTCATCTCCAGTTCTGTCTAAAAAACCAGTATTAATAAAAAAAACTCTATTTTTTAAAGTTCTTATGCATTCCTTTAAATTAGATGATGTTCGTCTTTCTTCATCCATTATTCCTATCTTACAAGTATTTTTTTCTAATTTAAATAATTCTTCAACTTTAGAAAAAATAAGATTGGTAAATGCTGTTTCATCTGGACCATGCATTTTTGGTTTAACAATATAAATTGACCCCTTCCTAGAATTTTTTTTTCTTTTTAAATCATGAAGAGCTGCTGCAGTTGTGATGAAAGCATCCATAATTCCCTCAGGTATTTCTTTTCCATCTTTTAAAATTATAGAAGAATTTGTCATCAGATGCCCAACGTTTCTAATCAGAAGCAAACTTCTACCATGTAATTTTAAACCTTTACCTTCTCTTGAAATATAGCTTCTGTCAGGATTTAATTTTCTTTCTAAATTTTTACCATTTTTTTCAAATTGAATCTTTAAATCTCCTTTCATTAATCCTAACCAATTTTTATAACAAATTATTTTATCATCTGCATCGACTGCAGCGACACTATCTTCATTATCGCAAATCGTTGAAATTGCCGATTCTGCAATAACATCACTAATGCCGGCTATGTCATGGGCTGCACTGAATGCTCTTGGATTAATAATTATTTCAAAATGTAGATTATTGTTTTTAAGCACTATTGCTGAAGGTTTGTTAGAATCACCTCTGTGGCCAATAAATTTATCTCTGTCCTTTAATTTATACTCATAGTCATCTTTATAAATTATCAAATCTTTATTATGAATTTTTAATTGGGCAATATTTTTCCAACTTGTTCCCTCTATCGGAATATATTTGTCGAAAAATTCTCTCACATATTTAATTACTTCTTGTCCTCTATTAGGATCATATCTCTCACTACCACCTTCTTCTGATTGAATAATATTTGTGCCATATAAGCTATCGTATAAACTTACCCATCGTGCATTGGCCGCGTTAAGAGTATATCTAGCGTTCATAATAGGTACAACTAATTGCGGCCCAGCTATAAGAGCTATTTCATCGTCTACGTCTCTAGTCTCAATCTTAAAGTCAGCTCCTTCCTCTTTAAGGTAACCAATATCTTTTAAAAATTTTTTATATTCTTGGATATTAAAATCTTTACTCTTATTTTTAAGGTGCCAATTATCAATCTTTTTTTGAAGCTCTTCTCTTATTTCAATCAATTCTTTATTTTTTGGTGCTAGCTCATGAACAGCTTTATCAAATCCTAACCAAAATTTTTCAGAACTTATATCTAGGTCTTTTAATAATTCATCATTAATAAAAGATAGTAAATTTTTAGAAACTTTTAAATTATTTACAATTGTATAATCATTAGACATTAATTATTTGTAAAACCCCAATAAATTGAAGTCAAATAATTAATAGTAGCAATGACATTTTATTGTCATTTTTCATATCTATGTAATAATTTAATTTAATGAAAAATTATCTAAATTTTGAAACTGAAGTTAAAGATCTAGAGACTGAAATAGACAAGCTAAAAGATCCGTTTAATCAAAGTGGCCTTTCTGAGGTTGATACTCAAAAAATTTCAAAGATACAAAATGAACTTGATGTAAAATTAAAATCAATTTACGCTAATCTAGATCCTTGGCAAACAACAATGGTTGCAAGACATGAAGATAGACCAAAATCTAAATTTTTTATAGATAATTTATTTGATGATTTTATTTCTTTGTCGGGAGATAGACATTATGGAGAAGATAAATCTGTTATAACAGGGTTTGCGAAATTTAATGATCAATCGGTCTTAGTAATAGGTCAAGAAAAAGGTGATGATTTGGACTCAAGAATTCAAAGAAACTTTGGAATGATGAGGCCTGAGGGTTACAGAAAAACAATACGATTAATGGAATTGGCAAATAGATTTAATATTCCTGTTATTTCATTTATCGATACACCTGGTGCATATCCAGGAGTAGGTGCAGAAGAAAGAGGTCAAGCAGAGGCCATAGCGAGATCAATAGAATGTTGTATGAAATTAAAAGTTCCCACTTTAGCAATTATTATTGGAGAGGGAGGTTCTGGTGGGGCAATAGCTTTAGCATCTTCAAGTAAAGTCATCATGTTCGAGAATGCAATTTATTCTGTAATATCCCCTGAAGGATGTGCAACAATTTTATGGAGAGATCCAAAAAAAATGCTTGATGCTGCAAAAGCCATGAAACTATCAGCTCAAAATTTATTAGAACTTAAAATTATTGATGAAATAGTCCGAGAACCACTAGGGGGAGCTCATAGAGATAAAAATTTAATGTTACAAAATCTTAAAAACTCAATACTAAATAATCTTGAATATTTTAAATCGATGAATTCTGAGGAAATATTTAATGACAGAAAGAATAAATTTTTAAGAATTGGAAGAGACAAAGGCTTTATTACTAATTTAGATGATCTAAGTTCATTGAAACCTAAATTGAATAATTTTGAAAATATTTTTAAATCAAAGAATAAATTAATATTTTTATCGATATTTGTTCTAGCAATTTTGATTTCAATTTTTGTATTTTTATAAAGCTCCGCAGCAACGTTTATATTTTTTTCCAGATCCACAAAAACAAGGTTCATTTCTACTCATTTTTTTACCAATATATTTGGGGTCAATCTTTTTTGATTTGATTTCCTCTTTTTTTTCTTGAGGTGCCTCTACTACTTTTAAGTTGATTAATAAAGTTATGAAATCTAACTTAAGTTTATTTAACAAATTCTCAAATAAATCAAAGGCCTCTTTTTTGTATTCAATGAGAGGGTCTCTTTGACCATAAGATCTCAATCCTATTACTTGTCTCAATTGTTCTAAATATTGTATATGAGATTTCCAATTCATATCAATAGTTTGTAAAAAAATTCTTTTTTCTATTTCTTTAGACTGCTCATCTCCCAAAAGCTTAATTCTGTCTTCTCTTGACTCATTAAATTTTTCAAATAATTTTTTTTTGAATTCATCATTGTTTAAAGAAATAAAATTTTCAAAATCCTTATCTTCAAAATTTTTTCCTAAAATAGATTTAAGTTTTATAATTAAACTATTATCTTTTGGATTTGATTGTTTGATTGTTTTAAGGTTTATCAAATCATCTATAATTTCATTTAAAAAATCATCAGAATATTGAAAAATTTGTTTGCTATTCATAGCATTTCTTCTTTGTGAAAAAATTACATGTCTCTGATCATTTAAAACATTATCAAATTTTATTAATGTTTTTCTAATATCAAAATTTCGTGCTTCTACTTTCTGTTGTGCTCTTTCCAAAGCTTTGTTGATCCATGGATGATCGATACTTTCTCCATCTTTAAGGCCTAATTTTTGTAAAATATTATTCATAGAGTCTGATCCAAATATTCTCATTAAATCATCTTCCAGACTTACATAAAATATTGAACTACCTTCATCACCTTGACGTCCTGCCCTCCCTCTTGCTTGATTGTCTACTCTTCGAGACTCCATTCGTTCTGTACCTATTACAAACAATCCTCCTAAAGATTTAATTTTTTCTTTATTTATATTTGAATCTTCAATTGAAACAGAATCTTTTTTTCCACCTAATTGAATATCTACTCCACGGCCAGAAATACTTGTAGTAATTATTACTGATTTTTCTTTACCTGCATTAGCAATAATCTCTGCTTCATTTTCATGATTTTTTGCATTTAAAACTACGTGTTTAATATTTTGTTTTTTTAACAACCCAGAATAAATTTCAGATTTGTTAATACTTGATGTAAAAATTAATAGAGGTTGACCTATTTTATATTGTTCTGAAATTTTTTTTATAATTGCATCATTTTTTTCAGCCTCTGTTCTAAAAATTTGATCATTATGATCTTTTCTAATCATTTCATTATTTGTTGGTATAACAACTACTGTTAAATTATAAATTTCAAAAAATTCCTCTGACTCAGTTACAGCAGTACCTGTGCAGCCACAAATTTTCTCGTAAAGTTTAAAATAATTTTGATAGGTAATCGATGCAAGAGTTTGATTTTCCGCTTGTATCTCAATTTTTTCTTTTGCTTCTAAGGCTTGATGCAATCCATCTCCAAATCTTCTGCCCTCTAAAATTCTACCCGTAAGTTCATCTATTATTTTTAAAGAACTATCCTGAACAATATAATCTTTTCCCTTTTGAAATAAATAATTTGCTCGTAAAGCTTGATTAACATGATGAACTAAGCTTAAATTTTCAGGATCATAAAAATTGTTATTTTTAAGTATTCCAGCATTAGAAAACAATTTTTCTACATTATTTATTCCATCATTTGTTAGGAGAATATTTCTATCTTTCTCATCAATTTCATAATCATTTTTATTTAAATTTCTAATCAAATTATCTATTGCAAGGTATTGATTTGTTTTGTCTTCTGCAGCTCCTGAAATAACTAGAGGTGTTCGAGCTTCATCAATTAGACAAGAGTCAATCTCATCAACTATTGAATAAAAGTGACTTCTTTGCACCATTTCTTTTTCAGAATATTTCATATTATCTCTAAGATAATCAAATCCAAGCTCGCTATTTGTGGCATAAGTAATATCACAGTTATAATTTTCTTTTCTTTCTTCATCACTCTGTTCATTACTTATAAAACCTGATGTGAGACCTAAAAAATTATAAATTAATCCCATATCTTTCGAATCTCTTTTAGCTAGATAATCATTCACTGTTACAACATGTACTCCTTTCTCGCATAAAGCATTGAGATAAGCTGCGAGAGTAATTGTTAGAGTTTTTCCTTCACCAGTTTTCATCTCGGCGATTTTGGCTTCATGTAAAACAATTCCACCAACTAATTGAACATCAAAATGTCGTTCATCTCTTATTCTCTTGGATGCCTCTCTAACTAAAGCAAAAGCCTCAGGAAGAATTTCATCTAAAGTTTTTCCTGTTTTAATCTTTTCTTTCAATTCTTTAGTTTTTTTCGGAAAATCTGAATCTTTTAAATTTTTAACAGTTTCTTCTAGCGAGTTTATTTTCTTAACAATTGAGCCGATTCTTTCCAATTCCCTCTGATTGGTAGATTTTATGAATTTTGAGATAAAGCTTAAAGGATTTAACATTAGTTTTTTGATATATTATTTACTTATAACCTTTAATATAATTATTAAATAAATATTTTAAATACTATGGGCATTAATTTTAGTAACTTTTTATCTTCTAAATCAAAAAATAAGAGAATGTTGGAATTTCAAGATTTAAACCATATAGATGGAGTATCAATTTCTACGCTGAGTGCTAATTTATATAATAATAAAAGAGACGATTTAGTAATGTTTTATTTCAGAGATGGTGCTAATCACGCATCTGTTTATACTCAGTCCAAAATTATTTCCGAAAATATTAAGTGGAATTTGAATCAAAAAAGTAAAAAAATATATTCCTTATTAGTGAATACAAGAAATGCAAATTGTTTTACTGGTAAACGAGGTTACCGAAGTTTAGAAAAGATCGCTGAAACGATTTCAGGGATGTTATCAGAAAAACAGAAAATTGACGAAGATTTTCCCAAAAAGATTAAACCTAAAGAAATAATTTTTGGATGTACAGGTACGATCGGAGAAATTTTTCCTGAAGATAAGATTAAAGATAAGATTCCTGAATTAGTAGAAAAAATTAAATACACACAAAATAAATATATTTGGATGAAAGCTGCACTTGGGATAATGACAACTGATACTCAACCCAAGTTAGCGATGGAAGAATGTTTGATTGGAAATAGTGAAATTAAGCTATTTGGAATAGCTAAAGGCTCAGGTATGATTCAACCTAATATGGCAACAACCTTAGGATACATATTTACTGATGCTGATATTTCTAATGAAATTTTAAAAAAGCTTTTAAAAAAAAATATATCAACAACTTTTAATGCTATCACTTGCGATGGGGATACAAGTACAAATGATATGGTTTCAATATTTGCTACAGGAAAAGTTAAACATTCAAAAATTAATAATATTAATGATCAAAGAATAAGAGCCTTTGAAGAGGCTCTTAACAAAGTATTATTAAATTTAGCCAAAAGGGTTGTGGCTGATGGGGAAGGTGCATCAAAATTTATCACTATAAATATTATGAATTGCAAAACAGAAAGTGATGCAAGAAAAATTGCTTTTTCGATTGCTAACTCTCCATTAGTAAAAACTGCAATAACTGGTGGAGATCCTAATTGGGGTAGAATTATTATGGCTTTAGGAAAAGCAGACGTATCGATAAATTTTGAAAAATTATCTATAAAATTTGGAAATATAAATATTGTTCAAAATGGAAAAATAAATCCTAATTACAATGAGGATGAAGCTTCAGAATATATGAAAAATGATAATATTGAAATTAATATTGATATTTTTAGTGGTTCAAAAAACTTTACTACTTACACAATGGATTTAACAAAAAAATATATAGATATTAATTCTGACTATAGAAGTTAAGGGATATTGAATTTTCTAAAATTATAATTAGATATATAGTATGATAAAATATAAATTAATTTGTAATGATTGTAAATTAATTTTTGATAGTTGGTTCGCATCTTCACTTGAATACGAAAAACTTAAAAAGAAAAATTTTTTAAATTGTATAAATTGCAGTTCAGAAAAAATTGAAAAAACTTTAATGACTCCACATTTCATTAACAACACAAAAGAAAAAAATGTTGAAAAAAAAAAGATACATATAAAAGATGTTAAAAATAAAATTAAAGAATATCAAAAATTTATAAAAAATAATTTTGAATATGTTGGTAAAAATTTTGCATATGAAGCAAGGACTATTCATTATAAAAATAAAAAAAAAGATAAGGGTATTTACGGTACTGCTTCAAGAGAAGAAATAAAAGAGTTAAAAGAAGAGGGTATTAATACAGAAATTATACCTTGGGTAAAAGATGAAAATAGCTAACTTTTTATAAATCTTCCAATGTAATTGACGGATTTATCTTCACTTAGCTTCCATTCATCTTTGATAACATTGAATTTCATTCCATCTATAGCATCCAAATAACAATTATATTTTTTAAGGATATTAATAAGTTCATGGGGTTTAATAAATTTTTCCCATTCATGTGTACCAATCGGAAGCCAACGCAGAATATATTCAGCTCCAACTATTGCAAATAAATAGGACTTTAAAGTTTTATTCAATGTTGCAACAAACATTAAACCATCTTTTTTTAAAAGATTTGAACATGATTTTAAAAAAAAATCTACATCTTTTACATGTTCAATAATCTCCATATTTAGAATAACATCAAATTTTTTTTGAGGTTTAAATTTTTCTGGAGATGTACAAATATACTTAATATCTAACTGGCTTTTTTTTGCATGTAATTTAGCAATATTAATATTTTTTTCTGAAGCATCAATTCCTACTACTTCAGCACCTAACCTTTGCATAGGTTCAGATAATAGGCCACCACCGCACCCAATATCTAATATTTTGACTTTTTCTAATGGTTTTTTTTTGTTATTGAGCTTGAATTTATTAATTATGTTCTGCTTAATATATGAAATTCTAATAGGATTAAATTTGTGTAACGGTTTAAATTTTCCTGCTGGATCCCACCATTCATCAGCAATTTTAGAAAATTTTTCTATTTCTTTATTATTAATTGTGTTACTTTTCATAAGTAAGTTGACTTTATATTCAACATGTATTTTATCAATATATTTAAATTTTAAGTGAGTTATCTATCATGAAAATTGTAGTATTAAAATTTGGGGGCACATCAGTTGGTACAATTAAAAAAATAAAAAACGTAGCGAATATTATTGTTACTTATAGAAAGAAAAAATATAAAGTGATTGTTGTGTCATCTGCAATGAGTGGTGTGACAAATAGTTTAGTCTCGAAATCGAGACAAATTAGTGAAAATTTTTCAAGTTCAGAATATGATGTATTAGTTTCTTCAGGTGAACAAGCGGCTTGTGCATTAATTGCAGGAAGTTTAATCCAAAAAGGTTTGAAATCTAGGTCTTGGTTAGCTTGGCAAATACCAATAATAACTAACAGTGAACATAAAAATTCTAGAATAAATAAAATTAACAAAAACAAAATTACTAAATACTTAAGACAGGGTGGAATACCAATTATTGCAGGTTTTCAAGGTATTAATAAAGAAGATAGAATTACTACAATTGGAAGAGGTGGATCAGATGCAAGTGCTATTATGTTAGCAAAGTTTTTTAAAGCTGAAAGGTGTGTAATTTATACTGACGTTGAAGGAGTTTATTCAACTGATCCAAATAAATTGAATAAAGCAAAAAAAATTAAATCAATTTCTTACGAAGAAATGTTAGAAATGGCTTCACTTGGTGCAAAAGTCATGCAACCAGTATCAATCCAAGATGCAAGACTTAATAGAATTGATGTTGAAGTGAAATCATCTTTTAAAAAAAAAATTGGTACTCTTATTACAAAGAGAACTAATATCACAAGCAACAAAATTATTACTGGAATTACATCGACTCAAAACGACGCAAAGGTTACTCTTGTTGGAGTAAAAGATAAGCCAGGAGTTGCAGCATCTATTTTTAAACCATTATCAACAAATTCTATTAATGTAGATATGGTAGTACAAAATATCTCTGCTAATGGAAAAGAAACTGACTTAACTTTTACTATTAAAAATGAAGAATTAAACAAAACAAAGAAAATTATTTTAGCAAATAAAAATATCAATTTTAGAAAACTATTATTTGATAAAGGTGTATCAAAAATATCTATAATTGGAGTAGGAATGATTACTACACCAGGGGTGACTTTTAGAATGTTTCAAACTTTAGCAAAAAAGAAAATAAATATACAAGTAATTTCTACTTCAGAAATAAAAATATCTGTATTAATAAATAAAAAAGATATTATGAAAGCATTATCCGCACTTCATAATGAATTCAAATTAGATAAATAAAATTATGAGTATTAGACCTTTTAGAGATATAAAAAGAAAAAAAACCAAAGTAATCAATGTTGGAAATTTGAAAATTGGTGGGGATAATCCAATTTCAGTTCAATCAATGACAAATACTTTAACTAAAGATGTAAAATCAACTATAAATCAAATTAATCAAATCACAGAAGCAGGTGCAGATTTAGTTAGAGTTTCGTGCCCCGATGAAGAGTCTACTCAGGCATTAAAAAAAATAGTTCATTCTGTAAATGTGCCAATAATTGCTGATATACACTTTCATTATAAGAGAGCAATAGAGGCTGCAGTTAACGGCGCATCTTGCTTGAGAATAAATCCAGGAAATATAGGGAGTATTGATAAAATAAAAGAAGTTATTAAAGCTGCAAAAGATAATGATTGTTCAATTAGAGTAGGAGTAAATGCAGGTTCTCTTGAAAAAGATATTTTAGAAAAGTTTAAAGAACCTTGCCCAGAGGCGTTAGTTGAAAGCGCTTTGAGAAATATAGAAATTTTAGAAAATGAAAATTTTTCAAATTTAAAGGTAAGTGTAAAATCTTCAGATGTTTTTCTCTCAATCGCAGCCTACAGGCAATTATCCAAAAAAGTTGAATATCCACTACACATCGGCATCACAGAAGCCGGAAGTTTTCTACCCGGAACAATTAAATCATCAATAGGTTTTGGATCTTTATTATTGGATGGTATCGGAGACACAATTAGAGTTTCTTTATCCGATGATCCTGTTGAAGAGGTAAAAGTTGGAAATGAGATACTAAAATCATTAAATTTACGTCATCGTGGAGTGAAAATTATTTCCTGTCCATCATGTGCAAGACAAGGATTTCAAGTTATTGATACTGTTAAAATTCTTGAACAAAAATTATCTCACATCAAAACTCCAATTACTTTATCGATAATAGGGTGTGTGGTTAACGGTCCTGGTGAGGCCGCAATGACAGACATCGGAATTACCGGGGGTCAAAAAGGTAGTAATATGCTTTATATCTCAGGGTTACAAACTACAAAAGTTCAAACAGATGAAATTATAAATAGAGTTGTAGAAGAAGTTCAAAAAAAAGTCTCTGAATTAGAAAATAAGTAAAATGATACCACTCAAGACAATAGAGGATTTGATAAATAAACATTCAGTACTAGAAAAAGATTTATCATCGGGAAATTTAGATAAAAAATTATTTGCTGAAAAATCAAAAGAATATTCTGATTTAAACGAAATAATTGATGACGCAAAAAAATATATATCATTTGAAAAGGATAAAACAGAATTAGAAAAAATATCTGCTGATAAAAATACTGACGAAGAACTTAAAAAAATGGCTGAAACTGAACTAGAAGATTTGAAAAAACAAAATGAAAAAAATGAGAAGAAATTAAAATTATTTTTACTACCCAAAGATGAAGCAGATAAAAAAAATGCAATTATAGAAATAAGAGCAGGAACTGGTGGCTTAGAAGCAAGTTTATTTGCTGGAGATCTTTTTAAGATGTATGAAAAAGTTTGTCATAAAAAAAAGTGGACTTTAGAATTAATATCAATTTCTAAAAGTGATGCGGGTGGATTAAAAGAGGTAATTGCAATAATTAAAGGATCAAATATATACTCAACACTTAAATATGAGAGTGGTGTACACAGAGTTCAAAGAGTACCTGACACTGAAACTCAAGGGAGAGTACATACTTCTGCAGCTACAGTAGCAGTTTTACCTGAAGCAGAGGAGGTAGATTTAAAAATTAATGAGTCTGATTTAAGGATTGATGTCTTTAGAGCTGGCGGACCTGGTGGTCAATCAGTTAATACCACAGATAGTGCTGTAAGAATTACTCATATTCCCTCTGGAATATCTGTATCTCAACAGGATGAAAAATCTCAACATAAAAATAAAGCTAAGGGTATGAAAATATTAAGAGCCAGACTTTACGAATTAGAGCGATCAAGAATTGATCAAGAAAGATCTCAAGATAGAAAAAGTAAAATTGGAACAGGAGATAGGTCTGAAAGAATAAGAACCTATAATTTTCCACAGGGTAGAATAACTGATCACAGAATTAATCTAACATTACATAGGTTAGAAGATTTTTTAGAGGGAGAAGCTTTTGATGAAATCATCGAGTCATTAACTTTACAAGCTCAAGAAGAAAGTTTAAAAAATATTTAAATTAATGAAAATTCAAAATTTAATAAATGATGGAAGTAAATATTTAAGAAATAATAATATTATGTCTTATAAAATAGATAGTGAAATTTTAATGTCTAAAGTTTTAAAAAAAAAAAGAGAATATATCATTCTTAACCCAAATTCTGAGGTAAATACACTTCAATCAAATAATTTTAGAAAACTCATTTATCAACGATCTCATGGAAAACCGATTGCATATTTAACAGGAAAAAAAAATTTTTGGAATTTCGAATTTAAAGTATCTCAGGATGTTTTGATACCAAGACCAGACACAGAACTTCTCATAGAAGAAGCTCTTAAAATTACAAAAAACAAATCAAAATTAAAGGTATTGGATATTGGCATTGGCTCTGGCTGCATACTTTTGTCTATTCTAAAAGAAAAAAGAAATTTTTATGGAATTGGTGTTGATTTAAGCAAAAAATGTATAGATATCAGTAAAATTAACGCTTTAAATTTGGGTGTAAATAATAGAATAAAGTTTTTTAAATCAGATATTGACAATTTTAATTATGGCAAATATGATTTAATTATATCTAATCCTCCATATATTAATAAGTTAAAACTAAAATATTTGGAAAAAGATGTATTTAATTTTGAACCAATTACAGCTCTTAATGGAGGACTGGGTGGTTTATCAGAAATCAGAAAAGTTATAAAAAAATCTTCTGAACTGATTAAAAAAAATGGTAAATTTATTTTAGAAATTGCTTTTGATCAAAAATTAAAAGTATTAAAATTATTAACAAATCAAGGATTTTATATAAATAAAGTTTTAAAAGATTATGCAAAAAATGATAGATGCATAGTAAGTACGAGAATATAAATATGTTTCATTATGGTTACATTTAGAAATAACAACGCAAGAAGAAACAATTTTAGGAGAGGTGAAAGAAACTTCAAATCTAATGGAGATAGAACAAAATTTACACCAAATTTTTCAAATGGTGATAATTTTCAAAGAAAAATTCCTAATAGAAATAATCACAATGCTCCAAAGTTAATAGAAAAGTACAACAATTTAGCTCGAGAAGCACTATCTAGTGGTGACAAAATTTTATCTGAAAACTATTTTCAGCATGCTGATCATTTTACAAGAGTATCAAAAGAACAAGAAAATTTTAGAAAAAATAAATTTGAAGAAAGTTCGAAAAAGTCATCTGCTGAAAGCTTAAGTCAATCAAAAGAAACCAAAAACACTGATGAAGTAAAAACTGAGGTAAATTAGTTTAATCCTATAATTTTTTCAGATTTCATTACATCTAATTTAATTTTTTTAGTTTCAAATAATTTTCTTTCTTCTCCTTTAAGAATTTTACCAGAAGGTAATTTTAAAGTTTGTGAATTAATTTTTTTACCATTTACAATTACTTCATAATGTAAATGAGGACCTGTTGATTTTCCTGTAGAACCTACATAACCTATAGTCTGTCCTTGTTTAACTCTAACTCCACTTCTAATTCCTGATGCGAATTTAGACATATGTGCATAAATAGTTTGATATGTAGAATTATGTTTTATAACAACACAGTTTCCTCCACCTCCACACCAACCTGCTTTTTTTACTAGACCATCACCGGATGCCATAATCGGAGTGCCTAATGGTGCAGCAAAATCTGTTCCTTTATGCATTTTATTAAATCCATCAATTGGATGTTTTCTCATTCCAAAGGGCGAAGATAGTCTTGCTCCATTAATTGGTGTTTTCATTAATGCTTTTTTTACACTCTTACCATTTTTATCATAGTGACCTTTGCTTTCATCTTTATCAAAGTAATATAAAGAATTGTCTTCACCACTGAGTTTAAGATTTGCATAAAGAATATTACCAGTTCCAATAATCTTTTTATTATCGTCAACAAAAACTTCATACATTATTTGGAAGTTATCATTTTTTCTTATATCTCTTTGAAAATCCACTTGAAAACCATAGATCCTAGCGAATTCAATAATTGTATTAGCAGGTATTTTTTGATTCATAGCCGACTTGTATAAACTTTGTAAAATTGCGTCTTCTTTATAAATAATATTTTTATTTAGTTTAGTTACTAAAATTTTTTGACTAAATCCTTTATCGCTTGTGTCTCTTGTAAGATAAATCTTTTTTACATTAGAAGTTTGTAATATAAAGTCTTTTATATAATTATTTGATTGATCAATTGTAAATATAATTTTTTGACCTTTTTTAAGCTTATTTAAATCTATTTCTTTAGTTAGTGTTTTTTTGATTTCATTAATTTCTTTTTTATCAATTGAGTAATCTTCTAAAATACTATTAAATGTTTCACCAACATTGATAGTATGTGTTACTTTCTTAAATTTTGGTTCTAGTGAATTAAAAAAGTGAGTAATAGTTTTTTTTAAATAAACATTGTTGATTGTATTTTTATAATTCTTATAAATTTTTTTCTTACTTTGATTATAGTAACTTGTTGAAACTATAGTAATCAGAATTAATGCTGTTAAAGCAACTATTTCAGTATGTTTTTTTATTTTTGATTTTAATTTATTAAACATTATAAATTTTTTGAATTTGCAATTAATAGTTTAGCAATTGAAAAAAATCAAAAAAAACCCCTAAAAATCGTTCTTTTTAGCCAAGTTTTTTTATCCATAAATGCTTGATTTCCCTTAATTTTAGCCTATAAGCATCAAACTTTCTCACGAAAATATTGTCAACACAATAAATTAGTGAGGATTATTGTGCTTTTTTGCACAATTAGCTATTTAAAAAGTAAAAATTTAAGAAGAGAAGTGTGGACGGTTAAGGTTACCAAAATTTGTCGTACACACTTCAACATTATATAAATTTTATTCTTAGAATTTATATAGAAGCTAGTGTGCGCCGTTTTTAAACTTGAGAGTTTGATCATGGCTCAGAACGTACGCTGGCGGCACGCCTAACACATGCAAGTCGAACGGAGTAGCAATACTTAGTGGCAGACGGGTGAGTAACATGTAGGTATCTGCCCTTTGGCCTGGAATAACACGAGGAAACTTGTGCTAATACCGGATAAGTCTTTACGGAGAAAGCTTTATGCACCATTGGATGAGCCTGCACTTGATTAGTTAGTTGGTAGGGTAATGGCCTACCAAGACTTTGATCAATAGCTGATTTGAGAGGATGATCAGCCACATTGGGACTGAGACACGGCCCAAACTCCTACGGGAGGCAGCAGTGGGGAATCTTGCACAATGGAGGAAACTCTGATGCAGCGATGCCGCGTGAGTGAAGAAGGCCCTTGGGTTGTAAAGCTCTTTCGTCGGGGAAGAAAATGACTGTACCCGAATAAGAAGGTCCGGCTAACTTCGTGCCAGCAGCCGCGGTAATACGAAGGGACCTAGCGTAGTTCGGAATTACTGGGCTTAAAGAGTTCGTAGGTGGTTGAAAAAGTTGGTGGTGAAATCCCAGAGCTTAACTCTGGAACTGCCATCAAAACTTTTCAGCTAGAGTTTGATAGAGGAAAGCAGAATTTCTAGTGTAGAGGTGAAATTCGTAGATATTAGAAAGAATACCAATTGCGAAGGCAGCTTTCTGGATCATTACTGACACTGAGGAACGAAAGCATGGGTAGCGAAGAGGATTAGATACCCTCGTAGTCCATGCCGTAAACGATGTGTGTTAGACGTTGGAAATTTATTTTCAGTGTCGCAGCGAAAGCGATAAACACACCGCCTGGGGAGTACGACCGCAAGGTTAAAACTCAAATGAATTGACGGGGACCCGCACAAGTAGTGGAGCATGTGGTTTAATTCGAAGATACGCGCAGAACCTTACCAACACTTGACATGTTCGTCGCGACTTTAAGAGATTAAAGTTTTCGGTTCGGCCGGACGAAACACAGGTGCTGCATGGCTGTCGTCAGCTCGTGTCGTGAGATGTTGGGTTAAGTCCCGCAACGAGCGCAACCCTCACTTTTAGTTGCCATCATTAAGTTGGGCACTCTGAAAGAACTGCCAGTGATAAGCTGGAGGAAGGTGGGGATGACGTCAAGTCCTCATGGCCCTTACGTGTTGGGCTACACACGTGCTACAATGGTATTTACAACAGGAAGCAAGACGGCGACGTTAAGCAAATCCTTAAAAAATACCTCAGTTCGGATTGCACTCTGCAACTCGAGTGCATGAAGCTGGAATTACTAGTAATCGTGGATCAGCGTGCCACGGTGAATGCGTTCCCGGGTCTTGTACACACCGCCCGTCACACCATGGGAGTTGGTTCTACCTTAAGGCAAGGCTTAAAACCCTTGACCACGGTATAGTCAGCGACTGGGGTGAAGTCGTAACAAGGTAGCCGTAGGGGAACCTGCGGCTGGATTACCTCCTTTCTAAGGATGAGTAAAATTTAATTTTACTCTAAATAATATACATCGGTAATGTTGACCGTCCTCATTTCTCTTCTTGAAGTAGTGTTTCTCTTGCATGGGGGCCGGTAGCTCAGTTGGTTAGAGCACACCCTTGATAAGGGTGGGGTCGAAAGTTCGAGTCTTTCTCGGCCCACCAATTTAAGATCATGGGGGATTAGCTCAGCTGGGAGAGCGCCTGATTTGCATTCAGGAGGTCAGCGGTTCGATCCCGCTATCCTCCACCAAAACACTTAGCTATAAAAAATTGTAAATATAATAATTAATATCAATATCTATATCCGAACATTAGAAATGTTATTAGCTAATGTTCAAAATAAAAATTTGATTCAACACAGAATTTTTTTCTGTGCATAAATCAAGCGTTTAAGGGCGTGTGGCGGATGCCTTGGCACTGAAAGACGATGAAGGACGTGATATACTGCGATAAGTTTCGGGGAGCTGTATGTAAGTTTTGATCCGAAAATTTCCGAATGGGGAAACCCACCACTTTATGTGGTACTTTGAACTGAATACATAGGTTTAAAGAGACAACCTGGAGAACTGAAACATCTAAGTAACCAGAGGAAAAGAAATCAATTGAGATTCCGTTAGTAGTGGCGAGCGAAAGCGGACTAGGCCAGTAATTTTATTAAAAAAATTTGAATAGTTTGGAAAAGCTAACCATAGAGGGTGATAGTCCCGTATGAGTAATGTTTAATAAAATTCTTGAGTAAAGCGGGACACGTGAAATCCTGCTCGAATATAGGGGGACCACCCTCTAAGCCTAAATACTAATCAGTGACCGATAGTGAACTAGTACCGTGAGGGAAAGGTGAAAAGAACCCCTATTAGGGGAGTGAAATAGAACCTGAAACCGCATGCCTACAATCAGTCGAAGCTCTTTTTAGAGTGACGGCGTACCTTTTGTATAATGGGTCAGTGACTTAATTTATTAAGCAAGCTTAAGCCATCTAGGTGTAGGCGCAGCGAAAGCAAGTCTTAATAGGGCGATTAGTTTAATGAATTAGACCCGAAAACGAATGAGCTTACCATGAGCAGGTTGAAAGCAAGGTAACACTTGCCGGAGGACCGAACCAGTTGACGTTGAAAAGTCTTTGGATGACTTGTGGTAAGGGGTGAAAGGCCAACCAAATTCGTAGATAGCTGGTTTTCCGCGAAAACTATTTAGGTAGTGCGTTGAATAAATAGATGTTTAGAGGTAGAGCACTAAATGGGCTAGGGGGAAGAGATTCTTACCAAACCTAATAAAACTCCGAATGCTAAACATTGTTCTTCAGCAGACAGACTGTGGGTGCTAAGGTCCATGGTCGAGAGGGAAAGAGCCCAGACCACCAGATAAGGTCCCCAAATTATGATTAAGTGTGAAAGGATGTGGAAATTCCTTAACAGCCGGGAGGTTGGCTTAGAAGCAGCCATCCTTTAAAGATAGCGTAACAGCTCACCGGTCTAATAGAGTTTCTGCGCCGAAGATGTAACGGGGCTAAAATCATATACCGAATCTGTGGATTTATAATTTTTTCGAAAATTATAACTGGTAGCGGAACGTTCTGTAAGCCTGTGAAGGGATACCCGTGAGGGATCCTGGAGGTATCAGAAGTGCGAATGCTGACATAAGTAACGATAAAAGAAGTGAAAAACTTCTTCGCCGAAAATCCAAGGGTTTCTGCGCAAGGTTAATCCGCGCAGAGTTAGTCGGCACCTAAGGCGAGGGCGAAAGCCGTAGTCGATGGAAATAAGGTTAATATTCCTTAACCTGATGGTAGTGACGAATCTTGTAAGTTGTGAGTTCTTAATGGATTGAACTTGCCGCGAAAAGGTTCCAAGAAATAGCTCCATCATAAGACCGTACCCTAAACCGACACAGGTGGATTAATAGAGTATATTTAGGCGCTTGAGAGAATGATGTTGAAGGAACTCGGCAAAATGCTTCCGTAACTTCGGAATAAGGAAGACCTTTTTTTAGGCAACTATTTAAAGGTGGCACAAGCCAGGGAGAAGCGACTGTTTATCAAAAACACAGGGCTCTGCTAACACGTAAGTGGATGTATAGGGTCTGACGCCTGCCCGGTGCTGGAAGGTTAATGCGATGGGTGCAAGCTCATTTCTGAAGCCCCAGTAAACGGCGGCCGTAACTATAACGGTCCTAAGGTAGCGAAATTCCTTGTCGGGTAAGTTCCGACCTGCATGAATGGCGTAACGATTTCTCCGCTGTCTCCAACATCAACTCAGTGAAATTGAATTCTCCGTGAAGATGCGGAGTTCGCGTAGTTAGACGGAAAGACCCCGTGCACCTTTACTGCAACTTTACATTGGTGTTAGGAAAAACATATTTAGCATAGGAGGGAGACATTGAAGCAAAAGCGTCAGCTTTTGTGGAGTCACCAGTGAAATACCTCTTTTGTTTTTCTTGATATCTAACTGATTGCCGTCATCCGGCATCAAGACATTGTATGGTGGGTAGTTTGACTGGGGCGGTCGCCTCCCAAATAGTAACGGAGGCGTGCGAAGGTAGGCTCAGAACGGTCAGAAATCGTTCGTAGAGTGCAATGGCATAAGCCTGCCTGACTGTGAGACTGACAAGTCGAGCAGAGACGAAAGTCGGTCATAGTGATCCGGTGGTTCTGAGTGGAAGGGCCATCGCTCAACGGATAAAAGGTACGCCGGGGATAACAGGCTGATACTGCCCAAGAGCTCATATCGACGGCAGTGTTTGGCACCTCGATGTCGGCTCATCACATCCTGGGGCTGGAGCAGGTCCCAAGGGTTTGGCTGTTCGCCAATTAAAGTGGTACGTGAGCTGGGTTCAGAACGTCGTGAGACAGTTCGGTCCCTATCTGCTATGCGTGTAGAAGAATTGAGAGGAGTTGACCCTAGTACGAGAGGACCGGGTTGAACATACCACTGGTGGACCGGTTGTAGCGCCAGCTGCAGTGCCGGGTAGCTAAGTATGGAAGAGATAACTGCTGAAAGCATCTAAGCGGGAAACTCACCTCAAAACTAGTTCTTCCTATAGAGCCGTGGTAGACCACCACGTTGATAGGCTGGATGTGGAAGCGCAGTAATGCGTGCAGCTGACCAGTACTAATAGCTCAATTGGCTTGATTTATGCACTGAAAAAAATTTTTAATAGATTAGTATATTTTTTGTAAAAGTTCCCAATTATTTTCGTTCTTTTTCCATAGATGAGGAGACCTAAACTGATCTATGGTCGAAAAAAAATCATTTTCACTAATATCTACATATTCTAGAAATTCTTTAAAATATTTACTTGGAAATTCATTATCATATTTTTTTATTAAATTTATTCCTTCATCTCTTGTAATTTTTTCATTTCTAATTTCTTGTGCCGCGTCATATGAAGCGCGACCTAATCCAAATTTTATATGTGTAAGAAAATAATGAAATGGATCGATCTTATCGTCGATGCTTGAATATTTTGAGTAAGACCCCTCAGTCCTCTCTGTATTAGGTCTAAAGCCAGTATTTTTTGCTGCATAATAATAACATTCTTGTGGATCCCATTTTAAATAATACCCTAAGTATCTTTGCTCTATATTTTTCTTATTTAAATCTTCTAGAGAGGGCGCCAAATAAGGTTCGAAATCATTTAGCTTTAAATTATAATCTTTTATAATGTTTGATAGTTTTTCTCCACCAAGAATAATTTCTGAATTATCCTTTTTTGAGAAAAATTTACTATCCATTTTTGGATTTGAATTTTCTTCAACTGCATTTCCATATTCAGCTTGATTTTCTCCATAAATTATCAAAGGTATATTAAATTTTAGAGCCATCAATGGTCCTATGATTTTTTGACCAATTATAAATGGTTGAAAAGGATGAAGTAAATTTTTGAAAGCTAATTTAGTGACAAGTTTATGAACTTTTCCATTAGGTGTGAATAAGATATTGTCAAATCCACCAACTTTTATCCAATTATCAAAATTTTTCCAACCAATATCAGTGTACATGTGAGGAGCCCAAGTAATCGTTAATGGATTCATTCCATATTTATATTTTAAAATATGAGCTGTGTAAGCACTGTCTTTTCCACCACTACCTGGGACAATGCAGTCATAACCTTTTGGTTTTCGATAAATATCTAGCAGATCGATTAATTCATTTTCTCTTTTTTTCCAGTCTATTTTCTTTTTTGTTTCGTTATAAGTACACGCATCACAAATAGTTGTGTCTTTGTTTATATCTAGACCAGATTTTTGATTACTATGATTTTTAAACTCAACTACACTTCTAGGTCTTTGGTTACTCATTACACATTTTGAGCAAAAAATAACCTCATCAGGCAATCCATACATTGAAAAATTTTTTTTCATAATTTAGTTAACTGAATTTTTAATCAAACAATCCAAGAATTCTAATCCAATTTTTGAACTTTTTTCTGGATGAAACTGAGTTCCAATTATATTAGAATTCTGTGCCGTTATAGCACAAAATTTTTCTCCATTAAACTCACAAGTTGCAATTTCGTTTGTCATTTCATCTGGTTTCGCAACTAATGAATGAACATAATAAAATTTTTCATTATCAAATTGTGAAAGATAATTAAAGGTTTTCGTCTGCTTAATATTAGTTTTAAACCATCCTACATTTGGAAGAATATCTTTTTTTTTCGTTGAAATTTTTTTAACTTTACCTTTAATCATCCCCAAACCATCAGTATTAAAGTTCTCTGAACTTTCGTCAAAAAATAGCTGCATACCTAGACAAATACCAAACAACATATTATTTTTATTTTTTATAAATTTCTCAAGCTCAACAGAAATCTTTTTTTCTATAAGTAATTTCATTGCCTGATTAAATGCACCAACTCCAGGCAAAATACAAAAATTTGAATCAATTTTATTTTTTTGTGAATAAAAAATTGGATCATATCCAATGAATTTTACTGAGTTATATAAACTTCTAATATTACCCATTCCATAATCAATAATAGTTATTTTTTTCATCTCAAAATTTTTTTAATCTCTGAAATTTTAAGAGTTTTGTAATGTAAAACTGAAGCTAACGCTACTGATACATTTGGAAACTTTTGATTAATAATTTGAATGTCATTTATTTTACCACAACCACCAGAAACTATTAATGGTTTATCTGTTAGTTCATAAACTTCATTGATTAAATCAATATCAAAACCTGTTTCAGTGCCTTCTTTATCTATTGATGTAAGCAATATTTCCCCACAGCCTTTGTTTTGAATAGTCTTAATCCAATTAGTAATATTTAAATTTGTTCTTTCTCTTCCACAAAATTTATAGGGTTCCCATTTTTTATCATCTATTTTTTTTGCCTCTATATTTACTACAATGGTTGACTCTCCAAAATTTGTTACAGCTTCTTTCAGAAAATTAGGGTGCTCCAATGCCTTTGAATTTATGGCTACTTTATCTACTCCTGAATTAAGTGAATTTTCTATATCTTTTAAAGATCTTATCCCACCTCCAAGAGTGATAGGAACGAATATTTCATTAGTAATACTTTTGATTAGATTAAATAAATTATTTCTTCCATACAAACTTGCTACAGAGTCAATTATTAAAAGTTCATCTATTCCCTCTGAATAATATTTTTTAGCAATTTCAGTAGGATTACCAACTTTTCTTAGGCCTTCTAAATTAATTCCTTTAATTACATTCTCATTTTTTATATCAATTCTGGCAATAGTTCTCATAAAAAAATATGGTATATCATAACATTCTAAATAATGATTAAAAGATATAAAGATATTTAATCTATGAAAAAAAAAATTATTTTACTTACAGCTAATGAACAAAGACATTTGTATGCTGCTTCTTTTTTATCTTCACAAAAAAATATTGATTTAAGATTAGTTATCCATGAAGACAATATTAAATTAAAATCCAATGTTCTTTATAAAAAAGATCCAAATTTGAAAAAACATATTTCTTTAAGAAGTAAAACTGAAGATTTTTTTTTTAAAAAATTTATTAAAAAAAATAATAAATATAATTCAATTTTTATTGGTAATAAGAAAATAAACGATAAAAAAATCATAGATCTAATTAAAAAAGAAAATTTTGATTATCTCATTGCATATGGCTGTTCTATCGTTGAACAAAAATTCATAAATCAGTTTAAAGGTAAATTTTTAAATATACATTTAGGTCTTTCACCCTATTATAAGGGGTCGGGAACCAATTTTTTTCCCTTTGTAAATAAAGAACTTCAATTTTGTGGTTCTACAATAATGGAAATAAGTAAAAAAATTGATGGAGGAAAAATTGTTCACCAAACTAGACCAAATTTTGAGTTAAATGATAATATACATACTATAGGCAATAAAATTATCAAAAAAACTTTTGAAGACCTATGTAAAATTTTAATATCAAAAAAAAAAATTAAATTTTTTAAATTAAGGACAAAATATAAAACTAAAATTTATAAAAAAAAAGATTTTAATAAAAAAAGTCTAAGATTAGCTATGAAAAATATTAGAAATAAATTAATAAAGAAATATTTATCAAAATATAAAAAAGCCATGGAAAAAAAATATCCAATTGTGAGTCAATTATGAGTAAAGTTATAATGTATCATTATATAATGAATTTTAGTAAAAATTTGCCATCCTTTATTTTTGCACATTAGAGATTTTAAAAAACAGATTTGTTATTTTTACAATAAAATTAATTACGACAAAAAATTATTTGTTTGTATTTAATATAAAAATCACTAGGCTTTAATTATTAATGTTGCGAAAAATTAACTAGTTATAATGCTAGTACACAGCGGAGAAAGACATGAGTAAAGTTATAATGTATCATTATATAAGGAATTTTAATAAAAATTTACCTTACCTTAATTTTTTGCACATTAGAGATTTTAAAAAACAGATTAATTATTTCAAAAAAGAAAAAGAAGGACTTGCGAAAATTCAAGATAATTTAGATGAAATTTTAAAAAAAAAAAAATTTATTTTAACCTTTGACGATGGACTCAAAGATCATCTAAAAATTGCAAAATATCTTAAAAAAAAAAATATTTTAGGTCTTTTTTTTATAACAGGGCAACAATTTTTGAATTCAGATTTTTTATCAATTCATAAATTACATCTTATCTTCGGAAAGTTTCCAATAAAAAAAATATATAATATTATTCTTAAAAATAAAATTAAAATTAATTACAACAAAAAATCACTTGGTGTATTTAAATTACAAAAAAATTTTTTAGACAAAAAAAATCCTCATTCAGAAAAAAATTTAAAAATCTTTCTAAAAACAACTCTAAATAATTTGCAAGGATCAAACCGAAAGATTATTGATAAAATATTTGACAATTTATTTTTGAAAAAAGATCAAAAAAAAATTTTTAAAAATTTTTATCTAAATAAAAAAGATATTAAATATCTTGATAAAATTGGGATGATAATTGGATCTCATGGATTTGATCATAACGTTTTGTCAAAAAAAAATTATTCAAATCAAAAAGAAGATATTATCAGTTCTTGCAAAATTTTATCAAATATTTTGGGTAAAGAAATTAAGTATTTTTGCTATCCCTATGGTGGTTCAAATGTATTCAATAAAAATACTATAAAAATACTAAAAAAAATAAAAATAAAGTATTGCTTTAACGTTAATTCCAAAAATTGGACACAGAAATCAAATAAATTATCAATACCCAGATACGATTGTAATGAATTTAAATTTGGTAAAATTTATAAGTATAATTAATTTAATCTGTAATGAATATGTATTATGATCAAATTATAATTTTAAAAAGATAATGAAAAAATTTAAACTTGGAAAGTTTACAGTAGGAAATGATCATCCTCCTATAGTAATAGTTGAACTCGGAATTAATCATAATGGTAATTTAGATTTAGCAATTAATATGACAGATAGAGCAATTGATGCTGGAGCAGAAATAATAAAGCATCAGACTCATATTGTCGATGACGAAATGTCAATAGAGGCAAAAAAAATAATTCCTGGTAATTCTAAAAAAAATATTTTTGATATTATAAAAAGTACCTGCCTTGACGAAAAAGATGAAAAAAAACTTATGAATCATATTAGATCGAGAAAAAAAATTTTTATTAGCACTCCTTTTTCTAGAGCAGCAGCAGATAGATTGGGTAAATTTAATATACCAGCATTTAAAATTGGATCAGGTGAGTGTAATAATCATTATTTAGTTGATTATATTTGTAAATTCAAAAAACCAATAATTATGAGTACTGGAATGAATTCAATTAAATCAATTTCAAAATCAGTTTCTATTATTAGAAAACACAAATTACCATTTGTTTTAATGCATTGTACAAACATTTACCCAACAGCCTTCAATCTTGTGAGATTAAACTGTTTAGAAGAATTAAAAAAAGCTTATCCAGATGCTATCTTAGGATTGTCAGATCATACAAGTTCAATTAACACTTGTCTTGGAGCTGTATCTCTTGGCGCAAGGGTCCTAGAAAAACATTTTGTTGATGATAGATCAAAGCGTAAAGGACCTGATATTTCAGCTTCAATGGATACCAATGAGTTAAAGGAATTAATACGTGGTTCAAACCAAATATTTAAAGCACTAGGCAATGGTAAAGGACCAATCAAAGAGGAAAAAAAAACAATTTCCTTTGCGTTTCAATCTGTAGTTTCCACTAAGAAAATTTTAAGAGGTGAAAAATTGACAAAAAAAAATATTTTTTTAAGAAGACCAGGAAGTGGGGATTTTTTAGTAAATGATTATAAAAAATTATTAGGGAAAAAAGTCAAAAGAAATATTAGAAAAAATGTCCAAATCAGAAAAAAAGATATCTAAAATATGAAAAAAAGAAAAGTTTTAATAGTCACAGAGAGACGCGCTGATTTTAGTAGATTTAAACCTATTATTGATAAAATAAATTTAGAAAAAAATTTAGACTATATTCTTGTAGTTACAGGGATACATATGTTGAAAAAATATGGTAGGTCGATTAACGAAATCAAAAAAATTGGGTTTAACATTCATGACTCTTTTAATATGTATCCAGAAGATCTTAGCAAAAAAAATGATGATGGGGCCTCAATGTCAAAATCTTTGGGGATTGCAATAATTGAAATAAGTAAAATTCTTAAAAAAACAAAACCAGACTTGGTGTTAAGTGGCTTTGACATTGCTGCAAATCTTGCTGTTACTATTTCAGCTGCTCACATGAATATTCCCGTTGCACATATTCAAGGTGGAGAAGTATCAGGTACAATTGATGAATCCATACGTCATGCGATGAGTAAATTTGCTCATTATCATTTAGCTTCAAATCAAGATGCAAAAAAAAGACTTATTAAAATGGGTGAAAAAAAACAAAATATTTTTGTTGTTGGTTGTCCGTCAATAGAAGCTTTATTTAGTCAAAAAAAATTAAGTGCAATTTATTTTAAAAAAAAAATTGGACTAGATATAAAAAAAAAATATTTAGTTGTTATACAGCATTCAGTGACATCTGAATTAAGTAAAGTAAAATTCCAAATTAGGGAAACAATTAAAGCTATCAAAAAGTTTAAAATGCAAACGTTATTTGTATGTCCTAACAATGACGCCGGTTCTACTTTTATTATTGATGAAATTAAATCAAATTCTAGTTTTTATTATTCTCCAACATTAGAGTTGAATGAATATAGAACTCTTTTAGAAAACTGTTTTGCCTTAGTCGGGAATTCAAGTTCAGGAATTCACGAAGCATCATCTTTTAAAAAGCCAGTTATAAATATAGGTACAAGACAAAATGGAAGGCTTAGATCAAAAAATATTATAGATGTAGATTATTCTTCCAAAAAAATTTTAAAAGAACTTAAAATGTTAAATAATTCACCGATGTATAAAAAATTGACATTAAAGTTAATTAATCCATATGCCGCCAAAAATACGTCACAAAAAATAATCAATATAATTAAAAAAATTGATATATCAGAAAATGCTGTCCAAAAGAAAATTACCTATTAAGAAAAATATTTTAATAATTGGTGGTAATGGGTTTGTAGGTAAATATTTATGTGAGGTTTTAAAAAAAAAATATAATTTATATAAAATTTCACGGAGCGTGAAATTTGATTCCTTTAAGTGTGATATAACTAATTATAAAAAATTGAATTTCTTATTATCAAAGCTGAATATTGATTTTAAGTTTGTGATTAATTTAAGCGGTCAAATAGAAAACAACAAAAAAAAGTTAGAAAAAAATATAATTAAAGGAAATTTAAATCTAATTAAATATTTCAATAGTACTAATACAAAAATAATATTTTTATCATCAGCCTTAGTCTACAAAAGTTCCAAAAATCTTCAGAGTGAAAAAACAAAGCCTATACCTTCTACATTTTATGGAAGATTAAAATTAAAAGCCGAAAAACTGTATAAAAAAAATTCTAAAAATTTTTTAATAATTAGATCTGGAAATATTTATGATGATTATTTAATTAAAAAAGGGTTTTTAAAAAATATTCATGACTCAATTTTTAAAGATAAAAAACTCATCATTAATAATGCCAGTTCAAATAGACCATATATTCACATTTTAGATTTTTGTAATTTATTTTTTAAAGTTATTAATATCCCAGCTAAGATAAATAAAATTACGATTAACTTCTGTTCTGAAAATTATACCAATCAAGATGTTATAAATTTATATGAAAAAGTTTTAAATACAAAAATTATTTTGATTAATCTTAAATTAGATAATAAAAGGGATCCAAATATAAAATTAAAAACTGTTATTAGTCAAAAGTTTTTTGCTTATAAAAATGAACATAAATTAAAAAATACTTTGATAAAAAAGTTTAGGAATTATGAAATCAAAAAAATTTAAAGGTAAAAAAATTTTAATAACTGGTGCCACTGGTTCTATTGGGTCTGCAATAGTTTTGGATTTTATTAAAAAATATGAATTTAATGTTATTAGAGCCTTGAGTAATGATGAAAATGGATTGTTTAATTTGAAACATAAAATTGAGAGAAAAGAGTCTAATATTGAAAAATTTATGTTGAATAACAGAATAAGACTTATTCATGGAGATATAAGAAATTATAAAAGATGTATGGAGGTAAGTAAGAATATTGACATAGTAATTCATGCGGCTGCAATGAAACATGTTCCTATATGCGAATATAATCCAGAGGAAACTATAAAAACAAATGTAGATGGAACTCGAAATCTTGTAAAAGCTTCACTCAAAAATAATGTTAAGAAATTTGTTTTTATAAGTACAGATAAGGCAGCTAATCCGCAGACTATAATGGGAACATCTAAGTTTATGGCGGAAAAGATTGTCACCAAAGCAAATAAGATTTCAAAAAGAAAAAAAAAAATATTTTATTGTATTAGGTTTGGAAATATAATTGGTTCAAGAGGATCGGTACTTGAGGTATTTAAGGACCAAATAATTAACAAATCTCCTTTAACAGTAACTAATAAATTTATGACTAGATTTTTTATAGATATAAGTTATGCGACCCAAAAAGTTATTGAAACACTTGATTTTTCGAGAGGCGGTGAAATATTTATAATAAAAAGTATGACTGCTTTTAAAATTCTTGATTTAGCTGAAGTGATATCGAAGTATTTTTATAAAAAAAAATCAATTAAAATAATTGGTACAAGACCTAAAGAAAAAATTCATGAAGATCTAATATCTAAAAATGAAATTTCAAACGCCATCGAAAACAAAAGATTTTTAATAATTAATTCTCTTAAAAATACTAAAGACAATTTAAAATTTTATAAAGGCAAAGAAATAGATAATTTAGATAAATTATATTCTAATAAAGTTAAACTTTTAAATCAGAATGAAATTTTAAAATATTTACTAAGAAGAAAGCTTATATAGATCCTAAAATGAGTATTTTAAACGTTATCGATAACAAGTATAGAGATTTATGGGGAATGTATGACTTACAAAGAAATTTAAAAAAAAAAAATATTGATTTATTTTTTTGTAACAAATTTAATTGGAATTTAGCAATAAATTATATAAATCCTAGTATAATAATTTTACCACATATTAGAAATGATTCTCCGCATTTTAAAAAAATAGTAAATGTTGCGTATGAAAAAAAAATAAAAATTATTTGTTATCCAAGTGAGTCTTTAGATTATAGGAAGCATTATTTAGAAAATGAATTTCCATCTAATATATTAGATAAAATTGATAAACTTTTTATGTGGACTATAGAGCAAGGAAAATATATTGATGAAAAAAATAAAGATAAAATAGTAGTTACAGGTACTACAAGATTTAAAGTTGATAAATCAATCGATCATCAAGGAAAAATCAAAACAATTGGTGTAACAAGTTCAGGACGATATTTAGCACCTCTCACAGGAAATAATAATATTATTTATACAATAAAAAGCAGACAAAAAGTCCATTGGGCTGTCAGCTTATTGAAAGGTGAAGTCGAATTTATAGATTTTTTATGTCAATTAATGGAGTTGGCTAAAGAACTCAATATAAAATTAATTTACAAACCTCATCCATTTGAAAAAATTAAACTTTACAGAGAAGCTATTCCTGATCTTATAATAGAAGATGACCCAGATATAAGAAATTTTTTTAAAAAAATTGATATTTGTATAAATCACGTAAGTTCAGCTAATTTGCAAGCTTTAAAAAACAAAGTTCCTGTAATAAATATAAGTAATTCTTTGAATTTAAATGATGAATTTAAAGAATTTTTTGAAGATTATGTACCTTCAAAACTCGGTATACCAGTTGAAAACATTGAAAATTTAAAAAAAATTTTGA
Organism: Pelagibacterales bacterium SAG-MED19; assembly: GCA_014654035.1. Lineage (GTDB taxonomy): Bacteria > Pseudomonadota > Alphaproteobacteria > Pelagibacterales > Pelagibacteraceae > Pelagibacter. The sequence continues at coordinate 39,760 of JACWDQ010000003.1, forward strand.
TTAATAATAATATTGAGGAACTATTCAATATGAATATTGAAAGAGGTGATTTAAAGTCGCTTCAAAATTTAATTCCTGAATATGATACTACGAATATAATGACTGAAGAGTTATCAAAGATGTATACTGATAAAAAAAGAAGAAAATTAATTAATTTAATACCTTATTTACTTAAAGAAATTTATCTTATTATTTTTAAAAAAAATCGTGATACATTATTTAGACCATTTAGTAAAAAAGATGAAAATTTATTAAAAAAATTCAACTAAACTCAATGATTACGTTGTTTTTGTTATGTAAATAATGATAATAAAACTATAATTAAAATTTTGGATAATAATAGAATTTACAAAATATGAAAAAACCTTTTTTAATTGCTGAGATTGGAATTAACCATAATGGATCATTAAATTTAGCAAAAAAATTGATAAATTTGGCAAAAAAATACAATTTTGATGCAGTAAAATTTCAAAAAAGAAATCCTGACATTTCAACTCCTAAAAATCAAAAAGAAAAAATGAGAGATACTCCTTGGGGTTATATTTCATATTTGGATTATAAAAAAAAAATTGAATTTAATCTAAGTGATTATAAAAAAATTGATTCATATTGTAAAAAGCTGGGGATAATATGGTTTGCTTCAGCATGGGACGTAGATAGTCAAATTTTTTTAAGAAAATTTAAATGCAAATTTAATAAAGTAGCCTCAGCTATGTTGACAAATTTAAAGCTTATAGAAGAAATTGCTAAAGAAAGAAAACATACATTTATCTCAACAGGAATGTCATCAATTGCTGATATTAAAAAAAGTTTAAAAATTTTTAAAAAATATAAATGTAAGTATACATTAATGCACTGTATTTCAACTTATCCAGCTGAAGAAAAAAATTTAAATTTAAATATGATAAAAGAACTAAAGAGAATTTTTAAATGTGATGTCGGTTATAGTGGACATGAAAAGACAGTTTCACCATCAATCACAGCCTTTATGTTGGGAGCAACTGTTATTGAAAGACATATTACACTAGATAGGAGTATGTGGGGAACAGATCAGTCAGCATCTTTATCTTCAGTAGGACTTCACAATTTAAGTTCTATGATACAAAAAATTCCATCAACTCTAGGGGATGGTAAAAAAAAGTTTCCTAGAGAAGAAAAAAAAATGTTAACTAAATTTAAATACTGGTAATTATTTATAGATTTTTTTAATATTTTCTTTTAGACGTTTTTTATATCTTGTTAACTTAATCAAGTCTGTTTTTGAATTCTTCGCTGCATAACTTACTGCTACTCCAATTCTATCATTATTTGATAGATTTTTTTTACTTCCATGAATTATATTTGGATGATGAATTATACAATCCCCAACGTTTAATGATGGAAAAATTTTTGTAAAATTTAATTTTTTTAAAACTTCATCTTCTATTTTTTGAGAAGAACCTTTCATGAATGATAACTCATGATTAATAGTACCTAATTTTTGAGATCCCTTTAAATAACAAATGCCTCCATTTGATTTATTAGATTTCGATAATGCAATCCAAACATTCAAAGCTTTTGCATCAATAATATTCCAATAAAAATTATCTTGGTGAAATGGGCTTGCTAAACCTGTTTTTTTTGGTTTAAGAAAAAATTCTAAGTTTCTCATGTAACTCTTGTCTAATAAAAGTCTATTAATTATTCGAATTAATTTTTTATTTTTCGTCAAATTAATTATTTTACCTTTTTTTATAAATTCTTGAATATTGTGTATGGTATTAAATTTACCATCTTTAGTTTTGTGAAAGTATTGTTGTTTTTTTACTGAAACCTTTTTTTTAATAGTTTCAATTTCTTGAAGAAGCAAAAGTGCATCACTTTTAGTAAGTAATTTTTTAACTATTGTATAGCCATTTTCATGAAAATTATTATAATATTTATTTAACGACATCAAAATATCAATCTATTAAATTAATAATATGAAATTTGCAATAGTAATACCAGCTAGAAAAAACTCAAAGAGTGTTAAGAATAAAAATAGATACATAATTAATGGAAAGCCTTTAGTAGAGTATACCTTAAAACAATCTCTTTTATCAAAAGTAAAGCTTAAATTTATTATTACTGATGACGAAAAAATAAAAAAAATATCAAAAAAATATAAATTTAATACGCAGTACAAAAGGCCAAAATCTACATCGACTGACAAAAGTTCGACTGTAGAAACTTTAATACACTTTATAAAATCTACACAAAATAAATTTGACTACGATTATTTAATTGTTTTACAGCCCACATCACCATTAAGAATTAGTAAAGATATAACAAATTCTATCAAAATTTTAAAAAGAGAAAAATCTTTGTCACTATTTAGTATTTGTGAGAATACAGAACATCCATATGAAAATATAGTTATTAAAAAGAATAAAAAATGGAAATATTTATTTAAAGAGGCATCAAAGTTCCATAGAAGACAAGATTATAAGTTAAATCCATATTTTATAAATGGAGCAATATACATAGTCTCAAAAAACCATCTTTTAAAAAAGAAAAAAATTTATTCAAAGAAACATAGTTTATATATTATGCCAAAAAGTAGATCACTTGATATCAATGATTTAGATGATATAGAAATTGCAAAAAAATTATTATGAACAGAATGACGAAAATTGATTGGGTAAATAGATCTCTTTTTTTTAATAATAAAGAACTTAAATATTTAAATAATTTTTTAAAAAAATCGGATAATTTAACCCAAAGTAATGAATTATTAAAATTTGAAAATGGATTAAAAGGTTACCTAAAAACAAAAAATATCAATGTAGTAAACTCTGCAGCTTCAAGCTTGGAAATTATTGCATTATTACTTAAACTTAAAAAGAATGACGAAATAATAATTCCTGCACACACTTATTGTGCCTCAGCACTACCTTTCATGAGAAATGGAGCAAAAATCATTTGGGCTGATATTGATTTTAAGACAAGAGTAATAAGCCTTGATGATATTAAAAAAAAAATTAGTAAAAAAACAAAAGCGATAGTAATTGTTCATCTATATGGATATGCAGCAGATGTATTTAAGATTAAAAAGTATTTAAAAAATAAAAAGATTAAAATTATAGAAGATTGTGCGCAGGCGTTTGGTGCTGAAATTAAAGGAAAAAAAGTTGGAACAATAGGCGATTTTTCTTGCTATTCATTTCATGCACAAAAAAACTTAACGACTTTAGGTGAGGGAGGAGCGATTTACGTAAAAGATAAAAGTTTGTTTAAAAAGGTAAAAGGACTTAGACATAATGGTCATTCAAATTTCAAAAAAAGGAAATTTTACTGGTTACCAGCAATGGGTAATTTAGAGCTAGACTTAATAGACAAGTTGCCATTTAAAGCTACTTTAAGTGAAATTCAATGTGCATCAGGTCATTTATTATTAAAAAGAATAGATCAACTTAATAAGAAAAGAATTTCTCGAGCAAGAAAATTTATAAGTCATTTTAAACATAATGATGTTTTGTCTTTTAATGAATCTTTTTTAAAAAAAAGACACGTTTATCATTTGCTGTCTGCATATGTTAAACCTAGTAAAAATTTTAATAGGAATACTTTGATCAAAGAACTATATGACAATTATCAAATTAAATGTGCCACTCAATATTACCCTTTGTATAAATATTCATTATTCAAAAAATATGGATATGGAAAAGGGAAGTGTTTGAATACTGAAAAATTTTATAATAATATGATTTCTTTTCCTTTCCATGTGTGGATGAGTGAAAAAAATTTTGACTATATGATTTCTTCAGTAAAAAAAATTTTAGATAAATATTCTGTTTAGAAAATTGAATAAAAAAAAAATTATAATTTTAGAACTCAAAAGATTATTAAAAGAATACTCATTTATAAAGGATATTTGGCTTTATGGTAATTTTGAAGACGAGGTCTCCGATTTAGATTTATTGATCATATATGACAATAAAATTAACAAAGTAAAAATACCAAAGATTATCCAAGATTATATTCTTGATGGGACTATAATATATATTCCATACAAACTAAAATATGAAATTTTTTTATTTGAAAATTTAAAAATATTTTCTATCAAAAGAAACAAAGCTATTAAAAAAAAGTTAAATTTAATGGATAAGGAATATCAACTTCTTACTTCATTTATCGAAAGATATTATGAAAGAAGGCAAATGTTATTTCTTTCAAATATTTATTCTCCTAATAATAAAATTATAAGAAATATAAAATCTTTGATTTTTTCATATGATATGTTTTTTCAATATTTTTCATTAAAAGAAACAAAGGTTATAAAAAAAAATTTATTTATTTCATATAAAAAAATCAGAAAAAAATATTTAAATAATAAGCTTAAAAAGAAAGAGTATAAATTTTATATAGGAAAACTAAAAAAATTTGATAAAAATTTTTTCTTAAAATCTTTAAACTATTTAAACGAAAGTTTTGAAGATATAAAGATGAAAAAATTTTCATACTTGTTTTTAAAAAAATATACTTTTTCAAATTATACAAAAAAAAATTCATTAGTTGTACCTGAATTGTTTGGTGCAATTTATCAGTTTTACGCATTTCAAAATTTACGTTTATCAAAAAAAATTAGAAAAGACTTTAAAGGTGAAAAAAAAATTAATTTGAATAATTTTAAATTTAAAAGTTTTTTAAGAAAAAAAATTAATTTTATAAATCAATCTTATATTGATCTCAATCGTGGAAAATTCAAAAAAGGGATGTATAGATTTAGCTGGTATTTGAATTAAGGAATTTTTTTCAAGACATCATTAATAACTTGATTACATGTTTTCATATAATCTGTACCAAGAAATTTTATTAAATTTCTATTTATTTTTTTTTTACTAGTAGTAATTTTTTCCCAATTTTGTCTTAGTTTTTCGTGTTTTTTTATAAAGAATATAATTTTTTTATTTTTTATAATTTTGTAAAATTTTTGAAAAGAATTTTTCTTATGGGAGCTTTTACCGATACTGTCTAGAAATAAAATTGGAATATTTAACATAAATCCAATGTGACAGAATAATTGATGAAGAGTTTGATCATTTTCAACAAAAGGTACTTTCATTTTTTTATTATTAAATACATGGTGATCATAATAACCATCAGATAAACTTTTCTTAATATAATTATTTCTCTGTTTTAAAATTTCTGCTGAAAGTTTTTTTTTACTATAAATTTTATAAAAATTAATTTTTTCTTTTCGAAAAATATTTATATTTTCCTTAAGTGCTTCTGGAGGTAAAAACCCACTTTTATAGTTTTTTAAATCATGTTCAGTATAAATGATAACACCGTGGTGTTGAAAAGGAGAATATCTTAATACTAGATTGTAAAATTTTTGTAATTTTTTTTGAAGTTTAATTAATTTTTTATAATTCAATATTGTATCATTCTTAATAACAACAAAACTGTCAAAATCACTCCAACCATCTATAAAATCATTATTTGATAAACTACCCTGTACTAAAAAAAATTTAAAAAAAATATCAAATTTATTCCTTTTTAAAAAAGAAATTGATCTTAATATTTTTTTCTTATTTTTAATTTTATTTGAAATAAGATTATTATTAAATTTTTTTGTTTTTATAATTACTTTATTTTTACGTTTTATGTTATCTTTTTGATTGATTAATCTTTTATATTCACTAGCCAGTTGTTTGGCTTGATTTAGAACATTTTTTTTATCTAATTTTCTAAAATTTAAATATTTAATATCAAAAAACCAATTTAATTTTTTGTTAAAATTAACAGAATTAGAGCTATATTTTTTTTTAAATAAATCTTCGAAATGCATTGAGTAATATTATTTATACTTTTTAAGTATCTTTAATCAAAATATAATTTAAATACATATTTTTTTACTATATAAGCAGATAAATATGATCATTAAGAGCCTCATTTAAGACATCAAAATTAATATATTAATGAAAATATTTTTAGATGATTAATTTATTCTTTAAAGACTTAAAATTTTTAATTGGTAAGAGACTGCTTTATTTTGTTTATATTGTTTTTTTTATCTCAAGTTTGGTAGCTATCTTAGACGTTATCAGTATAGGATCAGTTGCTTTATTTGTTGGAGTTATTTTAGAGCCAGAGAAATTTTTAATTAATTATACTCATTTTGAACTAATAAACTCTTATTATAATTTAGATATTTTAAATCGTGTTATAATTGGTTCAGTCATTATACTGTCAATATTTATTTTTAAAGGAATTTTAACTTTTATAAATAGTTACCTTAATGCTCAACTTGCTTATGAGATAAAAATTTATTTATCAAAAAAATTATTTACGTCTTATCTTTATAGAGATTACAGTTTCCATATAGATAAAAACCCATCAACTTTATGGAAAAACATTATTACCGAAGTGGCCCATTGCAGTGGCTATGTGAGTGTTTTGTCTAATTTATTTGGTGCAGTAGTTTTGGTTATAGGAATATTATTTGTTGTAATTTCAAATTCGACAATATACTTCACATTAATATTCTTATTTTTTACTTTAATCGTTTATTTTTTGAATAAATATTTCAAAAAACAAATTAAAAGTTTATCTGAGAAAAGAGCATTCTATGACTCTGAGTCATCAAAAACGATCAATCATGCATTAGGATCCATTAAAGAAACAATTTTATTTAATCGAGAGAATTGGTTTATTTCATTATTTAATGAATCTAATACAATTAGTGAAAAGCAAAAAAAAAATTTAACAATTATCAATTCTTTCCCAAGATTATTTATTGAGTTAATTTCAATAGTTATACTTTTAATTGTATTTATTTTTTTTGTTTATAAGAATTATACTGTAACTGAAATCTTACCATTTTTAACATTAATAACATTATCAATTATGAGATTAGTTCCGGTTTTTAGTCTTATATCAATACATTTAAATTCATTAAGATTTCTGAAAACTGCAAAAAAAATTATTTTTAAAGAATTTAATAATAAAAATAAAAGAAAAAAATTTAATTCCTCCAATAATAATAACAATCTTAAAAAAGAAAAATTTAAAACTTTATTTATCAAAAAAATCAATTTTAGATATGATAAGAGTAAAAAAATTATAGATAATTTGAATTTAAGTATTAAGAATAAAGACAAAATTTTATTTGTTGGTCCATCTGGCTCAGGGAAATCTACCTTAATAAACTTATTATTGGGATTATTAAAACCTACAAGTGGAAAAATCTTATTTAATAAAAAAGATATCTTAAAAAATTTGGATATTTTTCATTCAAAAATAGGTTATGTTCCACAAGATATTTATTTATTGGATGATACCATTAAAAAAAATATAACATTTTCTGATGCTGGATATGACAAAAGGTTGTTAAAAAAATCGATAGAAAAAACTAGACTATCATTAGATATAAAAAAATTCATTAAAGGTGTAAATACAAAGATTGGTCACAGAGGTAGAAAATTATCTGGTGGACAAAAACAAAGACTTGCCTTAGCCCGTGCATTATATCGAAATCCTGAAATTCTTATCATGGATGAACCAACTAGTTCAATAGATGAAAAATCAGAAATAAAAATTTTAAATGAGTTTTTGAATGTTTCTAAGAATTTAACAGTAATTATGGTCGCTCATAGAGCAAAAAAATTTGAAAATAAATTTAATAAAGTAATAAAACTTAAGTAGTTAGATGAAAAAAAAGGTATGCTTTGTAACCTCAACAAGATTTCAAAAAATAGATAGAGATAGATTTGGATTAAAATATATCAGTAAAGAATATGAAGTTATCATAATCGACCTTTCAAAACTAATTAATAAACGATCAAACATTATATTTAATAAGCTTAAAATCAAAAACTTATATGAAATTGATAATTTAAAAAAACTAACAAAACTATTAAAAAAAAATACATTTCAATTTTTTGTTGATAATTTAAATAATTCATTTTATGCGCTAGTTGTTAGATCAATATTTAAATATTATAATATTAAATCCATAAAATATATTGGTGGATTAAAACCACCAATACTTTACAGATATATTTATAGAAGAGATGGAATTCGTTGGATTCCATTATCTTCTCATGAAAAAAAATTTTTTTTCAAGATTAAAGAAATACCACTTAAAATTAAATCATTTATTAAGACAAGCCTTTTAAAATTTTTAAACAGCTTTTTCATAGATATTGTAATTGTAACAGGCAAAAATCCCCAAAACCTTGAAGGGTATTTACATAAAAAAATAGAAAGAATTTTTTCACATGGATTTGATTATAATTATTTTTTAGAAATGAAAAAAAAAAATATAATTGAAAAAAATTATATTTTATATATTGATCAAAACTTTATTTATCATGCAGATTTTTTTATTAAAAAAAGAAGTCCTTTTGTAAGTAAGTCTTTTTATTCTAAATTAGAAAAATTTCTAATAGATATCTCTAAAAAAAATAACTGTGATTTTAAAATAGCTTTACATCCAAAAAGTATTTTAGATAAAAATAATTTTAAATTTAGTAATAAATGTTATCTCAATAAAACACCTGAGTTAATTCAAAAAAGTAAATATGTTATTTGTCATTATTCTACTGCTGTAGCTTTTGCTGTATTATTTGAAAAACCTATAATTTCACTTACATCTCTTGAATTAGATAACTTATGGGCAGGTGCACAAACAAGATCAATGTCAAAGATATTAAATACACCACTTTATATCTTGGAAGAAAAACAACAAAATTTAAAACTTGAAAATAAATTTGATAAAATAAAATATAATAATTACCTTAATCAATATATTAAACATCCAAAATCTAATAATATAAATTCTTGGTCTACATTAATAAAAAGAATCAAAAAAAAAAATTAGAAAAATTTTATATATTAATAAAAGAGAGAAATTATTTGACTAATTGGTTCTTCTCAAATAATTGACTAAACATTTATAAGTGGTAGATGCTTAATAGCTTCAAACTGATCTTTTGCAGTGTTATTGCCGTTCCTATTTCTTTCTTCACATTCCTGATAAATATCTGAAGGTAAAAATTTTTTTAAATTTCCATTTTTTAAAAGATTTTCATCGACAAAAACTGCATTTACTCCATCAATTACCTTAACTAATGAAAAATTATATTTCACAAGTAATTTATTAAATGCAGATAAAGATGCTCCGTGGTACCACAAACTAGGATGCTTCTTATGAAAGTTAAAGCTTTTATCATAAGGTACAGTTATTTCATTATCTAAAAAGGATGGATTAAATTCAGTGATAATCATTTCTGGGATAATTTTTTTAGATAAAATTTTCTTTAAGAGCCAGTAATCATTTCCGTCTATATCTATTGACAAACAACCAAGATTTTTCATATCAAAAATATCATCTATATTCTCTAAATCGATAAATCTTTTAATAATTTTTACATTTTTTTTTGTTTTTTTAATTATCATTTTCATAAACAAACTATTAAATGCAGAATTCATATCTGCATCAACCATTTTTCCTTCAAAATCATTTTTTATTAAACCTACACAATTAAATTCTCTGTAATGATAACCAATTTCAACAAAATTTTTATTCTTAAAATATTTTGAAAGATTCGTTATAAAAATATTTTCTTCATTATTATTTTGACTTTTTGTTAAGGAAAAATAATTACTAGAATCTACAATAAAAATTTTAAAAAGAAAACCAAGTGTCCAATATTGTCTTAATAAAAAAAAAAGAAATTTATTTTTGTATAAAATTTTTTTAAACATCTTTTGTTTTGTATGCTTTAATAGTTAGTTTTGTATTGATTTCCAAATCATAATTCATAATTTTTTTATCTTTTGAAATATCAATTTTTGACAGTGTATTAAATTTATACATTAAATAATTAGCAATTTCAAAAGGATTATATTGATTAATTAAAAATCCATTTTGATTATTTATTACTATTTCATTTGCTCCTTTAGTATTAAAACTTACAACTGGTAATCCAGAGGCAATTGCTTCAATAATCGTTATTCCAAAAGATTCAATTCTTGCAAGATTAACATACACATCATGCTGCTTATAAAGACTTATCAATTTTGAATGAGGAAAATAAATTTCATCATCATTATTTATTTCTTTTTGTAAATTAAAAAAATTTCTATTTTTTGATATGAAACTTGATTTTAATAAAAATTCTGAATTTCTACCAGCTAAAGTCCACTCAAAATCAAAATTATTATCCAAAAATATTTTGGCAATTTTTTCAATTAGGTCTAGTCCTTTCTTTTTTTCATAAAAACGAGCGACAGTAATAATTTTAAGTTTTTTATTTTGATTTGTTTTTTTAAGAGTATTTTTAATTTTTTTAATTTCTATTGAGTTTGGAATTTTAAAAATTTTACTTTTTGGATAAGAAAAAAAAATTAATTCTTGTATTATATTTTCTGATATTGCAAAAATTCCGTCTACAAGAAGGATGGTTTTTTTAAGTAGTTTTTCATATTTTTTATCAAACCGATATCCATATTTAATTTCCTGATCTTTCTGTATATCAGCACCCTGAAATGTAATAAATATTTTTTGATTTAAATTTTTTAAAATTTTTATATATAACAAAGTTTTAAAATTAACAGAATGAAAATGCCAGGCATCATATTTATATTTTTCACAGATTTTTTTAAAGTAAAATTTCAAAAGAATTGAAAAATCAATACCAAAATAATATTTGAGTAAAAAAACAAAATTTATTAAAGTTTTATTTAAAACTCTTATATTATACTTCTTATTGTTTATTTGTACCTTGTCTAATAAAAAGATATCTACGCTTTCACCTAATTCGACCATTTTATTAGCAGTGTTGTGAGATTGAATTTCAGCACCTCCAACCCAAGGTAAAAAAGTAGATGGTATAAAAGCTAATTTCATATATTGAATATTTTTTTTTTGGTTTTTTTTAAGAGATGATAAATAAGGAATATTATCATTACTCCAAAAGTTTGGATAATTTTTTCTTTATTTGACAGTCTAATTTTGACTTCTTCAAGTATTTTTTCATAAAAAGTTACTCTTGAAGAGAGACCACTCATATTAAAAGTACCCAAAACTTCATTTTTTTTTGTTGCCATACCTTTAAAACTTTTATTTTTGATTAGTCTATAGATAAGATCTCGATCAGATGAATATTTAAAATTAATATTGTAGAGTCCAATCTTCTTTTGAGAATTTTTTTTAATAAAAAAACTTACTGAATGAGATGGAAACACATTGAATGTGTACCACAACCGATCTGGAAAAAAATTATGATATATTCTTTTTTTTTTTACACTCCCAAATAAAAAATCAATTTTATTTTTCATAAAATAATTAGAAACAATTTTAAGTGCATTTTTATTATAAAAATCATCAGAGTTAAGTATACCAATAATGTCACCTGTACTTTTTTTAATTCCAAAATTCATTGCATCATATAAACCCATATCTTTTTTACTATGCCAGTAAGTTATTTTTTTTTGAAATTTTTTAATTAAAGAAACAGTTTTGTCGATTGAACCACCATCAATTACAATATATTCAATTTTATTTTTTGGATAATTTTGGTTAATTACACTTTTTAAACATCTTTCAATATATTTATCGTTATTCAAAACAACAGTTATTACAGATATCTTAGGTAATGTATTTTTTTTTTTCATCTAAAGTTTAATTTATAAGTGTTATTATTTGAAATTAATTATCTTGTTGAATTGTTTGTGCATTAATACACAATTTATATTAGTAAACCTAAATATTTTATTTTTTGCAATTAACGCCATTTTCTTTAATTTTGAGTAATTTTTTAAAGAATACTCTATATTTTTTTCTAATTTATCTTGATCATTATTTGGAATTATAAGACCTCCTTTACCTTTAATAAGTATATCACGAACACCACTTACATCTGTCGCCAAGCAAGGTATCTCATAATTTACTGCGTCAATCAAAACGTTTGGCAAACCTTCATAATATGACGATAAAACAAATAAGTCAGATTTCAAAAAAAAAGGTTTTAAATTCTTTTTCCATTTAATCAGTTTTATATTTTTTTTATTAAATATTTTATCGCAAGTATGTTTGAATAAATCTCCATTACCAACTATTGTTAAATCAATATTTTTATACTTTTTTGATAAATTTGAGACCGAGTCTATTAAAAGATCAAAGTTTTTTTGTTTAGTAATTCTACCAACACTTAAAATAGAAAATTTTTTAGATTTTTTTTTCTTTTTTATCTTAAGAATTTTTTTTAGATAAGGATTAAGTATTAAGATAATTTTTTTTTTAAAAATAACAATCTTTTTTAAAGATTCTTCTGATTTTTCTGAGATAGCAATAATTTGGTCAGTTAGATTATAAAAAAAAAATTTCAAAACTAAAACCAATAGAGCTAAAAATCTATTATCTGCATAATAAGTTGCACCAAGAGGCTCTTCTGAGTTTCTAATACTTATTTTTTTTTTATTAAACTTTGAAATTATTATTGCAGGTATATGACTTTGCATTGAAAATATAATTGAACTTTTTTCAGTACTTTTAGAGTGATTATTAAGATTAAAAGCAGACGACAGAGCCAAATTCCATCTTAATGGTAAAAAATTCATATATTTGATTGGTTTTGAATTTATAATCTTTAGATAATTACTTTTAAAAAAATATTTTTTATTAGCTTTATGGCTGAATAAAAAAATTTCTATTTTATTTTTTAAAAAATAGTTAACAATGTTTATTAGATTTTGAGTTGCGCCGCCCTTTTCAAAGGAAGGATAATAAAGTAGAATTTTTTTTATCATTTAATTTTTTTTCTTACAAAAACTATATTAGAATAATTAAAATAATTATGTTCTGGCTTATTTGGATTGATTTTCATCAATTTTTTACTAAAAGGTAAAATTTTATAAGTATCATAAAATTTTAAACTTTTCGAAAAATGATAAAGATTTACATTTTTAAACAAATGATGCCAATTATATTCTAGTTGGATATATTTGGGTTTTAGTTTATCAATTGTCTTTTGAGCTCCTTTAAGAACTTCAAATTCAAAACCTTCTGTGTCAATTTTAATTAAATCTATTTTGCTTATTTTTAATTTCCTATTTTTTTTTAAAAGATTATCTAAAGTATTTATTTTACATTTTATTTTTTTATTATTATTTTTTAGATAATCAATGCTGTTAACTTCATTGTTAAAGTTTGCCCATTGGAGATTATTTTTATCATAATATAAGGTTTTGTTGGTCTTTTTATCACCAACACCAATTTGAAAAATATTTAGTCGATTTTTATATTCTTTTTTTAAATTTTGCAGTTGTCTAAAACTTTGAGGCATTGGCTCGAAAGCGATAATTTTAGTTAGGCTATTTTTCAATAAATATTCAGAATAATTTCCTACATTAGCACCTATATCAATACATAATTTTGGTTTTTCTGAGCACACCATCTGTAAAAAATAAACCTCACCACTGGCATTTAAATCCTTATGATTATTATAGCCTAAAAATCTAATAAATAATTTTAAGAAATTTAAATTTATTTTATAAAAAATTTTTCTAGCAAAAAAAAATTCAAGTAAATTTAAAAAAAATTTCATTTATCTAAATATTATCTAATAGATTTTCATACTTATTAATAATTAATTTTTCCTCAAATCTATGCGTTTTTTTCTTAGCAATTTTTAACTTTTTAATTAAAATATTTTTATTTCTTAAAAATAATTGAATTTTAGCTGCTAAAGAATGAAAATTCTGTTTTTTAAAAATAAACCCTCCCTTACCATTCAAAAGTATTTCACTTGGACCAGAGTTGCAATTAGATGATATGACAGGTAAATTTAACACCAAAGCTTCAACTATTGAATTAGGACAGCCCTCATATAAAGAGGGCATTACATATAAATCTGAGATTAAAAAATATGGGAAGGGATTTTTTTTTGGAGGTAGTACATAAATTTTATTTGAAAGTTCATGAAATTTTATAAACGATTTGATTTTATTTAATTCTGGACCATATCCAATTAATATTAAATCTAATTTTGGAAATTTATCATGTATAAAATTAAAAGCTTTAAGCAAAGTAATTATATCTTTTCTTTTTGAAAATCTTGAGACTGATAATATTCTAATTCTTGATTTGTCCTTTTTTAATTCTTTTGGTGTATAAAGTTTAGACAATTGAATAATTTTTTTTGAATTTGTAGGACTATATATTGTTTTTACCTTAGAATTAGTAAAGTTAGATAAATCTATTGATAATTTTTTTGAGTTTCCAATTACCAATGAAGCATACTTATAATTAAATTTCATAATTTTTTTTATAATTTTTTTTTTAAAAAAATCTTTTAAAGAGTTGTAATAATTAAATTCATCCAAATGATTTCTTTCTATTAATATTGATTTAAATTCTTTAAAATCTTTAATTAAAAAATATGTTAAAATATTTGAATAATTTTGATTTGATATAAAAATTTTTTTTTTAAAAATTTTTTTATCAAATCTATTAATAATCTTTTTTATTTCAAAAAAACTTAATAGAGTACTTTTTGCATTTACTTTTATTGAATTTATTTCTTTATCTAAATCTAGTTCATAATTTTTATTGAGATAAATATAAACAATCTTATATTTTTTTTTATTTAGGCCATTAAGTAACTGAATTATTTTATTTGTTGCACCACCCATATATGAATAAGGATGATAACAAATAATTAAGGTTTTATTATGCATTTTTAGAATATAAAAATTTTATTAACAATTGATTTATTCTCAATACTATTATTTTAAATTCCTCTAAATTTTTCTTATAAAATACAAATATTTTTTTAAGTATTATTTAAAAATTTTATAACTATAGTATGCTAATCTCTAATGAAAGTATATTATTGGTCTCCATTTATATCTAATGTAGCAACTACTAGTGCAGTAATAAATTCAATTAAATCTATCAAAAAATTTTCAAAAAATAAAATTAATTGCAAAATTTTGAATGTTTTTAAAGAGTGGGATTATTTTAAAAAAGAAATAGACAGTTATAATATTGATTTAATTGATCTTAAAACCTCGATTGATATAAAAAATTTACCAACGAAAGGTTTTATTAAAAGTAGAATTACTTATCTAATTACATATGTTTTATCAATTGTTAAACTTCACTTATTATTAAAAAAAAATAAACCAGAATTTCTAATTATACATCTAATTACATCAATACCACTGTCATTATTAATATTATTTAATTATGAAACCAAATTTATTTTAAGGGTATCTGGTTACCCAAAATTAAATTTTTGGAGATCAATATTATGGAAAATTGCTAATAAAAAACTTTATAAAATTTTTTGTCCTACAATTTTAACTCAAAAATTACTGTTAAGAAAAAAGGTATTTAAAAAGGAAAAATTATTTGTAGTAAGAGATCCAATTATTGATGTTAAGGACATATCAAAAAAAAGAAAAGATAAGATAGACCACCAATTCAATTGGATTAAGGATAAAAATTATATTTTATCAATCGGAAGACTTAGCAAACAAAAAAATTATAAATTTTTAATAAAAAATTTTGCCAATATATCTAAAAAATATCCAAACTTAGATTTAGTAATAATTGGTGAGGGTGAAGAAGAAAAAAAATTAAAAGATTTAATTAAAATAAATAATCTTGAAAAAAAGATTTTTTTAGTCGGAAAAAAAAAGAATATTTATCCTTATTTATCTAATGCACTTTTTTTTGTACTTACTTCGGACTGGGAAGATCCAGGCTTTGTAATTATAGAGTCGATGTTTACAAGAAAAATTATATTTTCAAGTAATTGTAAAAATGGTCCAATTGAAATTATTGACGACCATCATAATGGTTTTCTTTATGAAAGAAATGATCAAAAAGATTTCGAAAATAAATTTGACTTAGTTATGAAAATTGTAAGTTTGGGTAAAAAAGAAAAAAAGCAAATTTTATATTCTGCAATTAAAAAAACTAAATTATTTTCTTTATTCAATCACTATAAAGATATAAGCCCACACCTAAATTAATTAAAATGAAAATAGCAATTTTGTTAGAGACAAATTTTTCTGGTGGTGGGTCATTTACTCATTCTATTAATGCATGTTTAAATTTTAAAAAATATTTTATACAAGATAAAATAGTTGTTTATACCCATATAAAAAAAAATTTTGAAATACTGAAACAATTGAAAATTCCTTCAGTTTTATTTTCATTTAGTTTGTTTGATAAAATTTTATTAAAATTATCTGTGTATAAATTTTTTAGATGTTTGACTGGATTGTTAAATTTAAAAACTTCTTTAGAAGACCTTTTAATAAATAATAAAACTGATTTATGCTATTTTCCTGTCTTATCTAATACTGTTTTTACTTTTAAAGATGTAAAATTTGTATCTACGTTTTTAGACCTTGAGCATTTTAAGCATTCAATATTCCCAGAAATATCTAAAAAAGAGTTTTATAAGAGAGAAAATTTATATTTTTATTCACTAAAAAAATCGATTGTAATCACAGTTAGTCACAAGATAATCAAGCAAAGGGTGTCCAGTCACTATAAAATACCAAAAGATAAAATAGTTGTAATTCCTTATACTCCAAGTGGATTATTTAAAAGTGACAATAATTTAAAATTTATTAAAAAAAAATTTAGTCATATTAAAAATTATTTTTTTTATCCTGCTCAAATTTGGGGACACAAAAATCATATTTCAATATTAAAAGCAGCAAAAATTTTAGAAAAAGAGGGCCATAATATAAATTTTATTTTTTCAGGAAGAGACCGAGGTTATAAAAATTATTTAGAAAACTATATAAAGAGCAATAATTTAAAGAATATTTTTTTTACTGGATTTTTACATTCTGAAGAAATGGATTATGTTTATAAAAATTCTAAGGGTGTAATTTTTACAAGCTTATTTGGACCTGACGCCATACCACCTTTAGAGGCTTGGAATTACAAAAAACCACTTATATATAATAATAGGTTAGAAGATGATGTAACAAAAGGTACAGCAATTTTGGTTGATGTTAAAAACCCAAATGCAATTTCAAAAGCTGTAATTTCAATTATATATGGCAGATATAATAAAAAATTTATATTGAATGGTACAAAAAAATTAAATGCAATAAAAAGCAATAGTAGAAAAAGTTATATTCAATTGAGTAAAAAATTAAATGATGTGATAAACAGTTTTAATGATAAAAGTAATTGACTGTATTAAAAGTAAGGATAATAAAGTAAAAGAATATAAATTTTAAAAATCATTTATGAAAACAGCATTAGTTTTAGGATCTACAGGACAAGATGGATCGTATATGTGTGATTTGTTGTTAAAAAAAAATTATAAAGTTTATGCTTTAGTAAGAAAATCAGCCACTGGAAATACAAAAAATTTAAAGCATATACTTAAAGATAAAAAAGTTTTTGAAAAAAAATTTTTTTTAGTAAGAGGGGATCTCAATGATCATTCGTCAATTCAAAATTTAATTATTGGTCTAAAGCCAAATGAGATTTATAATTTTGCTGATCAAGATCATGTTGGCTGGAGCTTTGCTATCCCAAGTTATTCATTAATGACAACGTCTCATTCCTTAATAAATATTCTTGAAACTATAAAAAATTCAAACAATAAAATTAAATACTTTCACCCCTTATCCTCAAATATGTTTGGTATCACTAAAGAAAAAAAACAAAATGAAAATACTGTTTTTAATCCTCAAAGTGTTTATGCAATTTCAAAAGTTACCTGTTATCACTTATGTAACCTTTATAGAAATGTTTATAATTTAAAAATCTATAATGCAATTTTTTATAATCATGAGTCTCCAAGAAGATCTGAAGAGTATGTAACCACAAAAATAGTTAAACATGTGTGTGAAATTTATAAAAAAAGAAGAAAAAGTTTAGAGCTTGGTGATATTACAGCTAAGATAGATTGGGGATATGCAAAAGAATATGTAAAATATGTTCAAAAAATTATGCAGTTAAAGAAGCCAGATATTTTTATTGTAGCGACAGGAAAGTCTAATTCAGTAAAAGATTTTGCAGAAAAATGTTTTAAATATGTAGGTTTAAATTATAAAAAATATTTAAAAATAAACAAAAAGTTTTTAAGACCCTCAAAAACAAGTGTTTTAGTTGGAGATACAAAAAAAATCAAAAAAGCTTTAAACTTTAAAATTGAATATAATTTAGACAAGATTATCAAGACAATGATGGATCATCAGTTGAAAAAATTTAGATGAAAAAAAAAGTTATAGGTCTCATTCCAACTAGATTGTCATCAACAAGGCTGCCCAAAAAACCTTTAATAAAAATAAATAACATACCATTAATAATTCATACTTATAGAAGAGCCAAATTAGCAAAAAAATTGGATGATTTGGTCATATGTTGTGATGATAAAAAAATACTCGATATAGCTAAAAAATTTAATGCAAAAGCAATATTAACTTCAAAAAAACACAAGAACGGTACAGAGAGAATATTTGAAGGATATAAAAGATTAAAAAAAAAATATGATTTAATAATAGATATTCAAGGTGATGAACCTTTAATATCACCAAATCAAATTGACCAAGTTATTGATTTTCACTCAAAACACTTTGAGTCACAAATTATTCTTCCATCACTCAAATTTAAAAAAATATCTAGCTATAATATTGTCAAAATTGTTGCTGATAGAAAAAATAACGTTATGTTTCTTTCTAGAAGCAAAATTCCTCATAATTTTAACAAAAATTCTGATTATTATTTAAAACATTTATCAATAATTTCTTTTTTGCCTAAAGCACTAAAAAAATTTTGTGAAGAAAAACAAACCAGATTGGAAAAAATAGAAGGTATAGAATTGATGAGAGCTTTAGAGATTGGTCTTAAAATAAAAACAATAGCATTAAAGGGTAATAGTTTCTCAGTTGATATCAAAGAAGATCTTAAAAAAGCCAAAAAGTTCATGAAGAAAGACAAATTATTTAAATTATATTCAGATGAAAAGAAAAGCAGATATCTCAGATGAAATTATAAAGAATTTTGAATTTAGTATTAAAAGCTATAATAAAAAATTTAAAAGCAATCATTGGCTTTATAATAATAATAAAAAAAAAAATCTTTTTACAAAAAAAAATTTAAATAATTTTCGAAAAAATGGTTTGTCATACGGAATGGACGACACATTTTATTCAAAAAAAAAATCCATTGAATTATTTAAGATAATTAAAAAAGAATGTGGAATAGGCTTTTTAACAAAATTTCTTTTAAAAAATAATTTAGGGAACTCAAAACATTCTCAAAAAGAAAGATCTCATTACTATACTGCTCATGAACTTTATCACATTAAATTTATCCATGAAATTAGTAAAAAAATTACATTGACCAAAAAGGATATTATTTGTGAAATTGGGCCAGCTTATGGATCTATGATCGGTAAACTAATAAAATTATATGGTTCAAAAGTAATATTAATAGATTTACCTGAAGCAAATTTTTTGAGTTTTTTTTATTTAAAAAAACTTTACCCTAAAAAAAAATTTTTTGTAAGCAAAGATATTAAAAATGGAAAAATTTTAAAAAAAGATATTGATAATAATGATATAATTATTTTGTGTCCGTGGGAAAAAATTCCTAATATAAAAGTAAAATTTTTTATAAATGCCAGATCTATGATGGAAATGACTCATGAAGTAATTAAGAATTATTTTAATCTAATTCAAAAAACAATTTCAAAAAATGGATTTTTTTTATGTATCAATAGATATTACAAAGATACAGTCGGATATCCAATCGAAATGCATAACTATCCCTATGACAAGTATTGGAAAGTTTTAATTTCAAAAACTTCATGGAAACAAAATCATATTCATTTTTTATTGACACAAAGAACTAATTATCCAAAAGAAGAAATTAGTAAAGAATTAAGAATAATAAAAAAATTATCTGATAATGTAAGATCAAAAGATAAATTATTAATAAGACGAATAACACCTAACCTCATCTACAAATCATATAAAAAAATTAAGTATTCTATATTTGGAAGGTAGGATTTATGAAAAAAAAAAAAAAATTGATAATAGTCCATTCAAAAAAAAATATTATAATTGATGATCAAAATATTTTTTATGTAAATCTTGGAGAAAGTTATGTAAAAGCTTCAAATTGTAAAAAAATTTTGTTAAGTAAATATTATAAAAAATATTATAATTTTTATAAAAAACAATTAGTCCTTTCTTTAAAAAAAAAAATATTAAAAACAAGAAATCTTTTACCATTTGTTTTTGAACTTGAAATTTTTAATTTAAGAAATGATAAGATAAAGAATATAGATCTAATCATTAATATTTTAATATTGAAAAAAATAATTAAAAAATTTAAATTTCAAGATATATCTTTAATTAGTGATAATCCTTTAACACAAAAAATTTTATACGAGATTTATCCAAAAATTAAAAATAACAATAAAATTGTTAATTTTAATAAAAATTTTTTATTCTTAAAATTATCAAAGTTTTATATAAAAATTTTTTTTCTTTTAATACTTATTAAAATTTTCAAGGCTCCAACAATTTTAAAAAATACTTATAAAAATGTTTGCATCTCTCTTGCCCCTACTTTTTACAAAAACGGTGTTGAAAATTTTTTCAAAAAAAAAGAAAATTTAAAATTGAATTTTTTAATTACAGATGAAACTCATTTAAATTTGTCGTTAATTAATGCTTTTAGAACTTTTAAAAATAAATATAAAAATTTAATACATGTGGAGTCTTTTATTGAATTTAATGATTTATTTTTTGGATTAATTAAATCATATAAATATCTCTTTAATACCAAAAAAATAGATATGAATTTTTCAATTGAAAATAATAATTTGTCAAAATTTTATGAAGAATATTTTCTTATTAGTTTATTAAATAGACTCAAATTAATTATTTATGACAATGCATTTTTAAAGACATTCAAAAAATTTAAAGTAAAAAATTTTGAAATGTATCTATTTGAATATTGTTTTGGTTTTTATTTAATAAATTTAATTAGAAAAAATTTAGAAAATATTAGAATAACTGGTTACCAACATGGTATTTTTTCTGATAAACTATTTTGGTTTGAATTATTGGCAACAGACAAAATTAAAAGGCAGTATTTACCAGATGATATAATTAGTTTTAATCGCCAATCTCTCAAAGATTATAAAAAAATAATCAAAAGTAGAAAAATTAAATATAAACTGGTGAAAAAAAATGCTTCAGAAATATCAGTTTCTTTCAAAAATATTAAAAAAATTCACCTAAATAAACATTTTTTAATTTTACCTGGAACACATGATGCTGAAGCTATATATGAAAATTTTAAAAATAAAGATTTAAACAATAAAATATCAAGAGAAATATTTTATTTTAAATTTCATCCTAAAAAAAAAATAAATGGTATTAATTCAAAAAACTTAAAGTTTATAACATCAATTAAAAATAAAAAATTTCATTCTGCTCTTTTGTCCTCAACTTCAACATTAGTATACGATTTTATTAACCTTAAAAAAAATTTTATGGTATACGATATAGATAATAAACAAAATTTAATTTCCTCAAGTTTGCAAAATAAAGTCAAATTTTATAAAATTTAAACTTTTGAAAAGGTTAATGATTAAAAACAAAAAATTAGCAATTTTTGATTTAGATGGTGTGCTAATAGACTCAATACCTAATATGAGGTATGCATTAAAACACACCTCATCATTCTTAAAATTAAAGCTTAGTTTTTATAAATATAAGAAATATATTGGGTTACCCTTTGAAGAAATTATGAAAAATATGGGTGTTAAAAAGAATATTCCATTAATTAAAAAAAAATACATTTTTTTTTCAAAAAAAAATTTAAAAAAAATTCAAATTAAAAAAAAAAATCTTAAAGTTTTAAAAAGATTAAAAAAAAATTTAAAATTAGCTATATTTACATCTAAAGACTCAAAAAGAACTAGAGCAATTTTATCTAAATATAAATTATTTGATTATATTGTTACGTCTGATGATGTGAGCAAAGGGAAACCACACCCAAATGGGTTAAAAAAAATAATTAAATTTTTTAAATTAAAAAAAAGCGATGTAATTTATATTGGTGATAGTTATTACGATTATAAATGTGCGAATAATGCAAAAGTTATGTATTGTCATGCTTTATGGGGGTACCATAAATTAAAAAATTATAAAGAAATTTATAAAATTAAAAAAATGGAAGAAATTTTAAATTTAGTTTGATGCAACTTGTTTCAGTGATAATTCCATACTACAAAAAAAGTAAATATATTAACCAATCTATTAATTCAATTTTAAATCAAACTTATTCAAAATTTGAAATAATTTTAATTCATGATG
Source organism: Pelagibacterales bacterium SAG-MED19 (assembly GCA_014654035.1). Taxonomy (GTDB): domain Bacteria; phylum Pseudomonadota; class Alphaproteobacteria; order Pelagibacterales; family Pelagibacteraceae; genus Pelagibacter. Next base: position 62,104 of record JACWDQ010000003.1, read on the forward strand.
ATCCAGGTAATCATGATTTAAGAAATTTATTAGATTTAAAAAAAAAGGATAAAAGAATTAAATTAATAAAAAATATAAAAAATATAGGAGCTGGACTATCAAGAAATAAAGGTATTGAAAAGGCCAGAGGACCTTATATTGCATTTTGTGATGCTGATGATTTGTGGAAAAAATCAAAATTAAAAAATCAAATTTCATATATGAGAAATAAAAATTTGGATTTTTGTTACTCATCCTATGATCAAATTAATCAAAAAGGAAAAAAAATTAAAACTATAATAGCACCAAAAACTCAAAAGTTTAATGACCTTTTGAAAGATTGTAAAATAGGTTTATCAACAGTAATTTTAAAAAAAAAAATTTTAAGTAAAAAATTAAGATTTCCAAAATTAAAAACTAAAGAAGACTTGTGTTTATGGATTAAATTATCGAAAAAAAACAAATTAGTTGGATATAATAATGTATTATCAAGTTGGAGGAAATTAGATGGTTCATTGTCTTCAAATACATTTCAAAAAATTAAAGATGGATTTTGTTTATACAATAAGCATATTGGATTCAATTTTTTAAAATCATTTTATTATTTATTTTTGTTATCAATGAATTTTATTATAAAGACAATTAAAAGATGATCCCATTTATTAAAATTATATTTATTATTTTATTTTCATTATTATTTGTTTTTATCTGTGATAAAAAATCATTTTTTGCACATAATGCTGGCGAGATTCATCAAAATTTTATTAAATCAAAACAAACACCATTAATAGGTGGAATAATAATATTTATTTTTATTTTGTTTAATTTTCAAAATTTAATAATCACATATCTTTTTCCATTTTTAATTTTGCTCATTGGAATTTTATCAGATATTAGAAAACTTAAGTCAGCATATTTTAGATTATTTATTCAATTTACATTAGTTGTCTTATTTATTTATTTATATGAGATGAATATTTATTCTACAAGAATACATATTTTAGATAATTTTTTAGATAACAACTATTTATCAATTTTATTTACAGCCTTTTGTGTTTTAATTGTAATTAATGGAACTAATTTTATTGATGGATCAAATCTTCTAGCTATTGGTTACTTTGTAATACTAGAGTTTGTTTTTATCGTTTTGAATGGAAGAGAATTAAATTTAGATTCGATTTTTTTTCAAGATAATTTAATTTATGTCTTATTAGTCTTACTCACTTTAAATATTTTTAATAAATTGTATTTAGGTGATGGGGGTGCATATCTTTTGGGTTTTATCTACAGTTTTAAATGTATTTCATTATATATTTTTAATCCAAATATTTCTCCTTTTTTTATTACTTTAATCTTATGGTACCCAGCATTTGAAATTCTTTTTTCAATTTTAAGAAAAGTTAATTTTAATCGATCACCAATTAAACCAGACTCAAATCATCTACATCAATTAATATATTTTTATTTGAATAAAAAGATTTCAAATCAAGTTATGAGAAGTAATACAGTAGGTATAATAATAAATATTTTCAATTTTGTGTTTATATTTTTTTCCTTAATGGATATTTACAATACACAATATCAAATTATTTTATTTGTAATTAATATTTCTATTTATGTATTTATATATGCGAGACTTTTAAGGTTTAAATTAAGAAGTAATTTTTAACTTATCTAGAATAATTCATTTCTTAAAGATTTTCATTTTTTAATAAAATAAAGGTAAATTAAATGTTTTAAAATTTTAAAACCATCTGAAAATTCGTTTACTTTTTTTTGACCAGCTATCCGTTTTCTTTCAAATGATTCAATTGTACCCAAATTAAAATTATTTCTTTTAGCCTTTATTGGTAGTTCAATACAAAAATTAAAATTTGTACTATTTAAATTCAATTCGTTACATTTTTTTGTTTTTCCTAAAACGAAAGTATAAAGTATATCTGTAATTAAAAGATTAAAAAATATTTTTCCAATTAAAGTAAAAATTTTATTTCCTATATAAGTCAAAATCGTATCATCTTCGCTACCAGAATTTTTTTCATATCTTGATGCGAATATAATATCAAAATTCTCTTTTTCTAATTTAGTAATCATATTTTCTATTTCATTGGGGTTAAAAGAACCATCAGCATTAAAAATGCAAAAATATTTTGTTTCAACACTTTTAATACCAGTAATTAAAGCATCACCATAGCCTTTGTTTTTTTGATAAATAATTTCAACATCATAATTTTTAATTGAAGAAATAGTCGTTAAATCATCTTCTTGTAAAACAATTTTTTTTTTATAGTTATATTTTCTCAATTCTTCTAAAACTCTAGGAAGACATTCTGACTCATTTTTAGCAGGTATTACCAAGGTTAGATCAGTCATTATATTTTTCTTTATACAGTTATACAGTTCATATATATAATTTTCAGAATTTTATAGATAAAATTGCATGAATTTAAATCTAGCTTCATTAATTGTCTTTTATTGTTTGTCAATAATTTCATGTTTAGGTTACGGACTTTTAATTTCTAAAATCTTTAATAGTAAAATTTCCATTAATAATTATGGTTATCAAGGTCTTTTTGGTATTCTTTTTTTAATAATTTACTCCTATATCTCAAATTTTTTTTACGCCCATGATCTCTTACATAACTCAATTTTGGTTTTAATTGGTCTATCATCATTTGTCTATTTTGCTTATAAAAAAATTTTAGTTAAAGAAAAAGTCAAAATTCTTATATTTATTTTCTCCATTTTATTTTTATCATTTTTAATTTTTAAACCTCATGATGATTTTTCATATTATCATTTTCAATATAGTTATTATCTTACTCAATTCCCTTTATTAATAGGTGTAGGACAATTTAATCACGGATTTGCTACTCCATCATCCATCTTTTATCTGAACTCATTATTTTACTTACCACATGTAGATTATGCTCTTTTTCATATTTCTGCTTTACTAGTATTTGGATTTTCAAGTTTAATTATTATTGAAAAATTATTTAAATTTATAAATAAAAATGAACCTAATTTTATCTCATTTTTTTTACTTTTTAGTTTAGCGTTTATTGTTATCATCTTTTATAGAATTGCTGAACACGGTACTGATAGATCAGCACAAATTTTAATTTTTATATTAGTTTATGAATTAATTGTTTTAATAAACTTTAAAAAAAATTTTCATGAATGTTTGAGTAAAATTTTTATCCTTTTAGCGCTAATAATTAGTTTCAAAGCTTTTTATATTTTATATTTTATATTTTTTATTCCTATTTTAATAGCGGGTTACCAAAGATATAAATTTGAATTATTTTTTCTTACTTTAAGAAATAAAAGTTTATATATTTTAATAACTACATTTTTAATCATTATAATTACAAATTTTTTTAATACAGGTTGTTTAATTTTTCCAGTTAACTTAACATGTTTTGAAAGTATGCCCTGGGCATTTTCATCTAATCATATAAATCATATGAATGATTGGTATGAACAGTGGTCAAAAGCAGGAGCTGGGCCAAATTTTAGAGTCGAAAATCCGGAAAATTATATCTTAGGCTTCAATTGGGTTAGTAATTGGTTTGATGAATATTTTTTTAATAAAGTATCAGATTTTATATTAGGTATTATCTTAATAGTTTTGATACCTTCGGCATTTATTTTTTCTAAAAAAAAAAAAATTATATTTTCAAAACGTAAAATTCTTTCAATATACGTTTGTTTATTAATTCTTTTTTTTGAATGGTTTTATAATCATCCTTCTTTAAGATATGGTGGGTTTGTTTTGTTTGGAACATTATTATTTATTCCTGCGTCATTAATTTTAGAAAAATTTTCAAAAAAAAATTTGAATAAAAAGATTAAATCTCTGGTCATTTTATTTTTTATTATTTTTATTTTTAGAAATGTTGATAGGATCGTTAATGAAGTAGAAAAATATAATTTTAATCCTATTAAAGATGTTCATTATAGGATTAATAATAACAACTTTAACATTGATAAAGAATTTACAGCTCTGATAGATTACTATAATTCATGTTACAATTTAAATAATTGTGAAAAAAAACCAGGTACAAAAATGGGAAAAATTTTTGGGAAAATTTATTTTTTAAATGAAAAAAAATGATTAAAATTTTATTATTTTTTCTGGATTTTTTTGATTTTTTTCATAAAAAAAAAATCAAAAACTTTTTGAAAGAAAATAACATTGTTAATTTCAACATAATTTTTGATATTGGGGGGCACAAAGGAGAATCTATTTCTTTTTTTTTAAAAAATTTTGATGTAAATAAAATTATTTCATTTGAGCCAAGTCCTACAAATTTCGAAAAATTAAAAAAGAATACTTTACAATTTGAAAAAAAATACAAAAATACTCAAATATTTTTAGAAAATTTTGGAATAGGACAAAAAAAAGAAAAACTTAAACTTAAACAACATTCCGAGAGTTCATCTTCAACTATCAATGATTTTAATGTGGAGTCAAATTATTTAAAAAGAAAAAATAAATTTTTAAACTTAAAAAATAATTTTTTTAAAGAAGTGGATATAAATGTAATTACATTAGAGGATTATATTATCAAAAATGATATTAAAAAAATTGACTTGCTCAAAATTGATACCGAAGGTTATGAATTTGATGTTTTGAGGGGTTTGAAAGACAAATTGAGTTTAGTAGGATTTTTAATGTTTGAACATCATTATGATGATATGTTAAAAAAAGAATATACCTTTAAAGATATTAATAAGTTGCTAAAAAAGTATAATTTTAAAAAAATCTTTAAATCACGAATGCCATTTAGAAAATCATTCGAATATATCTACAAAAATGAAAAAATAACTTAATATTTTCAAACATTATTTGAAAAATATTTTTAAAATGATAAGTAAAGTTTCTACTTAATAATGAAAAAAAAAATAGCATTAATTTTTGGAATAACAGGGCAGGACGGATCATATCTTTCTGAATTTCTGATAAGAAAAAATTATATTGTGCATGGTGTTAAAAGAAGATCATCATCAATTAATACTAAAAGAGTTGATCATATTTACCAAGATCCATTGGAAAGTAGACGAAATTTTTTTTTACACTATGGAGATATAACTGACTCAAGTTCAGTATCACAAATAATAAGTGATACAAAGCCTGATGAAATTTATAATTTAGCTGCCCAATCTCATGTTGCTGTTTCTTTTGAAGTTCCAGAGTATACTGCAAATGCTGATGCCCTAGGTGCATTAAGAATTTTAGAGGCAATTAAATTTCATAAGTTAGAAAAAAAAACAAAATTTTATCAAGCAGGAACATCTGAAATGTATGGTAAGGTTCAAAGTATTCCACAAAATGAGAAGACTGATTTTTATCCTTTAAGTCCTTATGGTGTAGCAAAGCTTTACGCGCATTGGATTACAAAAAATTATAGAGAAGCATATAAGATATATGGAAGTAATGGAATTTTATTTAATCACGAAAGTCCAAGGAGAGGCGAAACATTTGTTACAAAAAAAATTGTTAATGCCTTATGCAAAATTAAATTAGGAATACAAAAAAAACTATATTTAGGAAATCTTGATGCGAAAAGAGATTGGGGACATGCCAAGGACTATGTTGAAGCTATGTGGAAAATTTTACAGCAAAAACAACCTGATGATTATGTAATTGCCACTGGAAAACAATATAGTGTTAGACAATTTGTAAACTTAGTATCTAAAAAACTTGGTTTTAAAATTAGCTGGAAAGGAAAAGGCATAAATGAAAAAGGTTTTGATCAAATATCAAAAAAAACAGTAATTGAGTGTAACAAAAAATACTTTCGACCTTTAGATGTTAATACTTTATTAGGTGATGCAAAAAAAGCTAAGAAAAAACTTAAATGGAAACCTAAGATAAACATTAATCAATTAGTTGACGATATGATATCTGAAGAAATGATATCTTTAGAAACCAATGATAAATAAAAACTCTAAGATTTTTCTTGCAGGTCACAAAGGTTTAGTGGGTGGAGCAATTTATAGAAAATTGAAAGAAAGTGGTTATAAAAATATTTTAATTATCCCAAAAAAAAAATTAGATTTAAGAGATCAAAAAAAAGTTTTTTTATTCTTAAAAAAAAAAAAACCAAAAATGATTATAAATGCAGCTGCTACCGTAGGAGGCATAGCTGCTAATAATAATTTTAAAGCAGACTTCATATACAACAACATTACAATACAAAGTAATCTTATTCATTCTGCTTTTAAAAATAATATAAAAAATTTAATATTCTTAGGATCAAGCTGTGTTTATCCAAGAAAGTGTAAACAGCCAATTAAAGAAGAATATTTGCTTTCAGGTTATTTAGAAAAAACCAATGAGCCTTATGCTATTGCTAAAATTTCTGGAATAAAGATGTGTGAGAGTTTCAATCATCAATATAAAACAAATTATCTTTGCATTATGCCTTGCAATGCTTTCGGTCCTAATGATAATTACGATTTACAAACATCACATTTTTTTCCAGCATTGATTAGAAAAATTGTCGAGGCAACTAATAAAAGAAAAAAATCAATTAAACTTTGGGGCACAGGTAAAGTTAAAAGAGAATTAATTTATGTAGATGACATTGCAGAAGCGTGTATTTTTTTCATGAATAAAAAAGTAAATCACTCGTTGATAAATGTTGGGAGTGAGGAGGAAAATACAATCGAAAATTTTGCAAAATTAATTGCCAAAAAAATTAAATCAAAAATAAAAATTAAATTTGATAAAAATTTAAAAATGAATGGAACACCAAGAAAAATATTAGATTGTTCTCGTGCACGATCTTATGGGTGGAAAAAAAATATTAGTTTTGATAAAGCTTTAGAATTGACAATTAATGATTTTATAAAAAGTAAAAAATATAAAAAAATAAAATCTTATAATTAAAATTATTTTATGAAAAACATTATCATAGTAACTGGTGGTGCTGGATTTATTGGATCAAATTTAATTGAATTATTAGTAACTAAAACTAATTTTAAAATTTTTAGTATTGATAACTACTCTTCTGGATCGAAAAAAAACCATATTAAAAATAAAAAAGTAAAATATTTTAATTCTCATACAAAAAATATATCAAAGGTTTTAAATAAATATAAAACCAATATAAACTCTATTTTTCATTTTGGAGAATTTGCAAGAATATATCAGAGTTTTTTGAAAATGAATGAATGTATAAGTTCGAACACAGTTGGTTCGCATGAAGTATTTAATTTTTGTTTATCAAATAATATCAAACTTATTTATTCAGCTACATCTGCAAGTATTGGAAATAAAGGTAATGACAAAAACTTATCACCCTATGCTTTTACAAAAGCAAAAAATATTGAAATGTTAGAGAATTTAAAAAAGTGGTTTAATTTTAAATTTGAAATAGTTTATTTTTACAATGTATATGGACCAAGACAAATTAAAAAAGGCGACATGGCTACTGTTATTGGTATCTTTGAAAATCAATTTAAAAAAAAAAAACCTTTGACTGTCGTAAGGCCTGGAAGTCAATCAAGAAGATTTACTCACGTTACAGATACCATCGAGACATGTTTTTATGCATGGAAAAAAAAAAAATGTAGGCACTACAGTATATCCAATAAAAAAAGCTATTCTATTTTGCAGGTAGCAAAAATGTTTAAAACTAATATTAAATTTTTATCCCCTCGTAGGGGTGAAAGGTATGCTTCTGCATTAACTAGCATGAATTTGTCTAATAAAGTTTATAAGAAATTTGGTAGAATACAGTTAGTAAATTATGTGTCGAATCTAGTGAAAAATCACCAGAAAAATTAATAATTCATTGTTTACAATATTTTTTAATCGAGTATAAGAAATCGCCGGTGATTTTTGCGAAGGTGTTATACCCGATCCCATTCCGAACTCGGAAGTCAAGCCCTTCAGCGCTGATGATACTTTGTCTTAAGACATGGGAAAGTAAGTCGTTGCCGGCATTAACTAAAATATATGAAAATTAAAAGCTCACTAAAATCAGTTAAAAAAAGAGATTTGAACTCAAAACTTGTAAGAAGACGAGGAAGAGTTTACATAATAAACAAAGTCAATCCTAAATTTAAAGCAAGACAAAAATAGTTTTTTATGGACAATGATAACCATAAAGATACCTGGAATAATTTTACCAAATTCGTTTTGTGGGGAACTGTCGCGGTTGTGATAATTTTAGTTCTAATGGCGTTATTCTTATTGTAAGTTTTCCTCATGAAAATAGTTTCAGTTGCAGAAGATTTAAATATTGAAAAAAGAATTGCAATAACACCTGATCTAGTAAAAAAATATACTTCTAGTGGTTTTGAAGTTGGGTTAGCACAAAATTATGGTAAACATTTGGGCTTCACAGATGAAGATTTTATTAAAAATGGTGCCAATATTGAAAAGGATGAAAAAATTTTAATATCAAGTGCGGATATAATTATCCAACATGGGTTACTATCAGATGAAAAAATTTCATATTTAAAAGAAAATCAGATTTTAATTGGAGTATTTAATCCATTTTTAAATCAAGAAAAATTAAATAATTTAAATAAAATGAATTTAAAAATATTTTCATTAGAGCTACTTCCAAGAATTACTAGAGCTCAATCAATGGATATTCTTTCATCTCAAGCAAATTTAGCTGGATATAAAGCGGTAATAGAGTCATTTGCAAAATTTGAAAAAGCTATTCCTATGATGATGACGGCAGCAGGAACTATTCCAGCAGCAAAAGTTTTAGTTGTAGGAGCTGGAGTTGCCGGACTACAAGCTATAGCAACAGCAAAAAGAATGGGTGCAATGGTTTTTGCTACAGATGTTAGAATTGCATCAAAAGAACAAGTGGAAAGTTTAGGTGGAAAATTTTTAACTGTTGAAGGTTCCGAAAATCTTGAAACAGAAGGTGGTTATGCAAAAGAAGCAACGGATGATTTTAAAAAAAAACAAGAGGAACTGTTAGCTGAAACTCTAAAAAAAATTGACATTGTAATTTGTACAGCGTTGATACCAGGAAAAAAAGCGCCAGTAATTATTAAAGAATCAATGATTGAAAAAATGCAAACAGGATCAATTATATACGACCTTGCTGCTATACAAGGAGGTAACACAGCTTTTAGTGAAGTTGATAAAATAATTAACAAGAATGGTGTACAGATAATGGGAGAAAAAAATATCTTGAATAAACTTCCTACTTCTGCTTCTAATCTTTATGCAAAAAATGTGTTTAATTTTGTTTTAAATCTTTATGATAAAGATAATAAAAAAATTAATATTAATTTAGAAGACGAAATAATTGAAAAAACATTGATAAAATAATTATGGAAATAGATCCCTTCATATTCAGACTAAGTATATTTATACTATCAATATTTGTAGGATACTATGTAGTTTGGAGTGTAACACCTTCTTTACACACTCCTCTAATGTCAGTTACAAATGCGATTTCATCAGTTATTATTGTAGGAGCAATTATTGCTGCTCTAGCAAATATTGAGGGAAATATTTTTTCAAAATCAAGTGTTTTTGGATATTTTGCAATTACTTTAGCTGCAATTAATATTTTTGGTGGTTTTTTAGTTACTCAAAGAATGTTGGCTATGTATAAAAAAAAAAAGAGAGATAAAAAATGATTTCTGCAAATTTATCTGCGATCTTTTATTTAATATCCGGTGTACTTTTTATTTTAGCACTAAGAGGGCTATCTTCACCTGAAACATCAAGACAAGGGAATTTTTTTGGTATTATTGGAATGATAATAGCTATTACAGTAACATTTTTAGCTGTGGGAAATTTTTCTACTGGCTTAATTTATGTTTTTATCTTTTTGTTGGTTGGAGGTGGTATAGGAGCTTTTATAGCTTACAAAATTCCAATGACGGCTATGCCTGAGTTAGTTGCAGGCTTTCATAGTTTGGTAGGTTTAGCAGCAGTTTTTGTTGCTATTTCAGCATTTATAAATCCAAGCGCATTTAATCTTGGATCTCCTGGAAATATAAAGCTTGCCAGCTTAATAGAAATGTCAATTGGAGCAGCTGTGGGTGCAATCACTTTTTCAGGTTCAGTTATAGCTTTTTTAAAACTACAAGGAATTATGTCAGGTGCGCCTATTACTTTCAAAGGACAACACATATTGAATGCACTGATATTAATTTCAATAATTGTTTTAACTTATTTTTTATGTGCTACTCAATCATCAAATTTATTTTGGATATTAATTGGTATTTCTTTTTTAATAGGTTTTTTATTAATAATTCCTATAGGTGGTGCCGATATGCCTGTAGTAATTTCAATGCTTAATTCTTATTCAGGTTGGGCTGCTGCGGGAATAGGTTTTACTTTAGAAAATTCAGCTTTAATAATAACTGGAGCTTTAGTCGGATCATCTGGAGCAATCTTATCTTACATAATGTGTAAAGGAATGAATCGTTCTTTCTTTAATGTCATATTAGGTGGATTTGGAGCAACAGAACAATCCAAATCAAATCAAGGAAAAGAGCAAAAACCTGTCAAAAGTGGAAATGCAGATGATGCTGCTTTTTTGATGAAAAATGCGTCTTCAGTTATTATTGTTCCTGGCTATGGTATGGCAGTTGCTCAAGCACAACATGCTTTGAGAGAAATGGTTGATGCTCTAAAAAAATTAGATGTAAAAGTTTCTTATGCTATTCATCCAGTAGCTGGAAGAATGCCCGGTCATATGAATGTCCTTTTAGCTGAAGCTAATGTACCTTATGATGAAGTTTTTGAGTTAGAGGAGATAAATAATGATTTTGCTAATGCTGATGTTGCTTACGTAATAGGTGCAAACGATGTAACCAATCCTGTTGCAAAAACTGATCCTCAAAGCCCAATTTATGGTATGCCAGTACTGGATGTAGAAAAATGTAAGTCAGTTTTGTTTGTAAAAAGAAGTTTATCAGCAGGATATGCGGGTATTGATAATGATTTATTTTATAGAGATAATACATTAATGCTTTTTGCAGACGCTAAAAAAATGACAGAGGAAATAATTAAAAGCCTATAACATAAAATTAGCCATCTTTATGGAATATTTAAAAAAAATTTTTCTTTTATTTGTTCCACCAATATTTTTGAAGTTATTCAAGCGCAGGTATCAATACATGTCAAAATTTGCAACTTACGAGGCTGCTCAAAATGTTTCAAATATTTATAATGATCAAAATGCAACCAAAAAATTTTTAGGACCAGATAACATAGAAGTATCTGGGAGATTTAACTTAATTCCTTTATTAGCACTTTCTTTAAATAAAAAAAAAATAAAAATTTTAGATTATGGAGGGGGCTCTAACCCAGTGTATAGCTATATTAAAAGTTCAACTAACATAAAAGTAAACACTACTGTAATTGAACCTGAGGATTTTTGTAAAATTATAAAAAATAAAATACCGAAAAAACATAAAAAATATGTTAATTATGTAAGTACAATCAAAAAATTGAATACAAATTCTTTTGATATAATTTGCTTTAATAGTTCAATGCAATATCTTAATGAATATGAAAATTTGTTTAAAGAATTAACAAAATTCAAACCTCGTTTTTTTTTAATTACAAGAACAAACTTTCATGAAGGTAAAAAAAATTATTTTACTCTTGAATGTGGTATAAAAGGCAGTTTGCATCCATATATATTTTTTTCAATTCCACAATTTATGAAATTCATGAAATCAAATGGTTATAAATTAATATTTTCTAACAGATACAATGTAAATAGATATAAACATAAAAATATTGATGGAAAAACTTTTTTTCATAAAGATATGATTTTTAAAAGATCTAGAAACTAAAGGATAATAAATGATTAAAGTATTTTGTGATATTGCTGATGTAAAAGTAATAAAAAGATTTAATAAAAATAAAATTGTTAAGGGTTTTACAACTAATCCTAGTTTAATGAGAAAAGCGGGAGCAAAGAATTATTCAAAATATTGTAAAGATATTTTAAAAATTACAAATAAACCAATTTCCTTTGAAGTGTTTGCTGACAATAACATGGAAATAATTGACCAAGCTTTGAAAATTAAAGAATGGGGAAAAAATGTGTACGTAAAGATACCAGTCACTAATTCAAAAGGGAAATTTTTAGGTAATCCAATAAAATTTTTAAATAATAAAAATATTAAATTAAATATTACGGCAGTTTACAGCGCTAGCCAGACTAAACAAATTTTAAAAATGATTAATAAAAAGACTAAATTGATAATATCAATTTTTGCTGGAAGAGCGGGAGATGTAGGAAAAGATCCGATACCAGAATTTAAAAAAAGTATACAGTTGGCAAAAAATTTTAAAAATGTTGAAATTTTGTGGGCAAGTGTAAGGGAGCCATATAATTATTTGCAAGCAAAACAATTAGGTTGCCATATCATCACTGTCCCTCCAACTTTAATTAAAAAAATTCAAAAATTTGGCAAATCCTTTAATCAGCTTACTATAGAAACTGTTAAAGCATTTTTAGTTGATAGTAAAAAATCTAAATTCACAATATAAGATTTGGTTGCGGGGGCTGGATTTGAACCAGCGACCTTCAGGTTATGAGCCTGACGAGCTACCAGACTGCTCCACCCCGCGGTATGATTAAATTCTATTTTTAAGCTTATTTAACTTTTTTACTCTTTTAATATTTTCTTGAAGAATTCTTTTCTTTTTTTCTGAAGGTTTTTCGTAAGTATTCTTTAACTTAATAATTTTAAAAAAACCATCTCTTTGGAGTTTTCTTTTCAAAACTCTCAAAGCTTGTTCAACATTATTATCTTTGACTTCGATTTTAATAAATACCTCCAAAAAGATGTGTAACTAACACTTTTGTAAATTTATGTCTATAAATATTATTCATATAATTAAAGTTTATCAGGATTTTTAAGTTTTTCTTTTTCTTTTTTTTCTCTTTTAATTCTTCTTTCAGCTTTTTCAATTGCAGCAACCAAATCTTTTTGATTAAAAAGATTCAAAGCTACAGGATCTTTAGGATTTAAATTATTATAATTCCAATAATTTTTATTTCTTATTGAGGTTACAGAATTTTTTGTTATACCAACAAGTTTTGCAATCTGAGAGTCCTTTAAAATACTGTGTTGTTTAATTAACCACAAAGCGGAGTCTGGTTTATCTTGTCTTTTAGACAAAGGTATATATTTTTTAATTTTTTTTTCAGTATTAGATATTTCAATATCTGTACTTTGTATCCTTAAAGGTCTGTTTTCATCTTTAGATGATAACTCAATTTCTTCTCTAGAAAGTTGTCCTGAAATAATTGGATTGTAAGCTTTAATGCCTTTAGCAACCTCTCCATCTGCAATTCCTTGGATTTCAACTTCGTGAAGATTACAAAAATTTGCAATTTGTTTAAAAGTTAGAGTTGTGTTTTCAACAAGCCATACAGCCGTAGCCATTGGCATTAAAGGTGTGTTAGACATTTAATTTTTTTTATCTGATTTAAAGTTTTGAAACTTTTTATTGAATTTACTTATTCTACCTTTATCCATAAGTTTCTGTTTACCACCGGTCCAAGCAGAGTGGGACTTAGGATCGATTTCTAATTTTAGTATCTCTCCTTCTTTTCCCCAAGTTGACTTTGTCTCAAATTGAGTTCCATCTGTCATTTCAACCTTAATACTATGATAATTTGGATGAATATTTTTTTTCATGACGAGACTTATAGCAAAAGAATTTTTTAAAACAATTAAAAGTTGTTAAGTTTTTCTATTAATTTTGGGCGAATATCGCTGCTTGATGCAATAATTTTTATATTTTTGTTAATTGAAAGATTGATTTCATTAAGTATTCCTCCTGCTTCTTGAATTAATATTATACCAGCAGCAATATCCCAAAGATTTAAGTTATTTTGAAAATAACCGTCATATCTTCCCGCAGCTACATACGCCATATCTAAAGCAGCACATCCAGATTTTCTATATGGAAGGTCAGGTTCATTATCAATTTTACCACCTGTTACAAATAAACAATCATTAATTTTATTTTTTTTTGAAACTCTAATTCTATGATTGTTAAAAAAAGCTCCTTCATTCTTTTCTGCATAAAACATTTCATTTTTTATTGGATCAAATATTAATCCAGAAATTATTTCATCATTTGATTTAAGAGCTACTGATATTGCAAAATGAGGTACACCATGCAAAAAATTAACAGTTCCATCAATTGGATCAATTATCCAAGTATTATTTTTATCTTTATTATTTTCGGTACCATTTTCCTCACTTATAATTGAATAATTTGGTTTTGCTTTTTTGAGCTCTTCAATTATTATTTTTTCAGCTTTTAAATCGGAATTAGTTACAAAATCAGCTGGGCCTTTTTTTGAAACTTGTAGTTTTTCTATTTCTCCAAAATCCCTTATTAAAATTTTAGAAGCCTTTTCACTTGCTTTAATCATAATATTTAAATTTGCAGAAATTCTATTCATAACACTAAATTTTTTTTATATATTCCAAATTCCGAGTATCAATTACAACCTCATCTCCTGCTTCAATAAATGGAGGGACTTGAATATTTAAACCATTACTTAAAACAGCAGGTTTGTATGATGATGAAACTGTTTGTCCTTTTAATGCTGCATCTGTGCTCTCTATTTTACATGTTACTTGGTTTGGTAAATCTATTGAAATAGCTGATTCATTATAAAAACTAATTGTTACCTCTAAGTTTTCTGTAAGTAATTTTCCTCTTTCACCAACTAAATCTTTTTTAATTTCAATTTGCTCAAATGATTTTGGTTCCATAAAGAAATAATTATTTTCATCTTCATATAAAAAATTATATTTTGTCTCATCCAATGAAGCTTTCTCTACAGTTTCACTTGATCTAAATCTTTCATTTAATTTTGTATTTTTATTTACACTTTTCATTTCAACTTGTGCAAAAGCCCCACCTTTACCTGGTTTTACATGCTGGGTCTTAAGCACTTGCCACAAATCATTTTTATGCTCCAATAACATTCCTACTCTAATTTCACCTGCATTAATTTTCATTTTAATTTTTTAATTGCTTCTGTTGGTTTAAGTTTTTTATTATTCCAAATGTAGCCTGAGATAGCTAAAAAGTTAGCTTTATTCAATAAAAGTTTTTTATAATTATTAGAATTTATACCACCAATAACGACAATGGGAGTTTTTGTTATCTTTTTTATCTTTTTTAATAAATTTAAGTTAGCCCTAAATTTAGTTTTTTTAGTTTTTGAAGAGTAAAATGCACCAAAAGCTAAATAATCAGCTTTATTTTCTTCAGCTATTTTTGCTAGTCTAATAGAATTATGGCACGTTATACCAATTATTTTGTTTTTAAAAATCTTTCTCGCTTTTAATATACTCATATCTTTTTGTCCCAAATGACATCCGTCAGTATTTAGTTTTTTAGCAAGTAAAACATCGTCATTAATCAAAAATTTTGTTTGATATCTTTTACATATTTTTTTAACTTTTTTTCCAATAATAATTTTTTTTTTAAAAGAATCATTTTTTAACCTAAGTTGAAAAAAACTTACTTTTTTTGATTTTAAAACTGCAGCTAAATGTTTATAAAAATATTTTGTTATCTTATTTGGAGAGATTAAATAAATAAACTTTTTTTTATTAAATCTCAATTTCTTTAGACCATTTTCCTTGAGCGGCCAGTGTATTCATTTTTGCTCTATGATTGAATACTTTTTGAGTGCCTTCAATGTTTTGAGTATCTTTTGACCAAAATTTAAGGGCACTTTGTTGAAGAGCTCGTCCATAAGAATAACTCATTATAAAATTTGTATTATTTAATTTATTAATCAAGTTAAGATTTTCTGTTGCCTCAATTTCTGATTGTCCACCTGATAAAAAGGCAATACCAGGTACCTCTGATGGAACAGAATTCTTTAAACATTTCAAAGTCATTTTTGCAATTTCCTCATTTGAAATTTTATCTTTAGATTTGTTCCCAGCTAAAATCATATTAGGTTTTAATATTATGCCTTTTAAATCAACTTTGTGCAAAATAAGTTCTTCAAAACATTTTTTTATCACCTCAGAAGTTTTTTCATAACAATCTTTTGCTGAATGATCACCGTCCATTAACACCTCTGGTTCAACAATTGGAACCATTCCACATTCTTGCACTAATGCTGAGTATCGAGCTAATGCATGTGCATTAGATTGAATTGATAGTTTACTTGGGTAATCTTTAGATATGCTGTAAACACCTCGCCATTTAGTAAACTTAGCACCTAGTTTTTTATATTCTATTAACCTATCTCTAAGACCATCCAGACCCTCAGTAATTTTTTCATCAGGTGAACCTGCTAAAACCTTTGCGCCAGTATCAACTTTTATACCTGGATGAGATCCCATACTTGAAATTAATTCTGGAATTTTATTTTTTTTTGAGGACGTTTGTTTTATTGTTTCATCATATAAAATTACTCCTCCAATATAATTACTCATTCCTGAAGCACTAAAAAGAGTTTCTCTAAACAATAATCGATTTTCAGGAGTTGATGGGACACTGACACTTTCTAGTCTTTTAGTCATTGTACCCGTACTTTCATCAGCGGCTAAAATACCTTTTCCATTACCAAGAATTTGAAGAGCTATATTATTTAGTTCAGACATATTTATTTAAAGCACTTATACCAGGAAGTTCTTTTCCTTCAAGGTATTCTAAAAATGCTCCACCAGCAGTTGAAACAAAATTGAAATTATTAATTTCTTCAATTTGATTCAAAACAGCTATCGTATCTCCTCCTCCCGCAATAGAATAAACACGATTATTTTTATTTTTTTCAATGATTTTTTTTGCAATTTCAAAGCTGCCATTTGCAAAATTTGGATTTTCAAAATAACCAGCTGGCCCATTCCATAAAACTGTCTCACTAGTTTCAATAATATATTTGATTTTTTCTATTGTTTTTGGTCCAATGTCTAAAATTAAATCGTCATTTAATATTTCATTGAGATTTTTAATTTCTGATTTATCCTCTAAATTTTTTCCTACCATCACATCTTCTGGATAAAAAATAGAGCATGAATACTTTTTTGAAATTTTGAAAATATCCTCTATTATCACGTCACAATCATCCTCTTTAATTGATTTTCCTATTGGATTACCTTTAAAGCTCAAAATATTATTTGCCATTCCTCCAACAATAATAATGTTATTAAACTTTGGTATTAAATTTTTTATTATACCAATTTTTGTTGAAATTTTTGATCCTCCAATTATGCAAGTAATTGGTTTTTTGATTTCAGTAGTAACTTTTTTTAGTGCATTAACCTCTGTTTCTAGTTGTAAACCAGCAAAAGATGGTAAAAATTCTGTAATTTTACTAACAGAGGCATGAGATCTATGTGAACAGGAAAAAGCATCATTAACAAATATATCTGCGAGTTTTGCTAAATGTTTAGAAAAATTAATGTCATTTTTTTCCTCCTCCTCGTAGAATCTTATATTTTCTAAAAAAATCACTTTTTCTTCAGGATCTTTAAATAAATCTTCTTTTTTAATTTTAAAGATATCTTCTTTAATCAAATTAATTTTAAGGTTAATTTTTTTCTCTAGATTTTCACAAATTGGCTTTAAAGAAAGATCTTCAATTCTTTTGCCTTTTGGTCTACCCACATGTGAAATAATTAATATTTTAGATTTTTTTTCTAGTAAGAAATTTATAATAGGTAATATTTTATCAATTCTTGTTTGGTCTGTAATTACTCTATTTTTAAGAGGAACATTTAAATCTAATCTTAATAAAACTTTTTTGTCTATTAAATTTTTTTGATTTCTTATATATTTCATTAAGAAATTTTATGAAGGTGTTCTGCTATATCACACATTCTGTTCGAGAAACCCCACTCATTATCATACCATGCTGAAATTTTACCCATATTTTTTCCAACAACATTAGTTAAAGTTGTATCGACTATCGATGAAGCAGGATTATGATTAAAATCAATAGATACAAGTTTTTCTTGAGTTGTCTCTAAAACTTTTATTTTTTGTTTTTTACTAAAATCCTGAAACGCTGAATTAATTTTTTCAATACTTAAATCTTTTTTGGTACAAAAAACTAATTCAACCAAAGAGACGTTTGGTGTTGGTACTCTCATTGCTATTCCTTCTAACTTACCTTTAAGAGAAGGTATAATTTCACCTATAGCTTTTGATGCACCAGTAGAGGTTGGTACTATTGATTGACTTGCCGATCTAGCCCTTCGTGGGTCTTTATGTGAGTTATCTAAAATTCTCTGGTCGCTAGTAAATGCGTGTATTGTAGTCATGAAAGCTTTTTCAATTTCAAAATTTTTATTTAAAACATGAGCTACTGGCGCAAGACAGTTAGTTGTACATGATGCAGCCGAAATAATATCATCCTCTTTTTTTAAATCTGCTTCATTAACTCCAAATACAATTGTTTTATCTGCATTTTTACAAGGTGCAGAAACAATAACTTTTTTTGCACCATTTTTTAAATGAGGTAGCAGTTTATCCTTAGAATTAAATTTTCCTGTGCATTCAAAAACATAGTCAACATCAAATTTCTTCCAATTAATGTTATCTAAATCTGTTTCTTGACTAAAAGAAATTTTATTTTTGTTTATGACTAAATGATTGCTATCGAAATCTACTTCTGCATTAAATTTTCCATGTATAGAGTCGTATTTTAAAAGATTGGAACAGGCTTCAGAACTGGACCTGTTGTTAATATGTTTTATTTCAATATTGTTATTATTTTCAATGATTGATCTAAGGATCATTCTTCCTATTCTTCCCATTCCATTGATACCAACTTTAATTTTCATAATTTTTCTTTTATCCTTTTAATTATACTTTTTGAAGTTAAGTTAAAATAGTCGTAAATCTCTTTATAAGGTGCACTTTTTCCAAAATCATCAATTCCAAAATTTAATCCGCTGGTTCCAGTGTATTTCTTCCAGTAATTAGTTTCAGAGGCTTCAATGGATACAACTAGTTCAGTCTCAGTTAAAATTTTATTTTTATAGTTTTCATTTTGTTGGTCAAATAATTCCTGGCAAGGCATTGAAATTACCTTAGAATAAATATTCTCTATGGCTAATTTATGACAAATATCGCAAGCTAAACTAGTTTCAGACCCAGACGATATTATTGTTACACTTATGTTTTCCCCACTCCTTAAAACTTCGTACGCGCCTGCAGATGACTCGTTTTTGGATGAGTCTTTAGCTCTTATAGGATTAATTCCTTGTCTAGTTAAAGCTAAAACACTAGGTGTATCTTTATTTTCGATGGCTAACTGCCAACACTCAAAAGTTTCTATTAAATCTGAAGGTCTAAATACATTTAAATTTGGAATTGATCTTAAGCTAGCTAATTGTTCTATTGGCTGATGAGTAGGGCCATCTTCTCCCAGACCAATAGAGTCGTGTGTGAAAATATAAATAACTCTTTGTTTCATCATGGCAGCCAATCTAATTGAGGGTTTACAATAATCACTAAATATTAAGAAAGTACCTCCATAAGGAATAAGATCACTATGTAATGCTATACCATTCATGATTCCGCACATTGCATGCTCTCTAACTCCATAGTGAATGTAATTTCCAGAAAAATTACCTGGTTTAATTATTTTATGATTTTTAGTTTTTGTATTATTTGAACCAGCCAAGTCAGCTGAACCCCCAATTAAATTTGGTAATTTAGACACAATATCTAAAAACATTTCAGAAGTTTTTCTTGTTGCAAAGGGTTTTAAGTCTTTAAGATAATTTTTCTTAATCTTTTCAATCGAGCTACTTAAAAGTTTAAGAGTGTTCTTATTTGAAATTATCTTTTTAAATTTATTATCATGTTTAGAAGCTTTTTTACTAGCTTCATCTCCAATTTTTTTCCATTCATCTAATAAATTTTTTGGAATTTGAAAAGGCTCATGCTTCCAGTTTAATTTTTTTCTGACTAATTTTACCTCATCTTCACCTAAAGGACTTCCGTGAGATGATGCTTTACCACTTTTATTTGGCGAACCAAAACCAATCGTTGTTTTGCAAGAAATAACTATAGGTTTTTTTGAATTTTGAGCTTTTTTTAGGGCCTTTGATATTTCATTGAAATTATGACCATTAATTTTCAAATAATTCCAACCATAACTTTTAAATCTTTTTTCATGATCGTCAGAAACTGCTAAGCTAGTAGGGCCATCAATAGAAATATGATTATTATCAAAAAGTAAAATAAGATTCTTAAGTTTTAAATGTCCAGCAAGACTTAAAGCCTCATGGCTTATTCCTTCCATTAAGCAACCATCACCAGCCAAAACATAAGTTTTGTGATTTATTTTTTTTTTCCCATTTTTTTTTTTTAAAATTTCTTCTGATATCGCAAAGCCGACTGCATTTGATATTCCTTGCCCAAGAGGTCCTGTGGTAGTTTCTATTCCAGTATTTGGATGATATTCTGGATGACCAGCACAAATAGAATTTAACTGTCTAAAATTTTTTATATCTTTTAAAGAAATACTTTTATAGCCCGTTAAATGTAGGAGAGAGTAAAGCAACATAGACCCATGTCCAGCTGAAAGAACGAACCTATCTCTATTTATCCAGCTAGGATTTTTTGGATTGAAATTCAAAAAATCTTTGAAAAGAACTGTCACCACATCTGCCATACCCATGGGCATACCAGGATGTCCTGAATTAGCTTTTTGAACTGCATCAATGGACAAAAATCTAATACAATTAGCTAATTCTTTATATTGTTTGCTCAAAAAATTATCCTGTCTAGACTAAGAAGATTCTATTTAATAATATAATCATATATATATGAATTCTGTGATCGAAAAAGAAAAAAAACTAAATTTGGCGTTAACAAAATTAAAAAACTTAAATTTTAAAAACCCAGATATTAAAAAGAACATCGAGAATTTGAGCATTCAAAAAAATCAATTAGAAATTGAAAAACAAGAATTAGAGGAAAGATATAAAAGTTTAACTGATGATTACAATGATTTAAGTAAAAAATTGGGTGAATTTCAAAATCAGGAAAAAATAGAGAAAAAAAAACAAACAGAATTTTCAGAGAAAATTGATGAATTAAATCAAGAAACAGATACTTTGTTGGATGAAATTGATAAATGGCAAACGTAAGTATTAAATTTAATGGAAAAGAATTTCTTTTGTCTTGTGAAGATGGACAGGAAGAGCATTTAGAAGATCTGTTGATTCAAATAAATCAAAAATTTAATAATCTTAAAAATGATCTTGGAAATCTAGGTGAAAATAAACTTTTACTTATAACTGCTGTAAAAGTTATGGATGAGTACTATGAAACTAAAAAAAAGGTTGAGCAAAAAAAGGACGAATTAAAAAACCTCTCTAATAAATTTAAAGAACTAAAATCCTTAATTTATGAATATAGAGATAAAAAAGAAATGGAAATAAAGGAGTTGAACGAAAATCATTTAAAACTCAAAAATGAAATTGATGAAAATCAAAAAAATTATGAAAAACTAATTGATGAAGCTGCTAACGAAATTTCAAGTTTTGTTGAAAAAGCAAACTTAGAGAACCTATCTTAAAACACTTGTGAATAAATCTGCAATAAGAAAAAGAATATTAAAAATCAGAAAACAAAATAGCTATAAAAATTTAGAAATTAATTATAAAAATTTATTAAAAATTTTAAAAAAGGAAAAAATTTCAGGTAAAAAACTAGGAGGATATTATCCTTATAATTTTGAGGTTGATGATATTAAAATTTTAAAAAAACTTGAAAAACAAAAATATCAAATTTCACTTCCAAAAATTAGAAAAAATTTTAAAATGGATTTTTTTAGTTGGAACCCAAAAGATCCATTAATAATAAACGAATTAGGAATACCCGAACCAATTACAAATAAAATTGAATATCCAGATATTTTATTGGTACCCATGGTAGCTTTTGATGAAAAATTAAATAGATTAGGTTATGGTGGTGGATTTTATGATAGATATATTAGTAAATTAAAAATAAGGAAAAAAATATTATTAGTGGGTTTAGCTTTTTCATTTCAAAAAGTAAAAAAATTATCAACTAATAAGCATGATATGAAACTCGATTATATTTTAACTGAAAAAAATTTATCAAAATGAAAGTTTTATTTTTAGGTGATGTTATTGGAAATCCTGGTTGTTTAAAAATAAAAGATAATCTTCCTGATCAAATTTTAAAAAAAAAGATAGATTTTGTAATTGTAAATGGCGAAAATGCAGCTGAGTCAGGAGTAGGTTTAACAAAGGAAATTTGTGATGATCTTTTCGAATGTGGGGTAAATGTAATTACTACAGGTAATCATGTTTGGGATCAAAAAGAGATCATGAAACATATTGATAATGAAAATAGACTATTAAGACCTCATAATTTATTTGAGCCATCACCAGGTAAAGGATTTGAGATTTACACAACAAAGAATAATTTAAAAATTGGTGTTCTGAACTTGATGGGAAATGTATTTATGAAAAAATGTGAAAACGTTTTTTTATCTGCTCAAAATTTTTTAAAAAAATATAATCTCAAAAAAGATTTTGATTTTCTAATAGTTGATTTTCATGGAGAAATTACAAGTGAAAAAAATGCTATGGGACATTTTTTTGATGGTAAAGCAACCCTAGTGATTGGCACTCACACACATGTTCCAACTAATGATGCTAGAGTCTTAAAAAATGGTACAGGATATCAAACTGATGCTGGAATGTGTGGTGATTATAATTCAGTAATTGGAATGGATAAAGAAAACTCATTAAAAAGATTTTTAAAAGAAGACTCCATTAAACTTTTTCCTGCTTCTGGAGATGTAACATTGAGTGGAGCAATTGTTGATTGTAATTTGGAAACTGGTCTAGCTAATAATGTTGAAAGTTTTATATTTGATGGTCAACTAAAAAATAGTTAGTATTGATATGGCTGGACACTCGCATTGGGCAGGAATTAAACATAAAAAAGGTAAAGCTGACAAACAAAGGTCTAAAATTTTTTCAAAATTATCCAAAGAAATTACTGTTGCAGCGAAGCTTGGAGATAAAGATCCTGCAATGAACCCAAGATTAAGGTCTGCAATACAAGCAGCAAGATCTGCAAATATGCCTAAAGATAATATTGAAAGAGCTATTGATAAATCATCTGTAAACACAGAATTAAATTTTGAAAATTTAAGGTACGAAGGTTTTGGACCAGACAAAGTAGCAGTAATAGTAGAAACTCTTACTGATAATAAAAATAGAACGGCATCAAATATAAGAACTATTTTTCAAAAAGCAGGTGGAAATCTTGGAACCCAAGGCTCTGCGTCTCATAATTTTAATCAGCTTGGAATAATTAAAATTGATAAAAAAGAAATTTCGGATGAGCGTATTTTTGAACTAGCAATTGAAGCAGGTGCAGACGAGTGTAAAACAAATAATAGTTTTCATGAAATACAATGTTCTATAGATGAATTATATAATGTTAAAAAAGAATTAGAGAAAGAAATCACAAATTTTATTTCAACAGAGATTGAATGGATACCGCTGAATAAGGTAAAAATTTTGAAGGAGAGAAATGAGGATTTGATTAATTTTTTTGAATCATTAGAAGAAGACGATGATATTCAAAATGTTTTTTCAAACGCTCAATTTACAGATTAATTTATGTTAATTATTGGTATAGACCCTGGAATATCTGGATCAATTTGTTTTTTTGATGAAGGCAAAATTATTGATGTAATTGAAATGCCAACAATGACAGAAGGTAAAAAGAACAAAAGACAGGTAAATGGAGCTCAGGTCTATAATGAAATTTATGAAAGAATTAAAAAAAAAGAGAGAGATAAAGTTAGAGTTATTATTGAGCAGGTTTCTGCAATGCCAGGCCAAGGTGTAACCAGCATGTTTAATTTTGGACAATCTTTTGGGATTTTAAAAGGTATTTGTGCTGCGATGCAATTATCTGTACATTTTGTTAGACCTGCTAAATGGAAAAAATATTTTAATCTTATAAATTCCGAAAAAGATGCAAGTAGAACAAGAGCAATTGAGGTTTTTCCTTATTTTTCATCTCAATTATCCAAAAAAAAAGACTCTAACAAGGCTGATGCTATTTTAATATCGAGTTTTTATTATGAAACTTACAAAATAGGCGATTAGCAATTGGACATTTAAGACAAAATCATGACACATTTAAGTGTGAGAAGGCAATATGGAAGCAGACATTTCAACTCAAGCAGTAGGGCTAGCATCTAACACTGATTTTTCATTACTAAGTTTATTTATTCGTGCTGACATTATTGTTAAAACTGTAATCATTTTATTGATTGTTAGCTCAATATATTCTTGGGCAATAATTATAGATAAAATCAAATTATTTAAAAGAATAAGTCAATCAACAGAAGAGTTTGAAACAAAATTTTGGAATTCAAAATCTGCAGAATCATTTTATAATAATTTACCTGCAAACACTCAAGACCCTATGACATTAGTTTTTAAAGATGCAATGCAAAGTTTATTAAAAAGAAAATCAAAAACTGATTTACATGATAGAATTACAACAATGTTAGAAACAGGAATAGAAAAACAAATTTCCAAAATAAGTAAAGGTTACACTTTTTTGGCAACTGTAGGTTCTACTGCTCCATTCATTGGTTTATTCGGAACAGTTTGGGGCATCATGAATTCTTTTCAATCAATAGCAATATCTAGAAACACTAGTTTGGCAATTGTTGCACCTGGTATAGCAGAGGCATTATTTGCAACCGCACTTGGATTGTTAGCGGCTATTCCTGCTGTGATTGCATATAATAAGTTTAACAATGACACAATTTTATATTCAAAAAAACTAGAAAATTTCTCAAAAAGATTTTTAACTATAATTTAAAATGGCTTTTAAATTAAACCGTTCATCCAAAGAACCAATGAGTGAGATTAATGTTACTCCATTTGTTGATGTTATGTTAGTTCTTCTAATTATATTTATGGTAACAGCCCCCCTACTAACAGTGGGCGTACAAGTTGATTTACCAGAGAGTTCTGCTGACTCACTTCCTGAAGAAGCTGAACCTCTAACTTTATCAATTAACTCTAAGGGAGAAATATTTATTCAAGAGTCAAAAGTAGAATATGAAAAAATTATTGCAAAAGTTTTAGCAGTCTCAAAAAATAGAACTGACACAAGAATATACGTGAGAGGTGATAAAACAATTAATTACGGAAGAGTATTAGAAATTATGGGTTTGTTGTCAGGATCAGGATTTACAAAAGTCGCTTTGATTTCTGAACCATATAAAGAAAGGTAAAAAAGTGTTTAATAGAAGTATATTTATCTCTTCTGTTTTACATTTAATATTAGTAGTAATTACAGCTATGAGTTTACCATTTCTTGCAAAAAAACCAATTGATCTTCCTCCAATCGTATCAGTTGAGTTGATACAAATTACAGATAAAACAAACATTCCATTTGCACCTAAAGCAAAAAAAATAATTGAAAAAATCAAAGAAAAAGAAAAAAAACTTGTTTCTGAACAAGCGCCACCAAAAAAAGTCAAAAAAATTAAGCCAGATGCTGTTCCTATGCCTGATGATAAAATAAAGAAAGTAGAAAAAATTAAAGATGATAAACAAAATCCAGAACAAATTGATAATGAGGTAAAACAGGTATCTGAGTTTGAGAAAGACGAGCTATTTGATCCAAACAATATTGCTGCGTTAATTGATAAATCAAAAGAGGAGAGTGCTGAAACAGTAAATAAAACAGATAAAATTACTCAAGATCAACAAAAAAGTGTAGAACTTTCTGGTTTATCATTAAGTGAGGAGGATGCACTTAAAGCACAGATATTTGGATGTTGGAGTATTCCTTTAGGTTTACCATATAATGAAAATTTATTAGTCAGAATAAAACTTTTACTAAATCCAGATGGTACTGTATTACAATCAGAAATATTAGATCACGCCAGAATGAATCGACCTGGTCAAGGCTTTTATAAAGTTTTAGCTGAAAGCGCATTAAGAGCTGTAAAATTATGTCAACCACTCAGAGTACCAACTACTGGTTATGAAAGATGGAAAGAATTACAATTAAATTTTGATGCAAGAGAGATGTTAGAAGGATAGTATATAAATATGAAAAAAATTTTTATAATTTTTCTGTTATTTTTCTTCCCTTCAAAAAGCTTTGCTTTAATTGAAGTTGATATTACAAGAGGAAACTTAAATCCACTTCCAATAGCTGTTTCTCCTTTATCAATTGATGAGAAATCAAGACAAAGTTTTGAAAAAGTTTTAAAAAAAAAGAATATAGGATCAGAAATTTCGTCTGTTGTAGAGAAAAACTTAAAAGCTTCTGGGCTTTTTAATCCATTAAACAAAGATGCTTTTCTTCAAGCACCAGATATAGCAAATTTAAAACCAAGGTTCGAAGATTGGAATTTAATTAAAGCACAAGCTTTGATAACTGGAAAAGTAAATTTTGTAGATGATAAATTGAGAGTAGAATTTAGATTATGGGATGTTCTTGCTGGAAAAGAAATGATGGCTTTAGCATTTACAACTGTACCAAATAATTGGAGAAGGGTTGGTCACATAATCACAGATAAAATTTATGAAAGATTAACTGGTGAGAAAGGTTATTTTGATACAAGAATAATATATGTTTCAGAGGAAGGTCCAAAAACTAGAAGGATTAAAAAATTAGCTATAATGGATCAAGACGGTGCAAATAATAAATTTTTGACATTAGGTAATGAGCTTGTTTTGACACCAAGATTCAATCCAACAAATCAGATGGTCACTTATCTTTCTTATTTTAGAAACTTACCAAGAGTTTATCTTTTAGATATAGAAACTGGAATGCAAGAAGTAGTCGGAGATTTTCCTGGTATGACATTTGCTCCAAGATTTTCTCCAGATGGAAAAAAAATAATAATGAGTTTTGCAAAAGATGGAAATTCTGAAATTTACACTATGGATTTAGAAAATAGAATAGTTGAAAAAATTACAAATCATCCTTCAATAGATACTTCTCCATCATATTCACCCGATGGAAAATATATTTGTTTTAATTCTGATAGAAGTGGCTATCAACAAATTTATATAATGAGAAGTGATGGTAGTAATGTTAAAAGAATTTCTTTCGGTAAAGGACTTTATGGGACTCCAGTATGGTCTCCTAGAGGTGATCTAATTGCATTTACAAAACTACATAAAGGTAAATTTTATATTGGAGTAATGAGAACAGATGGGAGTGGAGAAAGATTATTAACTGAAAATTTTTATCAAGAGGCACCTTCTTGGTCTACTAATGGTAGAGTTTTAATTTTTTACAGAGAGACAAAAACCGATAGTAAAGGAGAAGGTTTTTCAGCTAAATTATGGTCAATAGATTTGACTGGCTATAATGAGAGGCTTGTTAGCACTCCTACAGATGCATCAGACCCATCATGGTCATCTTTATTAAGTAATTAAACAATATTATCTTGATTTTTTAACTTGAAAGATCTAATTAGTTGTGAAAATGTTAAGAATAAGAAATATTGACCAAGGAGCAATAATGAAATTAAACAAAATTCTAAAAAACGCTTTTTTAATAACTGTTGCGTGTTTAGTGCTATCTGCTTGTGCTACTTCAAAAAAAAACAGGACAAATGCAAGGAGATGTTTACACTGGAACAGATACAGTTGAGTATTTAGCTTCAGGTGTACCTGATAGAGTTTTCTTCGCAACTAACGAGTCGGTTCTTACTACTGCCTCAAGAGAAACTTTGAGAAAACAAGCCGCATGGTTAAGGAAAAATTCTAAAATTACAATTGTTTTAGAAGGTCATGCTGACGAAAGAGGAACTAGAGAATATAACTTAGCGCTTGGTGAAAGAAGAGCTAATGCAGCAAAAGATTATTTAATGACTTATGGAATTTCATCAGACAGAATTTCAGTTTTAAGTTATGGTAAAGAAAGACCTGTTGATTCAGGATCAAATCCATTAGCTTGGTCAAAAAATAGAAGATCAGTTTCTGTAAAAGCTAACTAATTTTTTTAAAATTAAAGACCCTTAATTCTTAGTCGATTAAGGGTCTTTTTTTTGCCATTATTTTAAACATAAACTCACATATGAAACTATCGTTTAAAATTTTAATTGTTAAATTTATTATTATAATTAGTTTTTTTTCACACATAAATTCACATGCAGATAACCATAATATTTATGAAATCTTAGAGCAAATTCAAAAAGATGTAAAAACTTTAGAAAAAGCAGTTTACTCAGGCTCGCTACAGTTAGATAATCAAAGTGCAAACAATTTAAGTTTAAATTCTAATAATAATTCGGAAGATGTTTTAACCAGACACTTATTAAAACTTTCA
This sequence comes from Pelagibacterales bacterium SAG-MED19, assembly GCA_014654035.1. GTDB lineage: Bacteria > Pseudomonadota > Alphaproteobacteria > Pelagibacterales > Pelagibacteraceae > Pelagibacter. The sequence goes on from JACWDQ010000003.1 coordinate 90,413, forward strand.
GAAATTGAAAACCAATTTCAGCAACTTACTAATAAATTTGAGGAAATAAATTTCAAGTTAGACAAATTATCGAGCAGAATGTCAAAAGTTCAAGCTGACAACCAGATAAGATTTCAAGATATTGAAGATTCTGTTTCCAGTGGTGATAATAAAAAAATTACAAAAAAAACAAAAAATAAATCCGAGGAGGTTTTGCCAGGAAGTTCTCAGCCAGAAGATTTTGGATCAACTTCTTATAAAGATACAGTAAGCAATGAAATGTCTCAGCAAACACAGTCTATAGACACTACAGCAACAATTGTGACTGAAACTTTTCAGGCGGAAGAATCTATTCTTCCCAATGAGCCACCAAAAAAACAATACGAATTTGCAACAAGTTTTTTAAAAGTTGGAGATTACTCTATGGCTGAAAGAGCATTTAGAGAATTTGTTAATAAAAATCCTGAACATGAGTTGGCGGGTAACGCACAATATTGGTATGCAGAGACTTTTAGAATAAGACAGCTTTATACTGATGCTGCATCAGCATACTTAGAAGGTTATCAAAAATATCCTAAAGGTGATAAAGCCCCTATTAATTTATTGAAGCTTGGCGTATCCATGGTCCAGATTGGAGAAAAAGATCAAGGTTGTAAAATGATAAATGGTGTAGAAAAACAATATCCAAAAGCAAATCAATCTGTGATCCAAAAAGCTAAATATGAGTCTCAAAAATTTGAATGTAGTAAACAAAATTCCTAAATTTTTAAAAAGTAAATTAAAAAATAGTAAGATTAATCAAATTTACAAAAAATTTGAAAAATCATTAAATATTGATGGCAAATTCATTGTGGCAGTATCTGGAGGACCTGATAGCCTTGCATTGGCTTTCTTAGCTCATATTTATTCAATTAAAAATAAAGTTCCTGCTAAATTCTTAATTGTTGATCATAAATTAAGATCTGACTCAACAAAAGAAGCAAGACTTGTTAAACAGCTTTTAAATAGCATATCTATAAAATCAGAAATTTTAACATGGAAAGGCAAGAAACCACTAAAAAATATACAGGGAATTGCAAGAATAAAAAGGTATGAATTATTATTCAAAAAATCTGATAGTTTAAAAATAAAAGATATTTTGTTAGGACATCATCAAGATGATCTATTTGAAAATTTTTTTATAAGAATGTTAAGAGGCAGTGGTTTAAAGGGTCTTGTCTCATTAGATAAAGTAACTAAAATGGGTGGCAAAAGAATACTCAGACCACTGCTTGATCAAAGAAAACAAGATTTAGTTTTTCTTTCTAAAAATATATTTAATTTCTATGTAGAAGACCCTTCAAATAAAGATGAAAAATTTCAAAGAACAAGAGTAAGAAAATTAATATTTGATTTACAAAATAATGGTTTAGAAGAAAAAAAATTTCACAAAACAATTAAGAATTTAAAAAACTCTAATACTGTCGTAGATTTTTATGTAGATGAAAATATAAAAAAAAATACATTTTTTTTAGAAAAAAAAGACAAAATTTTTCTTAATAAATTTTTTTTTAATCAACCTAATGAGATAATTTTTAGAGCCTTGTCAGAAACAATTAAATTAATTGGAAAAAAATACTACTCTGTAAGAGGGAAAAAATTAGATAAGATTATTAATGATATCAAGAATCATGCATATTTTAAATCTACTTTGGGAGGATGTGTCATTGAAAAGGTGCATCAAACTGTAATAATCTCAAAAGAGCGTTAAAAATTTGAAGTTTATACCAAATTGCCACTTGTTTAATTTATAATAATTCTTATTTTAGACCCATGAACATGAAAAATATAGCAATGTGGGCAATCATAGTATTTTTAACTATTGGTCTATATAATATGTTTAAAAATCCCCAAGCTAATATTAAAAAAGGAAATCAAATTATATTTTCGGAATTTTTAACTTCAGTTGATAATGGAGAAATTTTGAAAGTAGAAATTCAGGGTAATAATATTAAAGGTGTTTATTCAAATGGAAATAGTTTTACAACTTACTCTCCTAATGATCCAAATTTAATAGAAAAACTTTCAGATAAAGGTGTAAGTATATCTGCTGCACCCATAGATGAAAAAATGCCATCACTATTTGGTGTTTTACTTTCTTGGTTCCCTATGTTGTTGTTAATTGCAGTTTGGATTTTCTTTATGAGACAAATGCAAGGAGGCAAAGGTGGTGCAATGGGCTTTGGTAGATCAAAAGCCAAGATGATGAATGAGCTTAAAGGAAAAGTGACATTTAATGATGTAGCTGGTGTGGAAGAAGCTAAAGAAGAAGTAGAAGAGATTGTAGAATTTTTAAAAGACCCAAAAAAATTTAGCAGACTTGGAGGAAAAATTCCAAGAGGAGCTCTATTGGTAGGAAATCCTGGAACTGGAAAAACTCTTTTAGCAAGAGCAATTGCTGGAGAGGCTGGAGTTCCTTTTTTTACTATTTCAGGTTCTGATTTTGTTGAAATGTTTGTTGGAGTTGGAGCATCAAGAGTTAGAGATATGTTTGAACAAGGTAAAAAGAATTCACCATGTATAATTTTTATTGACGAAATAGATGCTGTTGGAAGAAGCAGAGGTGCAGGTTTAGGTGGTGGTAATGATGAAAGAGAACAAACTCTTAATCAATTATTAGTAGAGATGGATGGTTTTGATACTAATGAGGGTGTAATTATAATAGCAGCAACAAATAGACCAGATGTGCTCGATCCAGCACTTTTAAGACCAGGTAGATTTGATAGGCAGGTTGTTGTTGGATTACCTGACATCATAGGTAGAGAAAAAATTTTAAAAGTGCATGCTAAAAAAATTAAAATTGCTCCAGACGTTAACTTAAGAACAGTTGCAAGAGGAACACCTGGATTTTCAGGTGCAGATTTAGCAAACATAGTTAATGAAGCAGCATTGCTCGCAGCTAGAAAAAGTAAAAGAATAGTGACTTTAGCTGATTTTGAAGAAGCGAGAGATAAAGTGATGATGGGTGCTGAAAAAAGGTCAATGGTTCAAACAGAAGATGATAAAAAGTTAACTGCATATCACGAAGCTGGACATGCGATAGTTTCTTTAAATGAAAAAGCAGACGACCCTATACATAAGGCCACAATACTTCCAAGAGGAAGAGCTTTAGGAATGGTTATGACTTTACCAGAAAGAGACAAATACTCAAAAAATAGAGAATACATGAAGTCACAAATAGCAAAAGCAATGGGAGGAAGAGTTGCTGAAGAAATAATATTTGGACATGATAAAGTAACTTCTGGGGCGATGTCAGATATAAAATTTGCTACTGCAGAAGCAAAACATATGGTGACTGAAGCTGGGATGAGTGAATTACTAGGCCCATTAAGTTATGGAGACAATCAAGATGAAGTTTTTTTGGGCAGATCTGTTGCTAGAAATCAACAAATGTCTGAGGATACGCAAAAAAAAGTAGATGCTGAAATAAAAAAATTAGTTGATGAAGGATATAACAGAGCGAAAAAAATCTTAAATGAAAAAATTGAGGATTTACATAAATTAGCAAAAACATTACTTCTTTACGAAACTTTAACTGGTGATGAGATAAGAGATTTAATATTGCACAATAAACCTATCGAAAGAAACGATGAAAAAGATCAAACAGAGGAAGATAAGAGCTCAGCTCTAGGTGCGATGGGTCTTAAACCAAAAATTGTTCATTAATATTAATGCCTAGATATTACACAAGAGCGTGTAATTTCTATTATGGAAAAACTTCAAAAGCTTTATTAAAAAAGAAAAAAACACTTCCCTTAAATGGTCATAAAGAAATTTCTTTTGATCATTTAGAATTGATTTCTAGAAAATCAAAAAAAAAAATTTCCATAAACCAACTAAGTAGTTTACCAAAATCACTTAAAAAAGAGATTATTTCAGATTTAAAAAAGATTACATCAAAAAAAAAAAATTTTGCTAACTTTAATTTTTCTGAATTACCGAACATTATGGGAGTATTGAATCTTACTCCAGATAGTTTTTCTGATGGCGGACAATTTAATAAAAAAAAGATTGGAATTCATCATGCAAATGAAATGTTATTATCTGGAGCAAGAGTCATTGACGTGGGCGGTGAGTCGACAAGACCAGGTTCAAAAGCAATAAGTTTAAAAGTTGAATGGAATAGAATAAATAAAATTTTAAAACCAATATGTAAAAAATTTTCTGTCTCTTTAGATACCAGAAAATCTGAAGTGATGGAGAAAGGTATTAAGCTCGGCATCAAAATTATAAACGATGTATCAGGATTGAATTATGATCCTAAAACTATATATATTTTAAAAAAATATAATATTCCTTTTATTATTCAACACTCACAAGGTACGCCTGAAAATATGCAAAATAATCCAAGTTACAAATATGAGCTATTAGAAATTTATGATTTTTTTGAAAAAAAGATTAAATTTTTAAGATCTATTGGCATAAAACACGATAAAATAATTATTGATCCAGGTATAGGTTTTGGAAAAAATTTGAAACATAATATGAATTTAATAAGTAATATTTCTATTTTTCATACACTTGGTTTTCCTGTACTTGTAGGTAATTCTAGAAAGAAATTTATAAAAGAATTATCTGGTACAAATGATACAAAAAATAGAACTGGAGGAACTGTCGCTTCATCCCTTTTCCTTATGATGCAAGGTGTGCAAATTTTAAGAATCCATGAGGTTGATGAAATAATACAGGGTATAAAAGTTTTTAAAGAGTTAATTAAAAGATAATGTCAAAAAAATATTTTGGAACAGATGGAATAAGAGGGGCCATTAATAGTAAAAATATTAATGGTGATATGTTTTTTAAATTTGGCTTGGCTTCAGGGACATATTTTAAGTCTCAAAAAAAGAAGAAACAAACAGCAATTATTGCTAAAGATACAAGGTTATCTGGTTATACTTTAGAACCTGCATTAGTTTCTGGTTTAACGTCAGCAGGAATGCATGTGTATACACTAGGACCTCTTCCCACTAATGGTTTAGCTATGCTCACGAAAGATATGAAAGCCAATATGGGCATTATGATTACTGCTTCTCACAATCCACATTATGACAATGGCCTTAAACTCTTTGGCCCTGATGGAATGAAGTTATCAGACAAAATTGAAAAAAAAATTGAAAACTTAATAGATAAAAAAATCGATAAAAATTTATCAAGACCTGAAAAATTGGGAAGAGTTAAAAGATTAGAAAGTGGAACTAAAGATTATATAAAGATTTTAAAAAAAAATTTTACTAAAGATTTTAACCTTAGAGGACTCAGGATTGTAATTGATTGTGCAAATGGAGCTGGGTATAAAGCAGGTCCAGAATTACTAAAATCTTTAGGGGCCAAAGTAATTGCAATTGGAATAAATCCTAATGGTTTAAATATAAATAAAAATTGTGGCTCAACATTTCCTAATAATATTAAAAATGCAGTAAAAAGATATAAGGCTCATTTGGGTATCTCTTTAGATGGTGATGCTGATAGAATTATTATGTGTGATGAGATGAGCAACATAATAGATGGAGATCAAATTATTGCTGCATTGGCAACAAGATGGAAAAATAAGAAAATGCTAAAAGGAGGTGTTGTTGGTACTTTAATGTCTAATTATGGTTTAGAAAAATTTTTAAATTATAAAGAAATAAAATTTATTCGTGCGAATGTAGGTGATAGATATGTGAAAGAAAAAATGCAAAAATATAACTTCAACTTAGGTGGAGAACAATCTGGACACATTATTTTAGGAAAATTTGCAACAACAGGAGATGGATTATTAGTTGCTTTGGAAGTATTATTTGCAATTAGAAAAGGGAAAAAAGCTAGTGAATTTTTTAAAAAATTTAAAAAAATTCCTCAAGTTTTAAAGAATATAGAGGTTCAAGAAAGGGCAATTATTAACAAGCCCGAGGTGAAAAAATCTATTAAAATTGCAGAAAAGTTAATGAAAGGCCATGGCAGAATATTGGTGAGAAAATCTGGCACAGAGTCAAAAATTAGAGTTATGGGTGAGAGTGAAAATAAAAAGCTTCTTAATAAGTGTATAGATATTATTTTAAAGAAAATTAAATAGATTGAAACCAAAATCAAAAATATTAATCATTGCTGGCTCAGACTCATCTGGTGGAGCTGGAATTCAGGCAGACATAAAAACTGTCACTACGCTTGGTTCATACGCAATGACAGCAATTACAGCAGTGACATCTCAGAATACGACTGGAGTAAAATCTATAGTTTCTATTGCGCCTGAAGAAATTTCAAAACAAATTATATTTACCTCAAAAGATATAAAACCAGATGCAATTAAAATTGGAATGTTGCATTCTATAAAAGTTATTTACGCTGTTATTAAAGCTTTAGAGAATATTAAAGTTAATAAAATAATTTTTGATCCTGTAATGGTTGCAAAAGGAGGAACAAAACTAATAGATGATAATGCGATTAAATTTTTTAAATCTAAACTAATAAAAAAAGTAAGTTTAATTACTCCGAATATCCCTGAAGCTGAAATTTTAACTAATATAAAAATTAAAAATAAAGATGATATGATTTTTGCAGCAAATGAACTAATCAAACTGGGAGCAAAAAATGTTTTAATCAAAGGTGGACATCTTAAATTTAGATATGTTCAGGATATATTTGTAAATAAATCAGAAATAAAAATATTTAATAGTAAAAGATATAAAACTAAAAATACTCATGGTACCGGTTGTACTTTGTCTAGCGCCATAACCACTTTTTTTTCATGTGGAAAACCCATTAAGAAAGCTTGTGAGCTTGGAATTAAGTATGTAAATTCTGCAATAAAGTTAAACCCAAAATATGGAAAAGGTCATGGTCCAATTAATCATCTTAACTCAATGAAAGTATATAAAAGATTTAAATAATGAAAAATATTGTAGTTGTGGGCTCACAATGGGGCGATGAAGGAAAAGGAAAAATAGTTGACTGGCTTTCAGAACAAGCCGATATAGTTATAAGATTTCAAGGTGGCCATAACGCTGGTCATACTCTGGTAATAGATGGTATTACTTATAAACTCAGATTATTACCTTCTGGAATTGTAAGAAAAAATAAAGTTTCAATTATTGGAAATGGGGTTGTAATTGATCCATGGGCTTTACTTGAAGAAATAAAAGAAATTAAATCAAAAGGTGTTCAAGTGGGCATTGAAAACTTTATTATTTCAGAGTCAGCTAATTTAATTCTACCTTTTCACAGAGAAATGGATGAAATTAGAGAGGATGCAGCAGGCAAAGGCAAGATTGGAACAACAAGAAGAGGCATAGGACCAGCATATGAAGACAAAGTTGGTAGAAGATCAATAAGAGTAATGGATCTTAGATCAGAGAAAAATTTAGATCAAAGACTAGATTCAGTTTTACAACATCATAATGCAATTCGAAAAGGATTGGGTAAAAAAATCTTTGAAAAAGATCAATTGAAAAAAGATCTTTTAAAAATAGCTCCTGAAATTTTAAAATATTCTCAACCAGTCTGGCTTAAGTTAGATCAATTCAAAAGAAAAAAAAAGAAAATATTGTTTGAAGGAGCACAAGGTATTTTGCTTGACGTTGATCATGGAACGTACCCATTCGTTACATCATCCAATACAGTCGCATCAAGTGCAGCAACAGGCACTGGTTGTGGTCCGAACTCTATAAATTATGTTTTAGGAATAACTAAAGCATATACAACAAGAGTAGGTGAGGGGCCTTTTCCAACAGAATTAAATGATGATATTGGAGAATTATTGGGCACAAGAGGTAAAGAATTTGGAACAGTAACAAGTCGTAAAAGAAGATGTGGATGGTTTGATGGAGTTTTAGTCAGACAGACTATTAAAATTTCTGGAATTGATGGAATTGCATTAACAAAACTGGATGTTCTTGATGAATTGGATGAAATCAAAATGTGTGTTCAATATGACTTAAATGGTGAGAAGATTGATTATTTACCTGCAGCAGTAGAAGATCAATTAAGAATAAAACCCATCTACAAATCGTTTCCAGGTTGGAAAACGTCTACTAATGGTATCAAAAATATGGATGATCTTCCGGAAAATGCAAAAAATTATATTTATGCGGTAGAAGATTTTATTGGATCTAAAATATCAAGTATTTCTACAAGTCCAGAACGAGAGGATACAATATTAATTGAAAATCCTTTTGAAGTTTAATTTACAGGCAAAAGATTTTTAGATTTTGCTAAGAGTAACATGTGCTTTTGAAGTTTTTCAAAAGCTTTGTTTTCAATTTGTCTAACTCTTTCTCTGCTAATCTTATATTTTTTGCTTAGATCTTCAAGGGTAGTAGGGTTATCATTTAATCTTCTTGAATATAAAATTTCTTTTTCTCTATCATTTAAAACTTTAATAGAATTTTTTAATAAATCTTTTCTTTGTTCCATTTCTTCTTGATGAGCAAATTTTAGATCATGGTCTAACTCTTTATCTACTAACCAGTCTTGCCACTCGTCACCATCTTCACCTACTTGAGCATTTAGAGAAAATTCTTTTCCAGACAATCTTCGATTCATTGAAACAACTTCTTCTTTACTTACATCAAGTTTATTAGCTATTTCAGTAACATGTTCATTTCTTAGGTCTCCTTCGGATCGAGGTGCAATTTGATTCTTTAATTTTTTTAAATTAAAAAATAGTTTTTTTTGTGCACTAGTTGTACCAATTTTTACTAAACTCCAAGATCTTAAAATATATTCTTGTATGGATGCCTTGATCCACCACATAGCGTAAGTTGCTAATCTAAATCCCTTTTCAGGTTCAAATTTTTTTACAGCCTGCATTAAACCAACATTTCCCTCAGAAATCATTTCATTTACTGGTAATCCATATCCCTTATAACCCATCGCTATTTTTGCAACTAATCTGAGGTGGCTTGTTACCAATTTTTCAGCAGCTTTAACATTTCCATTTGTTCTCCAATTCTTAGCAAGCATATATTCTTCCTCAGCATCTAACATTGGAAATTTTTTTATTTGTTCTAAATATGTAGATAGCCCACCTTCATTACTTAGAGTTGGTAGATTACTGTTAATAACTGAATTCATAGGTATTTTATCTAGTTAATATTTTTTTTTTTTCAATAATTTATTTGCTAGTATTTCTTAGCATTTTTAAAATTATTTCAAGCTCTTGTGGCAAAATTGAGTTAAAAATCATCTCTTCATTTTTTTTAGGGTGAATAAATCCGATAGTTTTGGCATGTAAGAACTGTCTATTAAGGTTAATAAGTTTTTTTTCTAATAAAGGATCAATATTTTTAATTTTTTTAAATTTTTTCTTATATTTATCATCTCCAACAATACTGTTTCCCAGGTAATTCATATGAACTCTAATTTGATGAGTTCTTCCAGTTTCTAGTTTACATTCTAGTAGACTCAAAGTTGGAGTATTTTTATTTTCAAAGACCTCTATTGTTTTGTAATTCGTAATCGCTTTTTTTCCTTTTACATTACTTACTTCCATCATTTGTCTATTTTTAGAACTTCTAGTAATTAGAGTATCAATTTTTCCTTTTGAGGGTCTAACCTTTCCCCAAATTAATAATTGATAAATTCTAGTTATAGAGTGTTTGCTGAATTGAATTGATAGATGTTCATGTGCTTGATTATTTTTTGCAATAACCACTAAACCCGAAGTGTTCTTATCAATTCTATGAACTATACCCGGTCTTAGTTTGTCACCAATATTTGATAAGGAATTTTTATCATAATTTATTAAAGCATTAACAATTGTGTTATCAAAATTTCCAGCACCAGGATGCATTACAATTCCGGCTGGTTTATTTAAAACAATTAAATCTTTATCTTCATATGTAATATCTAATCCATATTCAAAAGGCTTAAGAGAAACTTTTTTAGGCTCTGGTATTATCAAGTCCAAAATATCATTTTTAGAGACTTTCTTTGAGGGATCTTCTAAAATTTTATTATTCAATTTTAATTTTTTACTTAAAATTAAATTTTTAATTCTAGTTCTGCTAATTTCATTTTCCTTTTTGTTGATAAAAACATCAACTCGAAGGTTTTTATCTTCATCTTTAACAATCAAATTTATTTTTTTTTCCATAAAATACTATATTAATATCATATGCGCTTGTAGCTCAACTGGATAGAGTGCCTGACTTCGGATCAGGAGGTTCTAGGTTCGACTCCTAGCAGGCGCACGAGATTAAAAAAAGTTTGTATTATCAGATATAATCTGAGATTTATGATTTAATTAATTAAAGTTAATGAATAAAATTTATATTTACCATCATCTAGGATTAGGAGATCATATTTCATGCAATGGTATCGTGAGATCAATTTTAAAAAAGAACAAAAAAACAAATATTTTTTTATTTTGTAAAAAACCTTTAACAGATTTAGTTAAATTTATGTATCGAGATAAAAAAAATATTAAACTAATACCTATTCAAACAAAGGGTAAAAGTGAAAAAGAATATTCTGATAAAATTGAGAACTATCTTAGAAATTTAAAAAAAAAACACAAAATAATTAAAATCGGCTTTGAAAATTTTAATAAGATTTATAATCAAATTTATTCATATAATAATCCGGTAACATATGACATGATTTTTTATCATCAATTAAATTTATCTTATAAAAAAAGATTTTCAGAGTGTTTTTGGAAAAGAGATTATAAAGAGGAAAATAGAGTTTTTAAAAAACTTACTAAAAATAAAAAAAGGAAATATGCATTTATTCATGACGACCCAAAGCTTGGTTATATAATAGATAAAAAATTTGTAAGTTCAGGTCTTGAAATTATAAAAAATGATAAAAATGAAAATATATTCCATATGGGAAAAATTTTAGAAAAAGCAGAAGAGCTCCATTTAATGGAAAGCTCTATTAGAAATATGTCTGAAAGCTTAAAAATAAGATCTAGAAATATAAATTTATATATTTGGAGAAGAAGGAAAATTTCTCCTATTTATAGCCCTAAATTAAAAAAAGTTGTAGGTTCACAAAAAAATTGGAAAATCATTTTTATGAATCCAAAACAAAAAAATTTTAAATTTTTTTTTATGAATAGTGTTTTAAAATTAAGATTTTATTTATTAGGAATATTATCAAAATAAGTATGAGGAAAAAGATTTTAATAATTAGCACAGGAGTATTGAGTGCTTATCTATCAAAATTTCTTTTGAGTAAAAAATATGAAGTATATGTAACATCTAGAAAATTAAAAAAACAATATAAAAATTTTAGTAATTTAAAAATTCAAAAACAAGTTTTTTTTAAGAAGCTAGATATTTTAAACACAAATTCAATATCAAAACTTTTAAAAGAAGTTAAACCTATCATAATTTTCTATTTTGCTGGACAAAGCTCTGTAACGAAAAGCTTTGATTTAAAAAAAGAAACATATAATTCAAATTACATTGGTTGCAAAAATTTTTTAAAAGTTTTAAAAAAAAATAATTTAAAAATTAAGTTTTTAAAAGCTAACAGTGGATATATTTTTTCTTTTAAAAAAAAATTTAATTATCTAAAACCCAAGTTCTTAAAAAGTCTAAATCCCTACATCAATGCTCAAAAAAAAGCTTTTCAAATTGTTAATCAATTTAGAAAAAAAGGTGTTGCATCTTACAATATTATTTTTTTTCAAGTTGAGTCTAATTTGAGACCAAACAATTTCTTTTTAAAAAAAATATGTATTTATTTAAAAAATAATATTTATAATAAAAAAAAACTTAAAGTTGGTAATTTAAATGTAATTAGAGATTTTGGTTGGGCGCCAGATTTAGTAATGGGCGCTTATTTTATGAGTTATTTAAAACCTTGTAACTTAGTAATAGCGTCTGGTAAAAAATATTCGTTAAAAAAAATATTAGAAATGGCTTTCAAAATTAAAAACCTCAATTACAAAAAATTTATTGAGATTGATAAAAATCTTTTTAGAAAAAATGAGGAAAAAAATGTATTCCCTGAAATTAGAACAAGTATAGAAAAGTTAAAAAAATTTAAATGGAAACCAAAAATTTATGGAAAAGATTTATTATTAAAAATTTATAATAATTTATAATAAATTTATTCACCCATATTGATCAAAGTTCCTTTAATACGAGCTTTTAAAAAAGAGAGATAAAATAAAAAAATTCCACAAATTAGATAAATTAAATTCAAAAAATAAGCATAAGTTAAATTTTTGTAATCTACGGAACCATTTAAAAGAATATTTCTTGTTTCATCAAAGATGTAAACTAATGGCAAACCTTTGGCTATTATTTGAAAAAAATTAGGAAGAATTTCTATTGGGTAATATATGCAGCCTAAAGGAGCCAATAAAAATAGAGAAGACCACGCGATGTTTTCAAAAGATGGACCAAATCGTATAAGACCAGCACTTACAAATAAACCTAAAGTTATTCCAAAAATATACAGACTTAAAAATAGCAAAAGTAGAGGAAAGCCTAATTTTAAAATTGAAACACCAAATAATGGTGAAGTCAAAAGAATCGCAGGCACTAGTCCAATTAATGTTCTTACTAAAGCGGTAAAAATTAGTGCTATAATTATTTCTTTAAGCTTTAAGGGTGCTATAAATAAATTAGTAAAATTTCTACTCCATATTTCCTCTAAGAACAACATGTTGAAGCTTATACTTGATCTAAAAAGAATGTCATAAAGTATAGCGCAAGTAAGAATTACACCAAGAGCATCATTATAATAATTACTATAAATTGAAAAAAACTTTGAAATAAAACCCCACAGAATTATCTGTATTGTTGGCCAATAAATAAGATCTAAAATTCTTGGCAAAGAGCTTTTGATTAGAAAAAAATGCCTTAAAAAAAGGCCATACATTTTATTAAGATTCATATTTTTCCCTAGTAAGTTTTAAAAAAACCTCTTCTAAGTTTTTTCGACCATGTTTTTTAATTAGTTCCTTTGGACTATCTTGATCAATAATAGATCCATTTCTCATCATAAAAACAGATGAGCACAATCTTTCTACTTCAATCATATTGTGTGAAGCTAGTAGAATAGATGCCTCATTTTCTTTTTGATAATCTTCTAAAAAACTTCTGACAAAATCTCCAGTTTCTGGATCTAGAGATGCAGTTGGTTCATCAAGGAGTAATAGTTTAGGGTTATTAATTATTGACTTAGCAAGATTTACTCTATTCTTTTGACCAGAAGAGAGCTCTCCAGTAATTTTATTTATGATTTCATTAAGTCTCAGTTTTTCAGTAAGCTCTTCAATCTTTGATTTGAGATTTTTTACATCATAAAGCCTGCCATAAACTTCCAAATTTTGTTGAACAGATAATTTTTTTGGTAACTCTATGTAGGGAGAAATAAAGTTTAAATTATTCAATAACTCCACTCTATTAGACTCAATCGAAATTCCATTTATTAGCACTTCACCTTTTGAAGGTTTTAACAGTCCTAATATCATTCCTATAGTAGTAGTTTTTCCACAACCATTTGGACCAAGGATTCCAATAATCTCATTTTTATTTATTTTGAAAGAAATATTTTTTACAGCTTTTTTATTATTGTAAATTTTTGACAGCTCAATTACTTCTAGTGGAGCATTCATTAGAATCTAGAAGCTCTTATTAATCTATCATTAATAGTTTTACCTAATCCTTTATTGGGAATTTTTACTACAGCTATAGATCTATATTTATTTTTTTTTATTTTTCTCAAAGTACTATAAAGTTTTTTTGCTGCTTCCTTCAAATCACCTTTTTTGGATAAATAATAATAATTTGGTTTAATTTCTTTTCTTTTTCTAATTAGTAAATAAGCTTCTTTATCTTTAATCTTTTTTACATTTAATCTAATTGGAATACCAGGTGAATAATGTAGTTTAGATTGACCAGGGGTAAAAATTTTTAAGGGGTTATTATTTATTGTAATCTTTTTATTTAGAATTTTTTTAATAGTGGACACTTCTAAACCACCCAATCTTAATATTTTAGGTTTGTATCTAAGGTCAATTATTGTTGATTCAAGTCCTATTGACGATTTTCCACCTTCAAGCACATACTTAATCTTTTTTCCAAAATCATCTTTAACATCATCAGAGCTGACAGCGCTAACTTTTGACGAAATATTGGCGCTAGGAGCTGCCAAAGGGAAATTTAATTCTCTTAGCAAATATCTTGTTATAGGGTGTTTTGGAAATCTGACAGCTATAGTATTTTTTTTGTTAGTTGCTATTTGAGAAATTTTTGAATTTTTTT
>JACWDQ010000030.1 GCA_014654035.1 Pelagibacterales bacterium SAG-MED19
TTTGAATTATCCATGCTAATAGCTCTGGTAAAAAATCTAGAATATAAAAGGTGTAATATAGCGTGTTCAACTCCACCAATGTATTGATCAACAGGCATCCAATAATTTATATCATTTTCCTCAAACTCTCTTTTTTCACTGTCAGCAGAGCAGAATCGTAGAAAGTACCAAGAGGAATCAACGAAAGTATCCAAAGTGTCTGTTTCCCTGGTACATTTTTTACCTTCAATGGTTATATTTTTCCATTCATCGTCAAAGTCTAAAGGGTTTCCCTTACTATTCAAATTTACTTTATCTGGTAATTTAACAGGTAGATTTTTTAGAGGAATTTTTACGATCTCATTTTTTTCATTATAAGCGATTGGAATAGGGCACCCCCAATATCTTTGACGAGATATACCCCAATCTTTAAGTCTGTAATTTATTTTTTGCTTACCAATTTTTCTTTCTTCTAATATTTTAATAGTTGCAGTAATAGAGTCCTCAGGAACTTTAAGACCATTCAAAAAATTTGAATTTATTAATGTCCCAGCCCCAGAATAGGCTTCAATATTAACTTTAAAATTATTATCCTGATCGTTTGGTTTAACCACAGTCTTGATTTCTAAATTGTATTTTTTTGCAAAATCAAAGTCTCTCTGGTCGTGCGCAGGACAACCAAAAACAGCTCCAAAACCATAATCCATCAAAACAAAGTTAGCAAAATAAACAGGAACTTTATTATTTGGATCTAGTGGGTTAATAGCTAATAAATTAGTTTTGAAACCAATTTTTTCTGCCTGTGCTATTGACTCTTCAGTTGTACCTGTTTTGGAGCAGGCTTCTCTAAACTTTAAAAATTCATCATTTTTCAAATATAATTTTGATACAGGGTGGTCAACAGATAACGCTAAGAAAGAAAAACCAAATAAAGTATCTGGACGTGTTGTATAGCATTTTATTTTATCAATATCATTTGATCCCTCAATTTTAAAATCTATTTCACAACCAAAAGATTTTCCTATCCAATTCTGTTGCATCGTTTTTACTTTAGAGGGCCATTCATCTAATTTATTTAAGTCATCTAATAGTTCTTCTGAAAATTTAGATATTTTAAAAAACCATTGGTTTAACTTTTTTCTTTGGACAACCGCTCCTGATCTCCAACCTTTACCATCTATAACTTGCTCATTGGCTAGTACAGTTTTGTCAATAGGATCCCAATTTACATAACTTTCTTTTCGATAAACTAAACCTTTGTCATAAAGTTCTAAAAAAATTTTTTGTTGATGTTTATAATATTCAGGAGAGCATGTTGAAATTTCTCTATCCCAATCAATGGATAAACCCAGCCTTTTTAATTGGTTTTTCATAGTTTGAATGTTTTGTTCAGTCCAGTCTTTTGGATTTAAATTATTTTGTCTTGCTGCGTTTTCAGCAGGCATTCCAAATGAGTCCCAACCCATTGGATGTAAAACATTAAAACCTTTAGAATTTTTGTAACGTGCTAATACGTCACCAATAGTATAGTTTCTAACGTGGCCCATATGAATTTTTCCTGACGGATAAGGAAACATCTCAAGACAATAAAATTTTTTTCTTTGAGAATTTGTATTTACTTTAAAAGAATTATTTTCTCTCCAAAATTTTTGCCACTTATTTTCTATCTCTTTAAAATTATATCTTGATGGATTAAGCATTTAAATTTTAACAATTAATATTCTTTAAAATTCTTTAGGTAATTTTACGTCAGAGTTTTTTTCTTTAGTTTTAGCTAGGTCAATTTTTTGTAAGGAAGCAGCTTTTTTTAAAATTGCAAATTTAATTTCATTATTTGTAGAATTATCAATACTAGTGATTTTACAGTTATTATATGACGTGCAATTTCTTTTATGGATAATAATTTTAATCGCATCAGATCTAATTTCATTAGTTAAAAATCTAACTGTTAATTTAATTTCTTCACTAGTGCCCTCTTCACTAAACCAATCAGTAATAATTACTCCACCACCGTAATCCACTACACTTAGAGGTGCAAAACTTAATTTATCTAATGAGGCTCGCCACATTGGATTAGCAGAAGAAAACATAAAATCGCCTCCTTTTTTTCCACCTAAATTCCCAAGTCTAAAACCTTTTCCTTCTTCCATGTTCTTCTGAACTCTTTCATTAGCATTAACGGGATTTTTTCTTGCATCCGAATATTTATAAATTCCACAAGAACTTGTAATGAAGATAATACTGAATAAAATTAAGAGTTTTTTCATAAATAAATTCATGCTTTTATTGTATTAATGGCTAAATAAAGTAATTTAAAGAGGTTTTTAGCTGTGTGATAAAAATACAACATTAATTAACAAATTGCTAATTTTAAGGGTTATTTGT
>JACWDQ010000031.1 GCA_014654035.1 Pelagibacterales bacterium SAG-MED19
AAAGATGTTATTATAAATATGAATAATAAATCTTTTAATAATGGAAATGAACCTAGATTAAAAGGAAACAGCATAAATTATGATAATGAAAATACTGAAATTACAAAGGGAATTTTTACAACTTGTAAAAAAAGAAATGGTAAATGTCCTCCATGGCAACTATCAGCAAAAAAAATACAACATAATAAAAAAGAACAGATTATTAACTATAAAAATGCTTGGCTAAAAGTATACGATGTGCCTGTTATCTATTTCCCTAAATTTTTTCATCCTGATCCAACAGTTGATAGAAAATCAGGTTTTTTAATACCAACAATTAAAAATTCACCAAATGCAAATAATTATTTAAGTTTACCTTATTTTAAAGTTTTAAGTGAAAACAAGGATCTAACTTTTACTCCACGTTTTTATAATGACGACCAAGTATTATTACAAACTGAATACAGACAAGTAAATGCTAAGAGCACTCATATGAGTGATTTGAGTATTTTTCAAAAAAAGACAGAACAATCCAAAAGTCATTTTTTTTACAACTATTATAAAAACTTTGATTTCAATTATTTTGAAGATAATGATATTAATTTGAATATAGAAAAAACATCGAATGATACTTACTTACAAGCAAATAAGATAAAGTCTCCATTAATATCTGATTATGATGTGCTAGAAAATTCTTTTAATTTAAACTTATATTCTGATGATTTGTCTATTGATACAAGTTTAGTTGTTTATGAAAATTTATCAAAAGGAAAAAGTAGCGATAAATATGAATATATATTACCTAAAATAAATTTAATCAAAACAATTAATAATAAAACAAACTTGGATGGAAATTTTTTACTTAAATCTGAGAGTATAATTAGAAACTATCAAACAAATATATTTGAAAAAATTAATATTAATGATTTTGAATTTAATTCAAATCCTAAGATTAGTAAATTAGGCTTTTATAATAATTATGACTTTATCATAAAAAATGTAAATTCGGACTCTCAAAATTCTAAAAATTATCAAAATGAAACTGATCATTACTTATCAAATATATTTCAATTTAATTCATCATTACCAATGATTAAAGAAAATAGTAATTTACAAAAAATTTTAAAACCTAAGCTTTCATTTAGAATGAGCCCAAATAATACAAAAGATATAAGTAAAGAAGAGGTAAGAATTGATACAAACAACATATTTAACTTAAATAGGTTATCAATAAACGATACTGTTGAAGGTGGTTTTTCAATGTCTTATGGTAATGATTTTTCTATTTTTCATAAACAAAAATCTAGAGAAATCTTTAATTTTAAATTAGCTAACAATATCAGATTAAAAGAAAATACAGATTTACCTAAAACAAATCAAATTGGGGCGAAAACATCAAATATTTTCAGTGAAATAACAATTAATCCGAATGAATATTTTACAACAACTTACAATACCTCATTGGGAAATAATCTTAAAGACATAACATATGAGAATCTAGAGACTAAATTGAGTGTTAATAATTTTGTAACTACATTTGATTATATTAATGAAAATAATACAAAAGAAAAAATATCCTATTTAAAAAATACAACTCAATATAATTTCGATGATACGAATAGTTTGCTATTTGCGACTAGAAGAAACAAAAAAACAGATCTAACAGAATATTATAATTTTATGTATCAATATAAAAATGACTGTTTGGCAGCATCTATAGAATATAATAAAGATTATTATACTGATCGTGATATTAAACCAGAGGAAAGTATTTTTTTCAAATTAACAATTATTCCATTTGGTGAAACTAGTTCTCCTAATTTGAAAAATTAATGCTTAAAAAATTTTTATACTTCATTTTAATATTCTTTAATTGCACAGGCCCATTATTATCTTCAACAAATGTTTTTATATATGCTACAGTTGATGACTTTATAATTACTAATTTAGACATCTCTAAGGAAGGGCAATATCTTAAAATTTTAAATCCGAATTTATCGCAGCTGAATGATAAAAAAATTTTTGACTTAGCAAAAGACTCTTTGATTAATGAAATTATTAAAAAAAAGGAAATAGAAAAATTTGTAAATCTATCTAATGATCATGAATTAGTAAAAGAATATTTAAAAAATCTTTACTTAAAACTTAATTTTAAGAATGAAAAAGATTTCAAAAATTATCTTTTAAATAAAAAATATTATTCCATTGATGAAATAAAACAAAAACTTAAAATTGAAATTTATTGGAATGAACTTATTTTTTCAAGATTTAATAATCA
>JACWDQ010000032.1 GCA_014654035.1 Pelagibacterales bacterium SAG-MED19
GAAAAATGAGCCATATCAACCATAAGATATGCCCCTACTTTGTCTGCTATGTCTCTAAATCTTTTAAAATCAATAACTCTTGAGTAAGCACTTCCTCCTGCAATAATCAATTTAGGTTTATGTTCTAAAGCAAGTTTTTCAACATTATCGTAATCAATAAGTTCAGATTTTTTATCTACATCATAACTAATTGCATTGAACCATTTTCCAGACATTGATATTTTTAGTCCATGAGTAATATGTCCACCAGAATTTAAACTCATACCCATAAATGTATCATTAGGTTTAAGTAATGCTAAAAATACTGCCCCATTAGCTTGAGCGCCTGAGTGAGGTTGTACATTTGCATATTTGCAATTAAAAAGTTTTTTTATTCTTTCTAAAGCTAACTGTTCAGCAACATCAACATGTTCGCAGCCATTGTAGTATCTTTTACCTGGATATCCTTCTGCATATTTATTAGTTAATACGGAGCCTTGTGCTTCTAATACAGCTTGAGAAACTATATTTTCTGAAGCTATCAATTCTATGTGATTCTGCTGTCTTATTAATTCATCATTTATAGCTTTAAATAAATCAGGGTCACTTTTTGAAAGACTTTTTTCAAAAAAATCCTCATAATTAGAATTCAAATATTTTTTTTCGCTTGACATTATTCCCTAAATTTTTTTTACCCTTTTTTTGTGTCTACCACCCTCAAATTTTGTATTTATAAAAGTGTCAATACATTTGAAAGCAGTATTTTTTTTTATTAATCTAGAACCCAATGTAATAATATTTGCATTGTTATGCAATCTAGATAATTTTGTGTTTTTTGTAGAATAACACACTGCTGCCCTTATCTTTTTGTGTTTGTTTGCCGCCATTGACATTCCCATCCCAGAGCCACAAACTAAAATCCCCATATTTTTTGAATTTTGGGCAACTTTTTTGCATAGTTTATGAGCATAATCAGGATAATTTACAGAAATCTCTGAGCTATTTGTTCCTAAATCCATAAAAAAATATTTCTTTTTAAATTTTTTTATAATTTGTTCTTTTAGAAAAAAACCAGCATGATCTGATGAAATAAATATCTTTTTCAAATTAATTAAATTTATGATCTAAAACACAAGCTACTAGGTGTATTCTATTTTCTTCACCACCATTGAAAGCGTTATGGTATTTTGTATTATTAGTAATCCAAACAGATCCGTCTGCTGGTAGGTGTTTTGCAACACTATCTATTACCATCATTGATCCTGGGTTAGTAATTATTGGGATATGTAATCTTGGTTCTGGGTCTCTATGCCAACTTAATGTAGATCTTGGCTGTTTCAACAAAATTCTAACACGACCTAATTTATATTTTGAGGACAACACATCGAATACTTCTTTAAAGTAAGTATTTTTATAATCTTCAATAAACTCTGAGTATGCAGCTTCATCGATTTTTTCGTCTCTCAAAACTTCTTTTCCAGAGGAATCAGGTTTTGTCCAAAATACACCTCTAGCCTTATGTCCTTTAATTGAGTCTGGATCACCTGGGATTTGTGTTAGAGAAATAGCCCCAAAATTTGAAATTCCTTCCGGCCCACTAAAGTCTCTTATAGCTAATATTTCTTTATAAGCTTTTTTGAGCTCATTAATATCAAATTTTATATCTTGTTTTTGAAAATCGTCGAAATTTAAATTCATATGGTACTATTTGTCTCCTAATATTGTTTATTATCCTTTTTAAGATATATTTGTATATTACATTTGTCGCATTATTAAAATATATTTAAACATGATTACAGGAAAATATCCCAGTTTGAGACTTAGACGAAGTCGAAAAAATGATTGGTCGAGAAGATTAATTGAGGAAAACAACCTCACTCCAAGTGACTTTATTTTACCAATATTCTTAATTGATGGAAAAAACAAGAAACAAACTATTAGATCAATGCCAGGAGTTTATCGATATACATTAGATAAATTGAACTTTATTGTTGATAGAGCTATTAAAAAAGGTCTACCAATGATTGCTCTATTTCCTAACACGATGGGTAAAAAAAAAAATTCTTTAGGAACCGAAGCTTTGAATGAAGATAATTTAGTTTGTAAGG
>JACWDQ010000033.1 GCA_014654035.1 Pelagibacterales bacterium SAG-MED19
ATGACCAATTTACAGATTTAACCGAAAGAGAAATAAATTTAATTATTTTTTTAAAAAAATCAAAATTACCAGTTAATATTAATGAACT
Organism: Pelagibacterales bacterium SAG-MED19; assembly: GCA_014654035.1. Taxonomy (GTDB): domain Bacteria; phylum Pseudomonadota; class Alphaproteobacteria; order Pelagibacterales; family Pelagibacteraceae; genus Pelagibacter. The sequence continues at coordinate 89 of JACWDQ010000033.1, forward strand.
ACAAAAAAAAGTTTGGAAATATGGGTCTGATTTAGACACACATACTGTTGAAACTCATATTTATCGACTTAGAAAAAAAATTAAAGAAAAATTTAATGATGAAAAATTTATACTTAGTTCTAAGAAAGGTTACTTTATAGATGAAAAGGAACAATAAAATAGCTAAGAGTCTTTTTACAAAAAAATATAAACCACGTATTGTAAAGCCTAAAAAGGGGAAAGGTAGCTTTAAGAGAAAAAAAAAATAGTTTAAAAAATTCTAATTTTTATTTAATTAAGGCTAAAAAATTCACACCTATCATAACTCTATCCTTTTTTCCGTTGTAAGATGAGGAATGAGTGCGTCCAGAAGGAATTATTACAAGTGTTCCATTTGATGGCAAAATTTCTTCATCTGGATCATAAAGTTTTAGTATTCCTGGCTCACTCACAGCTTGATCACCTACAGAGACATAATATGTAAGACTATATTTTTGTTTGTCCAGTCCATTCTTCTTATCGAATGGTACTAGGTGTTTATGAGGCTTAGTTCCACTATTTGTCTGAAGAATATTTAAAAATGATTCAACAACATATATTTCTGAATTAACCACATCTTTTACTATATTTGAAATATCATCAGCTACTAATTTTATTAGCTTATTATTTTGTTCAAATAATTTTAAATCAGAAGAACATTTTCCTTTACCAAATCTTATATCTTTAGTTTCATTAAGTTCCATTGTGTTAATTTTGTAAAGTTCATCTAATAAATTATTCTCTACTTTTCTTTCAGTAATGTAAGGATTTATATTTGATATCTTATTTTTTTTTTTTACTGATCTACTATTTTTTGATACCCAACTTACTACTTTCTTTTGCTCTAATACTATTTTTAAATTTATTTTTGCTTCCTCTAGTTTTGGGTCTAAATTAATTGATTTTAAATAAGCTATTTCTGCCTCATCAATTCTTCCGAACCTATAAAATATGTTGCCCAAGTTTTTTTGAGCTTCAGCAAAATTTGGATTAATTTCTGTGGCCTTTTGAAAATATTTTAAAGCATTTTCTAAGTTATTATTTAATTGAAATGTTATGCCCAAAAAATGATTGATTTCAGGATCTAATGGATTTTGAATTAAAAGATTTGTAAAAATTTCTTCAGCTTCTTGTAATTTATTTTTTTTTATGGCCTCAATACCTGTAAGTATAGAATTTTTATCATTCATCTCAAATAAGTCTCGCACCAATCTGCTGAATAATTTTTGCTGACATTTCAGTTCCTTTTTTCAAACATTCATTCTGGTTAAAATTATTTATTAGTCCATGAAGATATCCAGCAGCAAATAGATCTCCTGCCCCAGTTAAATCAATTACATTTAAATTCTTTTTTGCTTTAACTTCTACAACATCTCTCCCATTTATAGAAATAGCTCCTTTTTCACCTCTAGTAATTACAAGAAATTTGTTGATTTCTTTTGCAAATGTAACAACCTCACTAAAATCTTTGGCATTGATTAGAGACATTATTTCTTCCTCATTTGAAAATGTAATATCCAACTTATATTTAACTAATTCTAAAAAATGTTTTTTATGACGATCCACACAGAATTTATCAGATAAAGTCATTGCTACTTTATTTGAATTTTCTATAGCTTTATCAAAAGCTTTTTTAGGTTCTCCTTCATCCCACAAATATCCCTCTAAAAAAGTCATTTCACTATTTTTAATAGCGCTTATACTTACATCTTGATCATTAATTTTTCCTGCTGTTCCTAAAAATGTAAACATAGTTCTCTCTGAGTCTGGTGTAATTAAAATTAAACAAGTTCCAGTTGGGAGAGATTCTTTTTTTTTTTTATAAATATATTCAACTTTTTCATCTTTAAGACCAGCTTCATATTTTTGACCAAAATCATCATCAGAAATTTTACCGATAAATCCAACTTTATTTCCTAATTGTGACAAGCCTACAATTGAATTTGCAACAGACCCACCAGAAATTGTTTT
>JACWDQ010000034.1 GCA_014654035.1 Pelagibacterales bacterium SAG-MED19
TATCATCTACTTTACAAATCACATCGATAATTGCGTTTCCAATTCCTATAATTTTCATATTATGCTTTTTTGGTTTTGACAGGTTTCTTTCGATTAGGATAACAAGTAGAACAAATTTTACAAGTTAATCCGTAACAATCTCTAGCTTTACAATACTCTCTTCCATAGTAAATGATTTGAAGATGAAGTTTATTCCATGACTTTTTTGGAAATAATCTTTTCAAATCTTTTTCTGTCTGAATTACATTTTTGCCACTCGTCAGTCCCCATCTTTGTGCAAGACGGTGGATATGTGTATCAATAGCAAATGCAGGATGACCAAACCCTTGAGACATTACCACACTAGCCGTTTTGTGACCTACTCCTGGAAGTTTTTCTAATTCTTCAAATGTATTAGGTACTTTATTTCCATGTTTTCCAATCAAGATTTTTGAGAGACTGTATATACTTTTTGCTTTTATCCTAAAAATACCAATTTTTTTTATTAATTTTTCAATTTTTTTTTGACCTAATTTAACGAAATGTTTTGGTTTATAATATTTTGGATAAATTTTTTTTGTAACATTGTTTACATTTACATCTGTACATTGTGCGGATAATAAAACAGAAATTAGTAAAGTAAAAACATTTCTACTTTTTAATGGAACTTTAATTGTGGGATAAGTCTTATTTAAAATCTTTAAGATTATTTTAGCTCTTTGAATTTCATTCATTATTTGAAATTCATTAGATCCCTCATTGAATAAAGACCAATTTTTTTTGTCATTAACCATTTTGAAGCAGTTAAGGCACCTTCAGAATATAAAGCTCTATCAAAGGCTTCATGGTTTAATGTAATGATTTCTTTTCCACTTGAAAATTTAACTTCATGTTCTCCTATAATTTCCCCTTTTCTAATTGAATTAAAGTTAATCTTTTTCCCGAATGGAAATGTTTTTTTATTTAGGTACTTTTTTCCTAATAAGTTATAAAAGTTTTTATTTTTTCCAACTGCAATACCTTTCCCAAGCATAAGTGCTGTTCCCGATGGATAATCTTTTTTGTGTTTATGATGAATTTCATTAATTTTGCTCAAAAATTTTTTATCCAATGAACTTGATGCAATCTCAGTTAAAAACATTAAAAGATTGATACCAAGACTCATGTTCCCAGCTTTCAAAATTGGGATTTTTTTTGAATATTTTTTAATCAAGTTTTCCTCTTTTTTAGTAAAACCTGTGGTTCCAATAACTACTCTTTTTTTTAATTGAGATGCAATTTTCAAAACTTGAAAAGTACATTTTGGAACTGTAAAATCTATTATGAGATCTACTTTTTTAAATACTTCCTGCGTATTAGAACTAATTTTTACTCCATTAATTTTTTTATTTATTTTTCTATTTTCTGTAAGAGCTATTAACTTAAAATTATTATCAATTTTAACTGATTTAATGATTTGTCGACCCATTCGACCCATACATCCTGTTATAGCTAAGTTTATTTTTTTCATTAAAAGATAAGATAAGAAACTAACATAACACTGACAACAATTATAGACCAAATGAATAAATTTTGGAAAAATTGTTTTGATTTTGAATTGGACCTAATAAAACCTGGAACTACTAGAATTAAAACAGCTATTAAAAAAAATGCTGGTATAATTTGTGCCAATTCCACGATTTAATTATTCCAAAAATCTTTTGCCTTCTGAAAAAACTTTTTTATGCTTGGATTAGACTTCTCATTTTCTATTTTTCTAAATTTTTCAAGTAATTCTTTTTGTTCTTTATTAAGAAAGATTGGAACTTCTGTTTTTACCTGGACATATAAGTCTCCAAAATCACCCCTACGCATAAAGGGCATACCTTTACCTTTCAATCTAAATTGTTTACCATCTTGAGTTCCATCAGGAATTTTGATTTTTGCTTTTTTACCATCGATTGTTGGTATCTCAATTGTAGTTCCAAGAGCAGCATCGGCTATTGAAATTGGAAATTCAAAAAAAAGATTTACATCTGATCTTTTGAAAAGATTATGAGATT
>JACWDQ010000035.1 GCA_014654035.1 Pelagibacterales bacterium SAG-MED19
TAAATTTAATTTATAAGATCCTATTGAAACATCGGATTGATAATTAAATTTGTCTTTTAGAAATTTAAGATTAATTAATTCAAGTAATTTTTCAATTTTAATTGGTTTTTCTTCTACAACTAATCGATTTTTAAATTGAACTTTTTCAGATTTAGAAATAACAAGTGTGTCTAGTTCAGAATATTTTTCAATATCTTCTTTACTGAGTTCATCAATTTTAATTAAATTAAAATTTAATATTTCGTTTATTTCATTAAGAACATTAAATAAAACTTCATGCTGAAAAATAATTATTTTTCTTAAATTCATATATAATGAAAATATGACAATATTTGTTAAAAATAAAGAAACTCTTATACTTAATGACTTTATATTCAAATGTTCCATTGGAAAAAAAGGGTTAACAAAAGATAAGCATGAGGGAGATAACAAAACACCTATGGGACTTTTTAATATTGGTAATCTTTATTTTAGAAGTGATAAACATAAAAAACCAAAAGTAAGAATTACGTGTATTCCAATAAAAAAAAATATGGGGTGGTGTGACGATCCGGAGAATAAAAGAAAATATAATAAATTAATAAAGATAAAAAAAAAAATTAAGCACGAGAAGCTTTATAGAAATGATAATAAATATGATTTTTTAATACCAATTTATTACAATTATAAAAAAACTATTAGTGGAAAGGGAAGTGCAATTTTTATTCATATAACTGATAATTATAAACCAACTCAAGGATGTATTGCTCTAAAGAAAAATGATTTTTTAATCTTAATTAAACTTATTAATAAGAAAACAAAAATAAAAATTTCTTAACTTCTTTCACCAAAAATTTTAGAACCTACTCTTACAAATGTTGCTTTATGTTCCAATGCAGTTAAATAATCAGATGACATTCCCATACTCAATTCCTTTAAAGATAAATTTTCTGCTAAATTTATCATTTTTTTAAAATATTTTGAACTATCTAGGTTATTAGGTGGCAGGCACATTAAACCTATAATGTCTAATTTAAAATCATTAATACATGTCTGATAAAAGTTTGATAAATCTTCCGGCTTGATCCCATTTTTTTGAATTTCGTCTCCTATATTAATTTGAATAAAAATTTTTAAATTTTTTTTTATCTTTATTTGTTCTTCTGAAATTTTTTTCGCTAATTTCAATGAGTCCAATGAATGAATAAAATCAAAAATTTTAACAGCTTGTTTAACTTTGTTAGTTTGCAATTTTCCAATCATATGTAAATTTAAATTAGAATTTTTATTTTTAATTTCAGACCATTTTTCTAAAGCTTCCTGAACTTTATTTTCCCCAAAATCAATATGTCCAAAGTCTATTAATGGTAAAATATTTTCCATTGAAAACGTTTTACTGACAGCAATTATTTTGATATCTGATTTCAAATTCAAATTATTTGATTTTATTTCTCTTTTAATTTCGATTAAATTAGTAATACTTTTATGCATAAGAAAATTCCTTATATGTTTACTTTTATTTCAGACTTTAAAAAAGAGGAAATTTTAAAGTTTAATAAAAATGTAGGTATTATTTTTAGAAATTATCAAAAAAAATACGATAAAGATGAAATTTTAAAAACTAGAGAATTCTGTAAAAAACAAAATAGAAAACTATATTTGGCTAATGAACCTAAATTAGCTATCAATTTAAACTTAGAGGGTGTTTACATACCTTCTTTTAATAAAATTTTTTATAAGAATAAATATAAATTAAAAAAACATTTTTTAATATTAGGATCAGCACATAATGTTTTTGAAATTAAAGAAA
>JACWDQ010000036.1 GCA_014654035.1 Pelagibacterales bacterium SAG-MED19
ATGTTGTTATAAGGTGCATATGAAAATATATAATCAAAGTGTTCCTTATTGTCTTTTGCATTCCCAAACTCATCAAATTCTCCGACTGTTAAAGGTAAGGAATGGTCCAAATTTGTTGTTAATGAATCTACAAAAGGTACAGCCATAATGATTCCTAAAAATAATTCAGGAGATTGATTAACTACAGCTCCCATTAGCAATCCTCCAGCTGAACCGCCCATACCAATTATTTTTCCTTTTGAAGTATAATTTTTTTCAATAAGATACTTCGCTGCATAAATATAATCTTTGAATGTATTTTTTTTATTAGTTAACTTTCCTTCTTTCCACCACTTCATACCTTTTTCCATGCCACCCCTAATGTGAGCTGTTGCCCATATAATATCTCTGTTTATTAAGCTTAATCGGGTAGATGAAAAATTTGGAGAAATTGAATTTCCATAAGACCCATATCCATACAATAAAAGATTTGCAGAACCATCAATCTTTGTTTTTTTATGTCTAGTAATTGTTAATGGAACAAGTCTTCCATCATGAGATTTAAATTCAATTCTTTCTACAATATAATCGTTTGTATTATGACCAGATGGAATTTCTTGTTCTTTAACAAGCTCTTTTGATTTATTTGATAAATTATATTTATAAACTCTAGAAGGTGTTTTTGGTGAAGAATATCCAAGATAAATTTCATCAGTATCTCTATTTCTTTGAGTGAGTGAAACTCCAGGAACATAGATTTTTTCATCTGAAAATATTAACTCTTGTTCAATATTTGTTGACACATTTCTAACAAATAATTTATCCAATGCATTTGATGTTTCACCACGAATAATCCAATTATTTAGAAAAGTTAGACCACCTATCAAAACTTCATCTTTGGCCGGTATAAATGTCTTCCAGTCTTGATTTTCTAAATTATCACAAACATCAATTTTAAAATCTTCAGCATTATTATTTGTATGATTATAAAATTTTCCATTCCATGAATTTACAGAATATAAAACACCTCTTTCCCTTTTAATTATTAGTTTAGGTGATGGTTTGTCCTCATCTGAGTTAAAATAATACTGTTCAGAGGTATTATGATCTGAAGTATTTATAAAATAATATTTTTCATCTGAACTTATCCCGATACTTACAGTAAAAGCTTCACTTTTTTCTTGAAAGATTAATTCATCTTCATCAAAAAAATTTCCTATTTTATGTCTAAATATTTTTCTGGCTCTGTGATTTTTATCAAGTTTTGAATAAAAAATATATTTATCATCTAAGCTAAATGTAATTCCTCCAGAGGTTTCTGAAATTTCTTTTGAGATAATTTTCTTAGTTTTTATATCTCTTATATAAATAGTGTAATATTCTGAACCTTTTATATCTAAAGAATAACCGAGATATTTATCATTGTTGCTTATCTCTAAATCACCAACACCAAAATAATCTGTATTGAGACTTTCTTTCTCTTTATCTCCATTCCATATTTCTTCAATATTTTCTGAACCAATTTTTTTTCTTAGCTTGATGGAATAATTTCCTTTTGCAGTAGTTTTAGTCCAGTAATCATAAGTATGATCTCTAAATATTAAAGACTCATCATCTAATTTAATTCTACCTTTTATTTCATCAAACAAATTTTTTTGGATTGTTTTGGTATCTTTTAAATGGTGTTCAGTATACTCATTTTCTTGATTAAGATAGTTTTCGACTTCAGGATTTAGTTTTTTTTTATCTTTTAAAACTTCCAAAATATTCTTTTGATGTATCCAACTATAATTATCTTCC
>JACWDQ010000037.1 GCA_014654035.1 Pelagibacterales bacterium SAG-MED19
TAACACAATCATCAAAATTATGTGTTGCTACTTTCCAAAATGACCAAGTTTTGTCTTTTTTATATTCTGCTCTTGGCTTTATTTATTAAATAATTCATACAATTTCGATAGTTCAATTCTAAAAGTTATATTTATAGGTTTGGCGTCTTTGACCTTTCCTCATATATTGCTCGAATATTTAATTGAAAAAAATGAAAAATAAGGAATTAAAGATATTACTATCCGCCCCCAGGGGTTTTTGTGCCGGTGTCGAAAGGGCAATAGAAATTGTTGAAAAATCAATCCAGAAGTATGGTGCTCCTGTATATGTTCGACACGAAATAGTTCATAACAAATTTGTAGTTGATGATTTAAAAAGTAAAGGGGCAATCTTTGTAGAAGAACTTGAGGAGATAGAAGATAAATCTAGACCAGTTATTTTTTCAGCACATGGGGTTCCAAAAAAAATACCAGAAGATGCAAGGGGCTATAATATGACTTATGTTGATGCAACATGTCCTTTAGTATCAAAGGTACATAGAGAGGCTGAAAATTTACATAGAGCTGGCTATCATTTAATTTTAATTGGACATCAAAACCATCCCGAAGTAATCGGCACAATGGGTCAATTACCCAAAGGATCCATCGATCTTATTCAAAATGAGAATGATGCAAAAAAATATAATACTAAAAATAAAAAAATTTCTTATGTGACTCAAACAACATTGTCTGTTGATGACACAAGGGATATAATCAAAATATTAAAAGATAGATTTCCTAATATCAAAGAGCCTGCAAAAGAGGATATCTGTTATGCTACAACAAATAGACAGATGGCTGTTAAAAATATAGCAAGAGAATGTGACTTATTTTTTGTAATTGGTAGTAGAAATTCATCGAATTCTGTCAGATTAGTAGAAGTAGCTAAAAAATCTGGATGCTTAAATTCCCAATTAATTCATTCACAAAGTGAAATTCCATTCGATTTAATCGAAAATTCAAATACGATTGGTATTTCTTCAGGTGCATCAGCTCCGGAAATCTTGGTTGATAATTTTATAAATGAATTAAAAAATAGATTTACAGTTAGTATAGATGAAGTAGAAATCATCAAAGAAAATGTAGTATTCAAAGTTCCAAAAAAATTAAATTAAAATGGCCGTTTACACAAAAATAAGTAAAAAAGAAATTTCGTATATAAATAAGAAATTTGAGATAGAAAAAATTATTCACTTCAAAGGTATCAAGCAAGGAATCGAGAATACAAATTATTTATTAAAATCAAAAAATAAAAAATTTATACTTACAATTTTTGAAAAAAGAGTTTCTCAAAAAGAGATCCCTTTTTTTATGAAATTGATGGACAACTTAAATAATCTTAAAATTAATTGCCCAAAACCTCTTAAAAATAAAAGTGGAAATTATCTAATCGAAATAAAAAATAAAACAGCTTGTATAGTTTCTTTTCTAGATGGAAAAGATAAAAGAAAACTTAACTTAAAAAATTGTTTTGATATAGGAAAAATAGTTGCTCAAATGCATTTAGCGACAAAAAAGATTAAACTTTACAGAAAAAATTCTATGGGTATTAAAAATTTGAATTCTTTATTTAATAGTATCAAATTTAAATCAAAAAAATTTTCAAATGTAGAAAAATTTTTAAAAAATAACTATAAAGATATTAAAAAGAAATGGCCAAAAGGATTACCTAATGGAATAATTCATGGAGATTTGTTCATAGATAATATTTTTTTTAAAAATAACAAATTATCAGGTATAATTGATTTTTAT
>JACWDQ010000038.1 GCA_014654035.1 Pelagibacterales bacterium SAG-MED19
ATACTTTTAAGAATATTTTTTATTTTAAAAATAATATATCTCACTTGGTAAATTCAGTTGATGAAAATTATTTAAACAAAAATTATAATTTAGTTGTCGACCGTTATAAAAAACTCAGTGAAAATGATAATTGTATACAAATACTCACCGACGATATTTCGTTTCCATATTTTCTAAAAAAACCAAGTTGTACGGAATATTTTATTCCTGGCGCTCAAGTATTGAATAAAAAAAGTGAAAAAAAATTTATAAGTAAATTAAACTTTTCATCACCCGAAATAATCTTATATCAATCTCCATACAAACTTTTAATGAATCCATTAAATATGCCAGAAACTTTAGAATATATTGACAAAAATTATTCTTTTTATGAAAAATTTAATGGTTATGTATTTTATAAAAAAAATTAATTTTTATTTAAAATTTAATTTAGATTTTTAATTCTTTTTCAATTAATTCACAAATTATATGACCAATCATAATATGGGACTCTTGTATTCTAGCAGTTGAGTTAGAGTTAACGATTAAATCTAAATAACCTTTACCCTTACATTTTCCTCCTTTATTTCCAAGGAAAGAAACTACTTTTAATTTATTAATTTTTGCTTGGTTAATAGCTTTAATTATATTTTTACTATTACCTGAAGTAGAGATTACAATAAGCACATCATCTTTTTTTCCGAGCGCTTGTATTTGTCTTGAAAATAAACTTTCATAGCCAAAGTCATTTGAAATGCATGTAATAGTAGATGGGTTACTGGATAAAGAGATTGATTTTAATGGAATTCTATTTTTCTTAAATCTTCCGATCAATTCTGCAGATAGATGCATGCTATCAGCGGCACTACCTCCATTACCACACCAAAATATTGTTCCACCCATTTTTAAACTTTTTGATATAATTTTTGAAGCTTCTGAAATTTTTTCTACAAGACTTCTCTCAACTATATTAATAGTATTTAAATGTTCTCTTAAATTATCTTTGATTGCTTTTATTTTTTTTGAATGTTGCACAATTAACAGTATGATTATTTAGTTATTTTATCTACAAACTTTTTTGCAATAGGACCAACTAATAATGCAGCTGTAATTGCAATTGGAAGCCCAACTGCCCAAGCTTTTAAGAATCTACCGATATAATCATTATCTAATCCAGTGTTCACATAAGTGATGATTAAAGTCATAAGTAAACTCATTCCAAAACCCATTATTAAAATGAATAAAAGATTAGAGTATTTTTTTGGAAACATATTACTAAAAAATTAATTTGTTTTTCCCAAAAGGTTTACTATTAATACACCTGAGATGATTAAGATAAGACCCAGTATAGTAAAAAGATCTGGCATTTGATTAAATTTATAAATACCTACTAAAGTAGTTGCTATAATACATAATCCTGCAAAAGATGCATAAGTTATGCCAACTGGAATTGATTTCATAACTATTGAAAGAGCATACATACATCCAACAATAGTTATAGCAGTTAGAATACTTGGAATAAATAATGTAAATCCTTGAGCACCTTTAGCAAAACCATTTGCAGACGTACCTAAAATAACTGCAATTATTAAAACAATATACGCTGTAAAATTTCCCACAATAAAGTTTACATTTTATTTTGATAATTTAGTAGCCCCTGTT
>JACWDQ010000039.1 GCA_014654035.1 Pelagibacterales bacterium SAG-MED19
TTTTAAAACAACACTATTAATTAGATCTATATTATTTTTAATTGTTTACTTATTTTTAATGATAGGAAAAATTTCAATCATCACGATAATACCAGTTATAGCAGTTATTATTATGATGTTGTCAGTTATCACTTTATCAAGGAGAGAAAATATGTCAGAATATGATAGTTCATTAGAGAACATTGAAAGTACAGACAAAATTAAATAAAAAAAATAATTATAATCCTTACTTTAAGCTTATTAACTTCAACCAATCTATTTGCTTCTGAGGCCTCCAACCAAAATAAATTCAATCAATGGCTTTTGAAAAATGGCCACTCTCAATATTTAAAAGATGGGGGTGCTAAGGTTGATATTTGTGCAACATTTAAAAAAAATAGTGATGCTTGGTTAAATGAAGAATGTGGGAATTATCCCAAAGGAAAAATGATAACGATGAACAATCTAAAAATCAAGTTAGCTAATAAAGCATTATCAGCAACTAATATTACTTATCATGCAAACCCAAATAGAGACACCCTGATTTATTATTTATGGAAATATTCTTATAGGGATAGAGGTTCACATTTAAAAGAATTTAAACCGACAAATAGTTCCTACGATTTTAAATTCAACTTAATTGAAGATGAATATTTAAAAAAACAAATGAAAACTAAAGGCATCCTTAGTTATTTATATTATCAAGATGGTGAGGTATTGATTGACGAACTTTCTCCTAAAGAAAGACTGGGAGAGTTTTTAAATAATGAAACAAAATTTTATTCAATGTCAATGGGTAAGTCAGTAACTGCTTATTTACTAGGTCATGCAATATGTGATGGCTACATTGATGGAGTTGATGCAAGAGTAAATGACTGGCCTATAATAAAAGATTCACTTTATCATGATCAAAAATTAATTAATTTTTTAAATATGAATACTGGTGATCAAAAATATATCGATGAATTTGACGATGGTACAAGTAAATTAGGTGCATATGAAGATAGAGATATTGAAACAACTATGCGCTTACACTTTAGAAACAAAAATACAAAAAAATCTAAGGAAAGATACAATTATAATGGATTTGTTACTCAGTTAATTTTAAACTATATGAAATTTAAAGTCGGTGAAGATTATGACAAATTTTATAGCAAAGTTTTTAATGATAAAATAAAGATCAAAAATAGCATTCGTTATGGCTATACTAGTTTTAAAGAACATTTTGGAAATGGACATCCCAACATAATGGCAACAAGATTTGACTACCTTAGAATAGCAAAAGCTATAATGGATGATTATCAGAATGATACTTGTGTTGGAAAATATTTAAAAGAAATTTATAAAAGAAGAATACCAAAAGGAAGCAAAGAAAAAGAAAAGCCTTTATTTAATCGCACAAAATCATATGGGGGTCAATTTCATATGGATTTTCCAGGATTAAAAGACCAAATTATATTTGGCATGGGTGGCTATGGCGGGAATATGATTTTAATTGATGTGGAAAATTCAAGAATACTGATTGTTAATTCACTCCATTACAATAATAAACAATATAAATATAATCACAAAAAACTACTACATGACCCATTTAAAAACGGTAA
>JACWDQ010000004.1 GCA_014654035.1 Pelagibacterales bacterium SAG-MED19
GATAAAATATTCAAAACTTATTAAAGTTATAAAAGGAGGTAAAGAAAGGTCAGACTCGTCTTTAAAAGCCTTAAATTATATTAAAAGATACAAACCACATAATGTATTTATTCATGATGCGGCAAGACCAAATTTTTCTATTAAACTTCTTAAAAAAATCTATAAAAGTTTAAGAAATAATAAAGCCATTGTTCCTGTCGTATCATCAAGAGACTCCATAAAATATAAAGTTAAAAAACAAATTTTTAATCTTGATAGAAATAAAACAATGTTAACTCAAACCCCTCAAGCTTTTAGATTCAAAGAATTATATGATTTTTCGACACAACAAAAAGGTAAAATAACAGATGAAGCAACTTTATTTATAAACAGAAATTATAAAATAAAATTCATACCAGGAGAAAATCTAAATAATAAAATTACATATTTGGATGACATAAAAATTTCTAAAAATTTTTTTGGTATAGGTTTTGATATTCATAGATTAACAAAGAATAAGAAACTTTATCTTGGTGGGGTTAAAATTCCATTTCATTCAGGACTTAAAGGACATTCTGATGGAGATGTTATCTTACATGCAATCATTGATGCAATTTTAGGTGCTACAAGAAAAAAAGATATTGGCACTTATTTTCCTAATTCAAAAAAATTTAAAGATATAAGATCACCTAAAATGCTAGAACCTATTATGAATAATCTTAATAAATCAAATTTTTCTATTAACAATCTTGATATAAATTTAATTTGTGAGCAACCAAAGGTTTCTAAATATCGAGATAAAATAATTTCTTCGATATCAAATCTAATGGGTTTAAATAAAAACTTTATTAACTTAAAAGGAAAAACTGTTGAAAAATTAGGTCTAATTGGAAAGGAAAAAGCAATAGCTTGTGAGGTAATAGTTTCTATTTCGAAATATGATTAAAACTTTAAATACATTATTTGTTACAATGTTTGGTTTAGGGAAAATTCCAAAAATTCCTGGAACTTTTGGATCATTAGCAACAGTTATTATACTTTATGCTCTTTTCCATATTTTGAATTTATCCTCACATTTAATATTGATAGGTTTGATAATTATTTTTATTTATTCTTTTTTGGCAGTTGCAGCACATATTAAAGATAAAGACAACAAAGATCCTAAAGAAGTAATTATTGACGAATTTATTGGTCAATCTATTCCAATTTATTTATATGAAATTTCACATGGAACAGTAAAATCACCTGATGAGGCTATAATTTTTTACGCAGTTTGTTTTGTATTATTTAGATTTTTTGACATAGCTAAACCATTTCCAGTAAGTTTTTTTGATAAAAATTTTAAAAATAGTTTTGGTGTAATTATGGACGATGTTTGCGCTGGATTTTATGTAGTTTTATCTTTAATTTGTTTTATGATTTTAAGTAGTTATCTCTTATGATAAAAACTCTAGTTAAAAAATTAATCAAAAAAAAACTTAAAATTTCGTTAGCAGAATCTTGCACCGGTGGATTACTTGCTAGCAAAATAACTTCTATAAGTGGAGCATCAAAAATATTTAATTTAGGATTAGTTACTTACTCCAATCAAGCAAAAATCAAAATTTTAAAAATAAATAAGAATGTTATTAAAAAATATGGAGCTGTAAGTCATGAATGTTGTTTAGCAATGGTTAATAATTTATCCAAAATCTCAAAAGCTAATATTAATGTTTCAATTACAGGTATTGCAGGGCCAAATGGTGGTACAAAACAAAAGCCTGTTGGTCTAGTTTATATTGGAATCAAAAAAGGTAATAAAACTCAGATAAACAAGTGTTTATTTAAAAATAAAAAAAGATCATTAATTCAAAAGGGAACGGTTAGAAAAGCTTTAAATTTGATTATTAGAGCTACCAAATAACACTTCTGCTCTATTTTGAAAAGCATCTGCTATTTTATCTAAACCAAATTGAAAAGATTTTGTCATTACGATATTTAAAAATTTATTTTCAATCTCAAAATCAATGTCAAAAGAAATTTCTGTTCCACTTTCAAGTTCTTTAAAATGCCAAATATTTTCAAGATGATTTAATGGTCCACCAATATTAGTAACTTTAATTGTATCGTCTTTTTTATTAAATTTAACATCACTTTTATAAGTGTCTTTAAAGGGACCTTTACCTATAGTCAGATCTGCAATAATTAAAATTAAATCTCCTCTGCTATTTCTTTCATAAACATGAGCATCTAAACAAAAAGGGACAAACTCTGGATATTTTTCTATATCAAGCACTAAATCAATTAATTGATTTTTGCTGCATTCAATTAATCTCTTAACTGAAGCTTTTGGCATTAATGAAAATTATTTCTGTTTTGTTGAAGTTTAGCAAAATCTTCATCTGCATGATAAGACGATCTTGTAAGTGGTGATGAAGAAACTAATAAAAATCCTTTTGATTTAGCAATACTACCAAGTTCTTCAAATTCTTGAGGTGTATAATATCTGTCTAATGGAAAATGTTTTACGGAAGGTTGTAAATATTGTCCAATAGTTAAAAAGTCAACATCAGCTGCTTTAAGATCATCCATAACTTGCAAAATTTCATCTTTTTGTTCACCTAGTCCAACCATTATTCCAGATTTAGTAAAAACTTTTTTATTAATTTTTTTAGCATTTTTTAAAAGCTCTAAAGAAGAAAAATATCTTGAACCTGGTCTTACTTTTAAGTAAAGACTAGGTACAGTTTCAATGTTGTGGTTAAAAACATCAGGATTAGCCTCTAAAACTTTTTTATAAGCCTCTCCTTTTCTCAAAAAATCGGGTGTTAAAACTTCAATTGTAGTGTTAGGATTTATTTTTCTAGTCTGATTAATAACATCAAAAAAATGTTTCGACCCACCATCTTCTAAATCATCTCTATCAACCGATGTAATTACAACATGTTTTAAATTCAATTTTTTTACTGCTTGAGAAATCTTTATAGGCTCAAACTCATCCAGCTTACTAGGTTTGCCAGTTTTGACATCACAGAAAGCACATGCTCTTGTACAAGTATCTCCCATAATCATAAATGTTGCGTGCCTCTTACTCCAGCACTCGGTGATATTTGGACAATTAGCCTCCTGACAAACAGTAACCAAATTATTTTTATTAACAATTGTTTTAGTTAAAAAAAATTCTTTACTATTAGTAAGTTTAGACCTAATCCATTCAGGTTTTTTTTTGATAGGACTTATAGGATTTTTTACTTTTTCTGGATGTCGTGGTCTAGTTTTTTTAATCATTTTCTTGAATTATATAAATTTGTTCATTTTTTTTACCAAATAAAAACCTTTCTCTAATCATACTTTCAATATAATCAAGATCAAGATTGTCACTTAATAATGAATTTTTAAAATCCAAGTCTTTAATTTGACTTATAAGTAGGGATTCTTGATTATTTAAATCATTTAGAATATCTTTTTTTTCAAAATAGGAAATAAGTCCTCTTTGTCCTGATAAAAGATTAAAGAAAAAATACAAAATTAAGAATGTAGATATTAATAAAAAGTAACTTTTTTTTAATCTTTTTAACATTAATGAATTTTATTCATTCTGGCTTTTTTTCCAAGTTCTTCTTCAATACGTATTAATTGGTTATATTTAGCAACCCTTTCAGATCTAGCTAAAGATCCAGTTTTTATTTGATTTGAGTTAGTTCCTACAGCTAAATCAGCGATAAATGTATCTTCACTGTCACCTGATCTATGTGAAATAATAGTTTTAAAACCGATTATTTGAGCAAATTTAATTACATCTAAAGTTTCTGAAACAGTGCCTATTTGGTTGAGTTTAATTAAGATGGCATTAGATGATAAATTTAAAAAACCTTTTTTTAATCTCTCAAGATTGGTTACATACAGGTCATCACCTACTATTTGAACTTTTTTAATTGATTTCATTAATTTATTCCAAGCTGACCAATCATTTTCTGCAAAAGGATCTTCTATTGATTTAATATTATATTTTTTTATTATCTTTTTGTATTCAACAATTGATTTTTCAACAGATATATAGCTTTTTGAGTGAATGGAATATTTGTTTTTTTTATATAATTCATTAGCTGCTACATCTAAACAGATCGATACTTCCCTACCATTTACAAAACCAGATTTTTTAATAGCTAAAACTATTAAATCTAATGCTTGGTTATTATTACTTATCATTGGTGCAAATCCTCCTTCATCTCCGACTGAAGTTGACAGACCTCTTGATTTAATAATCTTACTCAAATTTTTAATTACTAAAAAACAAATTCTCATTGCCTCAGAAAAACTTTTAGCTCGATCAGGTCTGATCATAAATTCTTGGATTCTCAAACCATTATTAGCATGTGCACCTCCATTGATGATGTTCATTAATGGATATGGTAACTGAAAATTATTTTTAATTAAAAAAGTTTTATATAAAGGTATTTTTTTAACTTTTGCTGAAAGTTTCTTTGTGGCCATTGATACAGCTAAAATTGCATTTGCCCCTAGTTTTAATTTTTGTCTCGTACCATCCAAATTAATCATAAGAGCATCGATTCTTTCTTGATTGTGAATATTTTGACCTTTTAATTTTTTTGAAATTTTTTTATTAACTAAATTAATTGCACCTAAAACACTTTTTCCTAAATATCTTTTGTTATTTTTATCTCTTTTTTCAAAAGCTTCATAAGTACCAGTTGAAGCACCTGAAGGACATATTGCGCTAGCACTTTTATTTTTTGTAAAAACCTCTGCTTCAACAGTTGGATTTCCTCTACTGTCAAAAACTTGACGTGCTTTTACTTTTAAAATTTTACTCACTAATTTTTTATTAAATTATCAATATCTGTAAGTTGTTTTAATAAATCTTCTAATTTATCTAGTGGTACCATGTTTGGTCCATCTGATGGTGCATTATCTGGATCTTGATGTGTTTCAATAAATACTCCTGCAACTCCTACAGCAACAGCGGCTCTTGCTAAATATTCTACAAATTCTCTTTGACCACCACTTTTTTCTCCAAGACCTCCTGGCTGTTGAACTGAATGGGTGGCATCAAATATTACCGGATAACCATTCTTTGCCATTATTGGTAATGATCTCATATCTGAAACTAGAGTGTTATAACCAAAACTAGCACCTCTTTCAGTAACTAGTATATTTTTATTTCCAGAGTCTGAAATTTTTTTTGTTACATTAACCATGTCCCAAGGAGCTAAAAATTGACCTTTTTTTACATTTATAATTTTATTTGTTTTAGCAGCAGCGATTAATAAATCTGTTTGTCTACAAAGAAAGGCTGGTATTTGAAGTACATCAGCGTGTTTACTTATAATAGAACATTGTTCAATGTTATGAATATCAGTCAAAATTGGAACGTTAAGTTCTTTTTTAATTTTATCGAATATAGGTAATGAGGCTTCTAAGCCAGCTCCTCTTTCACCTTTAAGACTTGTTCTATTAGCTTTATCAAATGATGTTTTGTATATAAATCCAAGATTAAATTTCTTTGTAATTTCTTGTATTTTTCCGGCCATATCCATTGCATGTTGTTCTGTTTCTAATTGACAAGGACCTGCAATAATACAAATCTTATTATCATTTGAGATTTCTATATTTCCACAATTTACTTTAATGCTATTCATTTATGATTTTTTGATGCCTTGATAAAAGATGAGAATAAAGGATGAGGAGCCAAAGGTCTAGATTTAAATTCAGGATGAAATTGAACACCTATAAACCAAGGGTGATTTCTAAGCTCAATTATTTCAGGTAACTGGCCATCAGGAGATAAACCAGAAAAAATCATGCCATTTTTCTCAAATTTTTCTTTAAAAGCTATATTAACTTCATATCTATGTCGATGTCTTTCTTTAATGAGATTCTTTTTGTAAATTTTTTTAATCATTGAACTTTCTTTTAATTTTGCATCGTAAGATCCTAGTCTCATGGTACCACCTAAATCTTTATCAGTGCCTTTAATTTTTTTTCCATCTTTAGTCCATTCATTAATTAAACCAATAATATGTAAACCTTTTTTATCAAATTCACTTGAAGTGGCTTTTTTTAAATTGAGTTTATTTCTTGCAAACTCTATAATAGCCATCTGCATTCCATAACAAATTCCAAGAAAAGGAATTTTATTATTTCGAACAAATTTAATAGCTTCAATTTTTCCATCTGTTCCTCTTTTGCCAAATCCACCTGGAATTAATACTCCTGAAATATCTTTGAGTTTAGATTTGATTTCAGATACTTTAAGTTTTTCAGAGTCTATTCTTACTAAATTTACTTTTACATTATTTTCAATACCTCCGTGTGTAAGAGCTTCATCCAGAGATTTATATGCATCTTTCAATTCTACATACTTACCAATTATTGCAATATTTACTTGTTTTTTCTTTTGTAGAATTGTCTTGGTGATTTTTTTCCATGGGTTAAGATTTACTGGTTTTTTTGATTTTAATTTAAAGTAATTTAAAACTTGAATATCTAATTTTTCTTTTGAAAAACTTATTGGAGCTTCATAAATAGTTCTTACATCTACTGTCTCGATCACATTTTTGATATCTACATTACAAAATAACGATATTTTTTTTCGGTGCCCTAAGGGTATTGGTCTTTCCGATCTACAAATAATTATATCTGGTTGAATCCCAATGCTTCTTAATTCTTTGACTGAGTGTTGTGTTGGTTTAGTTTTAATTTCATCTGAAGATTTTAAATAAGGAACAAGAGTTAAATGAATAAATAAAGCATTTTGTTTTCCAATATCATTTGCAAATTGTCTTATAGCTTCAACAAAAGGAAGACTCTCAATATCACCAACTATTCCACCAATTTCACAAATAACAAAATCTTCTTTAGATGAGTCATTTTTTATAAATTCTTTTATTCGATCTGTTATATGAGGTATTACTTGAACAGTTTTTCCTAAATATTTTCCTTTACGCTCCTTTTTAAGAACATCACTGTAAATCTTTCCTGTAGTAATATTGTCTGATTTTTTTGCTGATACTCCTGAGAATCTTTCATAATGTCCTAAATCTAAATCAGTTTCTGCACCATCATCTGTAACAAAAACTTCTCCGTGTTGAAATGGACTCATTGTTCCTGGATCAACATTTAAATAAGGATCTAATTTTCTGAGTCTTACTTTGTATCCTCTTGATTGGAGTAAATATGCTAACGAAGCTGAAGAGAGTCCTTTACCTAAAGATGAAACCACGCCGCCCGTGACAAAAATATATCGCGCCATGGAAGTATCTTATAGCGAAAAAAATTGAAATTGAAAAGTATTAATTATTATTTTCTGGTATTTCTGGTGTGTCCTCTGTTTCTTGTTCAACTGTATCTAAAACTGAGGAAGTTGGAGCTAAATCTGCTCTTGAAATAATTGTTAAACCTAAACTACATACTATAAATAAAGTTGCTATAATTGCAGTAGCTTTAGTCATAAAATTACCAGCAGTTCTTGAAAACATAAAATTTTCTTGAGATACACCAATACCCAAAGCTCCACCCTCTGATTTTTGCATCAAAACCAGTAAAACTAAAATAATTGCTAGGATGATGTTTAGTACTAATAATATATTTTCCATGGTGGTTAATTATATGTTTTTTTAATTATATCAATAAATTTATTTGGATCTTGGGAAGCACCACCTATCAAAAAACCATCAATATTATTAATAGACTTTAATTCATTAATATTTTTTGGATTTACAGATCCACCGTATAAAACTTTAAAATTTCTTTTAATACTTTTAATAGAAGTTATCGTTTGAAGCAATTCATTCCGTTTTGGTATTAAACCTGTGCCAATTGACCAAACTGGTTCGTAAGCTATTAAAATCTTTTTATGATTATTGATTTTATTTAACCCTAATTTAATTTGCTTATTTAAAACTTGTTTAGTTCTTTTTTTTCTTTTTTGTTTAAGAGTTTCACCAATGCAAAAAATAACTTTGAGTCCCGATTTTAAAGCGCTTTTAACTTTAAGATTAATTAATTTGTCGGTTTCGCCAGCCTGTCTATTTTCTGAATGACCAATTATTACATATTTTGCTCCAACATTTTTAAGCATGATAGAGTTAATCGATCCAGTAAAAGCACCATAAGACTCATGTTCATGGCAATTTTGGGCACCAACTTCTATTTTTGATTTTTTCAATTTTTTAGACATTGGACGAATTAATGTGCTCGGTGGACAATAAATTATTTTTGCAGATTTTTTTTTTAAGAATTTCAAAAATTTATTTACTTTATGTAGTGAATTTAATGAATTTAAACCACCAAACATTTTCCAATTTGCGATAAAATACATATATTTATTTGTTATTTGCTATAATTTAATCTATAGGTTTGCTTTTTATAGTTCAATAAATTTATAGAGTAATGATAAGTAGTTTTAGAAATTTTGCCAAAACTAAATTCGCAGGATTATTAGTTTTTATAATGATTATCCCATTTGTTTTTTGGGGGATGGGAAGTATGTTCAGTAGTGGTAATACAAATACCATCGCTAAAATTAATAAAGAAAATATTTCAACTCAGGAATTTATTGATTATCTTAATAAATCTGGAATTCCACAAGCAACAATTAAAGAAAATTTAGATAAAAATATTATTGAGGAACTGCTTTCAGGTTTAGTATCAACAACTTTATTAGAACTTGAGGTCAAAGATTATAATATATCAATTTCAGAAAATACTTTATTAAAAAAGATAAAAACCAATAAAAATTTTCTTGATGAAAATGGAAATTTTCAAAGAATAAAATATGAAAAATTTTTACTTGAAAATAATCAATCTGCACCACAGTTTGAACTAAGATTAAAAGGACGAGAATTACAAAAAAATTTATTTGATTACATTGGTGCTGGGTCAATTTCACCTAGTTTCCTAGTAAATAAACTTTATGAAGAAGAAAATAAAAAGCTTGAAATTGATTATATAAATTTAAAAAATTTTTATAAACAAAAAGAAAAAATTACAGAACAAAATTTAAAAGACTTTTTAATCGAAAATAAAGATCAATTAAAAGTCGAATATGTGGATTTTGATTATGCTGTGATTAATCCAAAAAATTTAATTGGTATTGATGAATTTAATCAAACTTTTTTTGATAAAATAGATCAAATAGAAATAGATATATCAAATGAGGTAAATTTTGAGACCATTGTATCTGACTTAAAAATTAAATCAGTTAATATAAAAGATTTTAAATTTTCAGCAAAAAAAAATGAAATTGAAAAAAAGATATTTGAATTAAGAAAAAATAATTTTGATATTTTTGAGAGTGGTGACAATTATGTTCTTTATAAAATTGGTGATATTAAACAAAAAG
This sequence comes from Pelagibacterales bacterium SAG-MED19, assembly GCA_014654035.1. Classification (GTDB taxonomy): domain Bacteria; phylum Pseudomonadota; class Alphaproteobacteria; order Pelagibacterales; family Pelagibacteraceae; genus Pelagibacter. Next base: position 9,323 of record JACWDQ010000004.1, read on the forward strand.
AACCAGATTTAAAAGATAGCGAAACAAAAAAAGAAATTGTCGAATTAGTAAATAAAAAAAATCAATTCGATTATAATAAAAACTTGTTGAATAAAATTAATAAAAAAGAGTTTAATAATAATGAATTTTTGAAAATGGGTAAAGACAAAATTGAAAGTGCAAAATTAAATTCAGTAAAAGATAATAAAAAATTCGATATTAATGCTGTTGAATTATTATATTCGTTACCGATTAATTCTTTTACATTAATAAATGATGATCAAAATAACATTTATATTGCAAAAGTAAAAAAATTTCAGAATGAATCTAAAAATAATGAAAAATTTAAAGAATATGCAAATAAACAAAATTCTAATTTAAAAAATACTATGTTAAAATCTTATGATTTATTTCTAAATGATAAATACAATGTAATTTTAAACCAAAAGACAATAGAACGAGTTAAAAATTTCTTCCAATGATAATTAATCGAAGCTTCAAGGAATTCAAGTTTCGACATAGAAGCAAAAAAAATCAAATTATTTATACGTCAAAAAAAATAAAAAATGACGAAGACATATTGAATTTGATTAATAACTTTTTAATTGAAAAAAATAGTTTTGTTTTTGAGTCTGTTGAGAAAGGAAAAATCAAAGGTCGATATACTATATTTGGTAAAAATCCTGACAAAATATGGGAATTTAATAATAATAATTCATACTTAATTAAGAATAAAAAGAAACTGAAGTTAAAACAAAAACCTCAAAAACTAATTGAAAATATAATTGAAGAATTTAGATTTAAAATTCCCCCAAGTTTACCTCCAATATCTTCTTTAATTTCTGGTTATTTTTCATATGACTCAATCAGATACATAGAAAATATTCCAAATACCTGTAAAGATGATATGAAAGTACCTGATGTAAGACTTTTAAGACCAAGAACACTGGTAATACATGATAATTTAAAAAAAAAGATTTTCTATATAGTTAATGTATTTGGTGATGAAAACATAAAAAATTATTCTAAAAAATATTTAGAAATTAAATCTGACTTAACAAATCTATTAAATCAATCTTTAAATAAAAAAACTTCTACGCCCTCGATCAATAACCTAAATAAGATTACAATCAAATCAAACACCTCAAGAAATAAGTTCATAAGTATGGTTAACAAAGCAAAAAAATACATTGCTCTTGGAGATATTTTTCAAGTAGTTTTAAGTCAAAGATTTGAGGCAAAATTATCCAAAGAACCTATAGAAATATATAAAAAACTAAGAGTAACAAATCCCTCACCTTTCATGTATTTTTTTAATTTTAATGATTTTCAGATAATAGGTGCAAGTCCTGAAATTTTAGTCCGACTAAGAAATAATAAAATTACAGTCAGACCAATAGCTGGGACAAGACCTCGAGGTAAAAATACTAAGCAAGATAAATTTTATGAAAAGGATTTACTTAAAGATAAAAAAGAACTATCTGAACATTTAATGTTGCTTGATCTAGGGAGAAACGATGCTGGAAAAGTATCAAAAATAAATACAGTTAAAGTTACTGAAAGTTTTGTAATTGAAAGATATTCCCACGTGATGCATATAGTTTCAAATGTAGTTGGCGTATATAACAAAATGTACTCAAAATTTAAATCTTTACTAGCTGGATTCCCTGCTGGTACAGTTTCTGGTGCTCCAAAAATAAGAGCAATGGAAATTATAGATGAATTAGAAAATTCAAAAAGAAAAGTATATGCAGGTGGAATTGGATATTTTTCTGCTAATGGAGAATTTGATACTTGTATAGCCCTAAGAACTGCCATAGCAAAAAATAATAAATTTTATGTTCAAGCTGGGGCAGGAATTGTTGCTGACAGTATACCGAAAAAAGAATATGAAGAAACGGTAAATAAAGCTAAAGCTTTAATAAATGCATTAAGATAATGAAAATAATACTAATAGATAACTATGATAGTTTTACATTCAACTTGTTTCATTATTTATCATCTTTAAAAGTAAACGTGGATGTTATTAGAAATGATAAAATTTCCTCAAAAGAAATTGTAAAAAAAAAATATAATAAAATTGTAATTTCACCAGGTCCAGGCAACCCAAACCAGTCTGGAAATTGTTTAAAAATAGTAAAATCTCTTTATAAAACAATGCCTATTTTAGGTGTTTGTTTAGGTCATCAAATAATTGGGCAGATTTTTGGTTCTAAAATAATACAAGCTAAGAAATTAATGCATGGTAAAACAAGTAAAATTATATCAAAAAGGACTGGGATTTTAAAAGGTTTGCCTAAAAATTTTGAGGCAACCAGATACCATAGTTTGATTATTGATAAAAAAACTTTGTCAAGAGACATCGAAATTACTGCAGAAACTAAAGATGGAATTATTATGGGTATTAAACATAAAAAATACAATGTACATGGTGTGCAATTCCATCCTGAAAGTATTAAAACTAAGTTAGGATTAAAAATTTTAAAAAATTTTATTAAATATAAGAATTAATGAAACAATACATTGATAAAATTAAAGAAAAACAAAACCTTACATTTGAAGAAAGTAAAGCAGCTTTTGAATTATTAATGGAAGGCAAAGCTGAAGATCAAGAAATATTTGATTTTTTGACAAGTTTATCAGCGAAAGGTGAAACTTCCGATGAAATAGCTGGTGGAGTTTTTGTACTTAGAAATAAGTCCAAAAGAGTAAATGTTGAAAATTGTGTTGACACATGTGGTACTGGTGGAGACGGTATGAACACACTTAATATATCAACAGCCTCTGCATTGTTGCTTGCAAGTATGGGTGTTAAAGTGGCTAAACATGGTAATAAAGCAGTTTCATCTAAATGTGGATCTGGTGATGTATTAGAGGCTTTAAATATAAAAATTGATTTAGAACCAAATGACATAGAAACTCAAATTAATAAGAATAATTTTGGTTTTATGTTTGCACCTAATTATCATAGTGCTATGAAGTTTGTTGGACCAACTAGGAAAAAAATTGGAAAAAGAACTATATTTAACATGATTGGACCGTTAAGTAGCCCTGCTCTAGTAAAAAGACAAGTAGTTGGTGTCTTTGATCAAAAACTATTAAAAATATTTGTGAATGCATTGAATAATTTGGATATTAAGTTCGCATGGATTGTAAATAGTGAAGATGGTTTAGATGAGATTTCACCTTATGCTAAAACAAATGTAATGCAATTAAAAGATAATAAGATCTCTAAAATTATTATTGATCCAAAAGAATTAAATATTAATGCAGAAAGATTTAATAATCTTGTTGGTGATGATGCTAAATTTAATGCAGATAAAATGATTAATATATTTAAAGGTGAGGATAATGATTTTTCAAAAGCTGTCTGCTTAAACGCTGCTGCAGGGTTAATAGTAAATGAAACTCATCAAAATTTTACCGATGCATATAATAATGCAAGAGAACATATTTTATCAAATAAAGTTGTTAAACATTTAGAAAAAATTCAAAATGGCTGAAAATGTTCTTGAAAAAATAATTAATAAGAAAATTGAAAAAATAGTAAATATAAAAAAAACTATTTCGCTTGAGTCATTAGATGAATTAATTAATACAAATAAAACATTTATAAATTTTAAAGAAAAAATCGAAAATAATATAAAAGAAGATAAATATTCAGTTATTGCTGAAATTAAAAAAGCAAGTCCCTCGGCTGGTGTAATTATAAAAGATTATGATCCTGTTAATATAGCAAACATATATAATAATAATAAAGCAACTTGTTTATCAGTTTTGACTGAAGAAGATTTTTTTTTAGGAAACCTGATACATATAAGCAAGATTAAACAAAAAGTTAATTTACCAATTTTATGTAAGGACTTTTTTGTAGATAAATTTCAAGTACCCTTAGCAAAAAGTTACGGAGCTGATGCAATATTAATTATATTAGCTGGTGTTAGTAATGAAGTTGCTGATGATTTATATAACGAAGCACTTAACTTAAACATGTCGGTAATTGTTGAAGTTCATACTGCTGAAGAAGCAAAGAGTGCCTTAAGATTTAAAGATGCTTTAATTGGAATAAATAATAGAAATTTAAAAACTTTAAAAACTGACATAAATACAACTTTTGATATTCATGATGTTTTAATTGATCATCCTGGTCCATTAATTTCTGAAAGTGGAATAAAAACAAAAGATGAACTGTTAGAACTCTCAAACAAAACCTCTATTAAAACTTTTTTAATTGGTGAATCACTTTTGAAAAATTTAGATAATAATTCTATTTTTTCAGTTCTTTAGCCAAATAATCCCCTATTTTATTGGCTTTTTTTACTATTGTGAATTGTGGAGAACTTTTGTAGAACAGATTTTGTACGATATTTGTTCTTATGCTAACAAAAAAACAAAAAAACCTGCTTTTATTTATCAACAAGAAGTTGAGAAGCTCTGGCGTATCTCCTTCTTATGAAGAAATGAAAGAGTCGCTAAATTTAAAGTCTAAGTCAGGAATTCATAGATTAATCAGTGCATTAGAAGAAAGAGGATTTATTAAAAGACTTGCTCATAAAGCAAGAGCATTAGAAGTGATTAAATTGCCAGAAACAGCTTCAGCAAACGATATTTACAACAGTTTTTCACCGAGTGTTATTAAGGGTGGTTTAGACGAAGATAAACCTATGTCTGATGACATAGAAGTGCCTGTTTTAGGAAAAATAGCCGCTGGAACTCCTGTGGAAGCTATTCAAAATGAGGTTTCAAGAATTCCATTGCCTAGTAACTTAGAAAAAAATGGTGATTATTTTGGTCTTAAAGTCCAAGGTGACTCGATGATTGAAGCTGGGATTAACGAAGGTGATACTGTTATAATTAAACGAACAGACACTGCTGACAATGGAAAAATAGTTGTTGCTCTAATTGATGAGCATGAGGCTATGCTCAAAAGAATTAGAAAAAAAGGTAAAGTGGTAGCACTTGAAAGTGCAAATAAAAACTACGAAACTAAAATATTTGGCCCAGATAGAGTTAAAGTGCAGGGCGTATTGGTATCTTTATATAGAAACTTCTAGTAAAATAGTCTAAACATTTTCAATGAAAAAAGTAGCAACAAGATTTGCTCCATCCCCTACTGGACCTTTGCATATTGGAGGTGTAAGAACAGCTTTGTTTAATTGGTTATATTCTAAAAATCAAAAAGGTGATTTTTATCTAAGAGTTGAAGATACTGATAAAGAAAGATCAAAAGACAAATATAAAGATCAAATAGTTAAATCCCTTAAATGGATTGGTATTAACTATGATGGAGAAGAGTATATACAATCAAAAAAAATTGAAGATCACATAAAAGTTGCAAGTGAATTACTTAAAAATGGTCATGCATACAAATGTTATTGCTCAAGTGAAGAAGTAGAGGAACAAAAAAAAAGAGCAAGACAGAAAAAAATTCCTTATATCTATGATAGAAAATGGAGAGATAAGAAAGAAACTGATGCCCCAAAAGATATTAAACCAGTTATAAGGTTTAAAAGTAAAATAGATGGAACATCAGTGTTAAAAGATTTGGTCCAAGGTGATGTTGAAATAGATAATAATACTATAGAAGATTTTATTATTTTAAGAAATGATGGAACTCCAACATACAACTTATCCGCATCTGTGGATGACCATCAAATGAATATGACGCACATAATTAGAGGTGATGACCATAAGATAAATACCTTCAAACAAATACAAATTTATCAAGCTATGAAATGGGAATTACCATCTTTTGCGCATATACCTTTAATACATACAATTGAAGGAAAGAAATTATCAAAGAGAGATAAGGCATCTACGTTAGATGATTACTCTAAAATTGGTATTATGCCAGATGCTCTAAGGAATTATCTTCTTAGATTAGGATGGTCTTATAAAGATAAAGAAATTTTCACTCTTGATGAAAGTATTAAGCATTTTAATCTCGAAGGAATTGGAAAATCTCCATCTAAGTTAGATATGAGTAGAATTTTATCAATGAATGAACACTATATTAAGAATATTGATGAAAACGATTTATTCAATCAACTAACCGGGTATTGTAAATTGTATAAAAGTGAAATTAAATCACATAAAAAAGATAGGATTAAAAAATCCCTTACTTTCCTAAAAAATAAAGCTAAAACCTTGGAAGATATATTTAATAATGGTCAATATATAATGGTGGATGAGGTTAACTTTGATCAAAATGACATTAAATTAATAGATAATAAAGCTAAAAAAGTCATTTCTGATTTCAATAATCAATTTGGTAGTGTTGATAAACTAAGTAAAGAAACATTAGAACCTATAGTAAACGAATTAATTAAGTCAAATGACACTAATTTTAAAGGAGTTGGACAACCTTTGAGAATAGCTTTAACAGGCTCAAAATTTGGACCTGGAATATATGATATAATTATTTCACTTGGAAAAGAAGAAGTAGCAAAAAGATTAACCAATAAGAAACTTAGTTAATACTGAGGAAGCTTCATCAGAAGATGAGGTTTTTGATCTGATTTTAGTTAAAGTTTCCTCACAATCATTAATTTGTTTTTTCATTAATTCTGGATTTTTTAAAAAATAGACAACTGAATTGTAAATTTCTTTAGCATTGCATTCTTCTTGTATTAATTCTGGAATTATTTCTTTGTTATTAATTATATTAATGATGTTAGCAAATTTTATTTTGACCAACATTTTAACAATTAAAAAATTTAAAAAATTCATTTTATAGATAATTATAGAAGGAACTTTAGCATTACAGATTTCAAGAGAAACTGTGCCAGATTTAGAAATTGCAAAAGTAGATTTATTTAGTATTTGTTTTTTTATATTTTCATCAGAAATAACTTCGACATTTTTAAATTTTATATTATTAATTTTTTCAACAATTAAATTCTTATTTTCATCAGTTGCATGAAATACAAAAGTTAAATTATCAAATTTTGTATTTATCATATTTATAAAATCTATTAATATAGGTAAAAGTATATTTACTTCAGATGATCTACTACCAGAAAAAAGAGAAATAATTTTTTTATCATTTGATATAATGGTAGATAGATCTATCTTATCTTTAGTTTCATACTCCAATAATGGATGTCCCACAAAAGTATTTGGAATATTTTCTTTATCAAAATATTTTTTTTCAAAATCAAATAATAATAAAATATGATCTAAGAATTTTTTAAACTTTTTTATTCTACCCTCTCGCCAAACCCATACTTGTGGAGCCACATAATGAACTGTTTTGATCTCATTATTTAATTTTTTTACTTTTTCAGCAACTCTTAATGTAAAATCAGGACTATCTACACTAAATAAAATATCTGGATTAAATTTTATTATCTCCTCTACAGTTTTATTTATTTTATTCTTTATTTTAAAAATATTTAATAAAACACTAGTGAATCCAATGTAAGTAATTTCTTTAAGGTTAAAAATAGATTTTATTCCTAATGAATTTAAATGTGTTCCACCGACGCATGAATACTCAATATTAGGATTGTTCTTTTGAAGTTTAGATATAACTTTAGAAGCAAGTTTATCTCCAGAAGGTTCGCCGGTTAATATAAAAATTTTTTTCATTTTACTGAGATAAACATTTTATTTTTATTGGCAAATTTAATGCATTTATTTTTATCCAAAAAAACATGTTGTTTGTTTTTAATTACAATGCCTTTCAATCCAGCAGTCTTACTTTGTTTTATAGTTTTCAATCCAATTGTTGGAAGATCTACTCTTAGGTCTTGTTTTTTTTTTGGAAATTTAACTAAAACTCCAAGATTTCTAAATTTTTTACTTCTGCTTTTTTCAAGCATTTTTTTTGTTCCACCTTTTCCTTCTATAGAAACTACTTTATTATTTCTAACTACAACTCCTTGGCTAAAATTATATTGTCTTAAATTATTTAGAGTATTTATTGCTTTTTTAATATCTAATTGATCTAGTTTGTTTGGTTTAAATTTTGAATAATTGCCTTTTTTTAATGAAAGTTCAGGATTAAATTTAAGTGAATTTTCAGTTTTGATATTGTTTTGAGCTAATATCTTAATGATTTCTTTAAGAATTGCTGCATCACCAAGTTTAGATGCTTTAATTATTCTGGGAATATAATAAATACCTTTAAAATCTAGTTTTAATTTAGAAAAGTTTGGTTTGTTAACTTTTCCAGCAAATAATATTTTTTTACATTTGTTTTCTTTTAGAATATTAATAATTTTACCGAATTGACCCATAGAAACTGGATAAGACTTTCTATCTGATTTAAATTTCTTTGACTTTGACAAATCAATTATCAAATATTTAATTTTTCTTTTTTTAACCGTTTTAAGAATTTCCTTTGGAAAATCAGTGTCACCAAAAATTAATCCTATCATTTTACGAAAATGGTGTGCAAATAGATCTTTTTTTATCTTTTGTTATAAAGTCAATTACATTCTTAACTAATGAATTTTCTTGAAAAGAACCATTCAATTTACTTATATTTTCGTTGATATTTTTTGTGGCAAAAATCTCCTTATAAGCTTCACTTAAACCTAATATGTCCTTATTTTCAAACTTTGCTCTTCTTAAGCCTATTAGGTTTAATCCTTGTAATGAATTTCTATTTCCTGTTGATAATCCATAAGGAATTACGTCATGCAGTACACCTGTCATCCCACCGATCATTGCCATTTTTCCAATCCTTGTGAATTGTTGAACTGCAGAGTTTCCCCCTATCACAACATTATCTTCAATAATTGCGTGGCCACCTAAAGGTACATTATTTGCAATAATTACATTATTTCCAACCTGACAATCATGAGCAATATGGGATGAAATCATAAACAAACAATTATTTCCTATAACTGTTTTACCACCTCCACCAACTGTTCCTGGATTTATTGTAACATATTCTCTGATCTTATTATTATCTCCAATTATCAGATTAGTTGGCTCTCCTGCATATTTTAAATCTTGTGGTTCGTTAATAGAGACAAAGGGATATATCTTATTCCCTTTACCAATCTTAACATTTCCAGAAATATTTACATGTGATTGGATATCAGTATTTTCTCCAATCTCGACATTAGGGCCTATTACACAATATGGACCTACTTTAACATTTTTTTCTAATTTTGCTTTTGGGTCTATGATTGCAGTTCTGTCTATCATCTATTGTCTTTTATAAATTCTCTTAAATTTTTTGCTGGGTATCCCATAACTTTAGTGTTGTCAGGTATATCTTTTATAACACCACTACCACCTCCAATTTGAACATTGTTTCCAACTTTTAAATGACCTGAAACACCAGCCTGTCCACCAATCATAACATTGTTACCTAAAGTGGAACTTCCAGCAAAACCAACTTGACCAGCAATAATACAATTATCACCAATTTTATTATTGTGGGCAATATGAACTTGATTGTCCAAGTATGTATTTTTACCAATTATTGTATTTGATAATGAACCTCTATCAATAGTAGAACCACAACCTATTTCACAATTATCATTTATTACTACAATGCCAATATGAGGATATCTTATATTTTTATCTTTATTAGGAAAAAAACCAAAACCCTTTTTACCTATAACACATCCATCTAAAATACTCACATTGTCTCTAATAATTGTATTTCTAATAATAACATTTGAACCAATTGAACAATTTGAACCTATAATAACATTCTTTTCAATGATTGTATTATGACCAATTAAACAATTTTTTCCTATTTTAACATTTTTACCTATTAAAACATTATTTCCACACTTAACTTTTTTCTTAAAAGATGTTTTAGAAATATCTTTTGCAGTTTCGTCAAATTCATCAACAATTGATTTGGGATAAAATTCTTTCGTAATTTTTGCCATTGTCAAAAGAACATTTTTAACAATAATTTTATTACATGTTTTTGGTAAGAAATGTGAAAGATTTTCTAATGTTACACAATAAGACGCTTCTGTTTTAGAAGCTAAAGATGAATAATTTTTAGAATGAAAAAAAGTGAGATCTTTTTTAGTAGCTGATACTAAATCGGTAACGTTATTAATTTTATCTTTTTTAAAATTTTCTTTATTTTCGATATTAGTTTTCTTTAGTAATTTTTCTATATTGAATGGACCAGCATTTTTAAAAAAAGGATTCGGCATTAAAGAATATCTATCAAAATTTTAGATATTTTTTGTATCAACTATTGTTACTAATTATTTTCTATCTACTATGGTAGCTGACCATTGAGCATCAGCCATTTTTTTACCCTCTACAAAAGCTTCACCTTTATATTTCCATACTCTTCCATGTGATCTTATAGCTTCAATTTTTAGTTCTAGTACACAATCAGGTATTACTGGGTTTCTAAACCTTGCTTTTTCAACACTCATTAAAAAAACTAATTTGTTTTCATATGTTTCTTTGTCTATACCGTGAGCTGTAAGTGCAGCAGCAGCTTGACCAAATGCCTCAACAATTAAAACTCCAGGCAAAACTGGTTCGTCAGGAAAATGGCCTTGAACATAAAACCCATCTTTTTTAACATTCATTATTGCTGTTGCTGAATGAAGTTTCTTAATATCTTTTAATTCGTCAATTAATAACATTGGTTCTCTGTGAGGTAATAAATCAATTATTTGTGATTTTGTTAAATTCATAATTAGCTTTTATTAAATAAATCAAGAATATCTTTTGTTATATCTAAATTACTTTTTCCAATTAGTAAGTTTTCTTTTCTCAAAATCATAGATATAGAATTTTCTTTTGAATAAGTCTCTAGAGTACTTTTTAGAGTATTTGCAAATTCATTTTTGTTTTTTTTTTGAAATTCTATAAGATTTTGATTTTTTTTTGCAATTATTTGATTATAATTTTGAAGATTTGTCTCAAGTTCTTTCAATTTATTCTTAAACTCTTCTTCTGATAAAACATTTTTTTGAGCTAATAAATTTTCTTTTTCTTTATCTAATTTTTTTTGAAAATCCTTAAATTCTTTACTAATGATTTTTTGTTTTGCCTGAGTTTCTTTTATTATTTTTTTACCAATTTTTGAGTTTGCATAAACATAATTTAAATCGATGAATGCAATTTTATCCTCAGCAGATACATTAACAATAACAAAAAATACCAAAACAAATGTAATAAAAAAATTTTTATACATTAAAAAGTTGTTCCTAAATTAAATCTAAATTTTTCAGTTTTATCAGTTGATTTTTTTTCAAGGGGTTGAGTAAGTGAGAAACTTAACGGCCCAACTGCTGTCAAAATATCAAGAGCTACACCTGTAGAACTTCGTAATGCAGACGAGTCATTAATTGATTTGTCGTAATCAACGCCCCACACATTGCCAAAGTCTATAAAATAGGAAAAATCAATATTTTCAACTGTACTTAAGATTGTAGGAATATTGGTAGATAAATTTAATGTAGTTATATAATTACCACCTATATAATCATCATTACTATCGACTGGTCCGACCTTACCTTTTTCAAATCCTCTTAATCGTTGATATGGAACATATGCTCTTTTTGAAATTCTTACATCTGAATCACCTAGAGTGTTAATTGCTTTTAAATATAAACTAGCCTTACCAATCATATCATTTGTTTTGCTTAACTTTTTATATTGTGTAAAAATAAATGTATTTGATATCTCATTGTTACCAGAAACAATCGGAACTTCTTGAAAAAAAGTCGTTTTGTTACCTTTAGAAGGTCTAAAAGAAGAATTTCTTAAATCATAATTTAGTCCATAATTGAAATAAAAATCTTCATAAGTACCTTCTTGTTTTTTTAAATTCGATGAAGCGTTTGTGTTTGTTTTTAAATCCTCAATACTTAAGTTAACTTCAGGGCTAAAATATAAATTTTCAAATTGTTCAAAAGTTGTACCAAATGAAAAACCTACATTAGAAACTTTATATCCAAAATCTGATAAATTATCAGTTGTGGTTGATTCAACAGAGGTAAATAAAGTGTTGTCAGTATAGTTAAAGTTAGGTTTTGCATAAACAAATCTTCCTTTAACACTCTCCTCAGAAACTTCTAAATTTGTACTTAAATTAATCCCTTTACCTAAAAAATTTTTTTCTTTTATTCCACCACCAATTGTTGAACCAGATGAACCTACTCCTGCTCCAAGGGAGATTTCACCAGTTGGTTTTTCCACAACATTTAAATCAATTACTTTAAGATTTTTATCAGAACCATTTTTGATTTCTGTTTTTACAGATTTGAAGATACCTAAAGATTTTACTCGATCAATAGATTTATTGAAAAGTAACTCATTTAATGGATCACCTTCATCAACGATAAGTTTGTTTCTTATAACTTCTTCAATAGTTTGAAAATTACCCAAAATATTAATTCTCTCAACGTAAAACTTCTCTGAGTCTACAATTTTAAAATTAAAATTAATCTTATTTTTTTCTACAACTTTTTCTTCAACTTCAGCTGTTATAAAATCATATAATCTTAAAGATGCTATATTATCAATTTCGTCTAAGATTAAATTTACTTTATCTAATGAAAATTCTTTTTTACTTATTTTTGAAAAAATTTTTTCTACTTTATCAAAATCATTAATATTATAGTCATCTGGTAAATCTAAGGTAAGTTTATTAAAGAAATATTTTGAACCAGCATCGATATTAAAAACAAGTTTAAATGAACTTTCATCGTCATTTAATTCAGCAAATGAATTTTTAACTTGAGCTTTGTAATATCCTTGGTTTCTATAATAATTTTCAAGTAATCTTTTATCTAGATCAATTAATGATTTATTCAAATAAACTTTATTTGAAACAAATTTCCAAAACTTATGTTCCTCTGATGCAATAACTTCTAATAATTTTTTGTCTTTAATTTTTTTATTACCTAAAAAAACAATTTCTTTTATTTTAGCTTTACTACCCTGTTCAATATTAATTTTTAATCTTACTGAATTAAGATCATCATTTTTATTAATTGAAGAATTTACTTTAGCAAAATAGAAACCATTAACTTTTAAAATATTTTTAATCTTGTCAATATCCTTATTTAATTGATTTTCTGTAAATGACATTCTATCTTTTAATGTAATTTCATTAGAAATATCTTCGATAAAACTTTTACTTTTTATGCCTGTAATTTCAATATCCTCAATTATAGGATTTTCTATTACACTAATGGCTAATACTCCATTTTCAAAAGAGATATTAATATCTTTAAAAAAGTTTGTTTCATAAAGTTTTTTTAAAGTATTATTTAAATCTGTTGATTCATAATTTTTTGAAATTGAAGTTTCTCCTAAAACTAAAATAGTTTCATTTGAAATTCTTTTATTCCCTGAAATCTTTATATCTTTAATAACTTCAGCATAACTATAAGAAAATGAAAAACAAACAATTACAATATACTGAATAATTTTTTTAATCATAAAAGATGTCTTATATACTGAATGAGCCAATTTTTAAACTTACATAATCTCTTAAACGATAAATATCTGCAATGTTTTTAGGCTTTATTTTCTTAAATTTTTGAAATTCCTTAAATTTAGAAAAATTATTGATTGCTCTTATAAGTTTTACAAAACTAATCTCTTTTCTTAAAAACTTGTAAACAAAATAATCATTTATAGTAATTAGTATGGTTTCAAATAAAGAATTTTTTTCAGGTAAATTTGATAATATTTTTACAAGAGGAAATTTTTTTTTATCAACTTCTTTTAATCTTAAATCATTCAAAATTTTTAAATTTAATGACTCCGTTTTAAGATTTTTAAGGCTTTTAGAATACAAAGAATTATAAATAGGTATTTTCATATTTGGTTCGTGCACAAGGATTTTACTTAATCCATTTTTAAATCTAATGATTGCATGAACGTATGATTTTGGATGAGTAAGAATTGAAATTTTCTTATAATTTATGTCGAATATTTTTTTTGCTTCAATTACTTCGAATACTTTATTCATCAATGTAGCTGAATCAATTGTAATTTTTTTTCCCATAGACCAATTTGGATGTTTAAGTGCATCTGTAGGTGTAACTGTTTTAATTTTACTAGCTGATAAATTCAAAAAAGGACCGCCAGAAGCTGTAATATAAATTTTATCTATCTCATCATTATTTTGATCTTTTATTAAAGACCAAATAGAAAAGTGTTCTGAGTCCACTGGTATAAAATTTGTTTTATATTTTTTTAACTTTTTTTGAATTATATACCATGCACATATTATTGATTCTTTATTGGCAATAGCTATTGTTTTTGTTTTTCCAATCATTTCAATTGTTGGTTTTAATCCATCTAAACCTGAAATTGAACTCATTGTATAATCTACTTTTTTTTTAATAATTTTGTTTAAAGCTGTAAAATTATTGAATATTTTAATATTAGTATTTTTAGTTTTGATTTTCAAATTATTATAACTTTTCTTATCAGTAATTATTAAATTTTTTACATTTAATAACTTTGCTTGTTTAAATAGTTCATTACTTTTTTTTTCAGCAGTTAATAAAACTACCTCAAAATTTTTTTTATCTTTATTAATTATATTGACTAATGTTTTTCCTATTGAACCTGTTGAACCTAAAATAGCAATTTTTTTTTTCATTATGATAATTGACCTGTCAAATTAATTAAATAGAAAATTGGAAAAGCAAAAATCATACCATCTATTCTATCTAACAACCCTCCATGACCAGGTATAATTTTTCCGGTATCTTTAACTTTTGAAAGTCTCTTAAAATAAGAAATAATTATATCTCCAATTTGACTGACAGTTGAAATTATAATGGTAACTATAAACCACTTTATATCTACTGTATGATTTATAAAGTTCATAAAAAATGATAAAAAAATTAAACATAGAAGATACCCTCCAATCATTCCTGAATAAGTTTTATTTGGACTTATTTTAGTTAATCTAGGACCTTTAAATAACTTTCCAAAAACATAACCACCAATATCAGTTGATACACAAACTAAAAGAACAAAAATCCAAAGATGTGCAATAGAAATTTCATAAAAAGTATAAAATGAAAAAATTAAAAATAAAGTTCCTAAAAATTTAAACTCAATCTTCTTAACCATTTTGTTCCATTCATAAATAGAAACAAAAAAACAAATTATCGTGAAAAATATTAGATAAAAAGAACCTGTCATTATAAAATATAATGCTAGAGGTAATAATATTATTGAACTTAGTATTCTTTTTTGTAATTCTTTATTAATCATATTTTACCGAAATTTCTTTTAATATTTTTAAATTTTTTAATAATCTTATTGTAATCTTTTTCATTAAATTCTGGCCATAATTTATTTTCAAAAAAAATCTCTGCATATGCCAATTGCCATAGTAAAAAATTACTTAATCTTCTTGTATTTCCTGTTCTTATTAACAAGTCAGGATCTGGAATATTTTTTGTTAATAAATACTTTGATAAATTTTTTTCATTAATTTTTTCTTTACTTTTTTGTAAATTTTTAAAAGCATTTATTAATTCAAATTTTGAACCATAATTAAGCGCCAAGTTAATTTGTAATCTTTTATTTTTTAATGTTTTTTTTTCAGATAAATTTAAAAGTTTATTTAATTTTGGTGAAAAATTCTTTAGACCAATAATCTTTAATTTGATATTTTGTTTGTGAAGTTCATTTATTCTTTCTTTTAAAAAATTTTCTAATAAATCAAATAAAAAATTAATTTCTTTTTTTGGTCTTTTCCAATTTTCAGTAGAAAACGCATATAACGTAAGAAATTTAATTTTGTTTTTTATTGTTTCTTTGATGATTTTTTCGACTGTATTTAAACCTGCTTTGTGACCTGCGTTACGAGATTTTTTGTATTTCAAGCCCCATCTTCCATTACCATCCATGATAATGGCTACATGATTTAATGGGTTCATATAGTCATTATTTCTTTTTCTTTTGATGAAACTTTATCATCAACAATTTTAATATGATCATCGGTTATTGTTTGAACATTTTTTTCGAAAGATTTTTCTTCATCTTCTCCAATTTCTTTAGATTTTAATAATTTTTTTAATTCTTCATTTGCATCTCTTCTAATATTTCTAATTGAAATTTTGCATTTCTCACCCATAGATTTAATTAATTTTTTTAATTCAGTTCTTCTCTCTTCATTTAATTCAGGTATTGGTAATCTAATTAATTGTCCATCGATTTGTGGATTTAATCCTAATTCTGATTTTTTTATAGCTGCATCAACTAAAGGTACATTATTTTGATCCCAAACTTGAATATTAATTGTCCTTGGTTCTGGAGTCGTAATACTTCCTATTTGATTGATAGGCATTTGTTGTCCATAAACATCGACTCTCACGATATCTAACATTGATGCGTTGGCTCTTCCTGTTCTAAGTGATGAAAGTTCTTTAGAAAATACTTCAATGGCTTTGTCCATTTTAAGGCTATGCGATTTTTCATCAAACATTTATTCACCTATTTTAATTCTGCTAAACTCCTTGATTTTTAAATCATTAATAGCAAGTTCTTTTAATATATCCTGAACTTTTTTTTTTGGTTCCATAACCCACGCTTGTGTTAGTAAAGCATTTTCTTCTTTAAACTTATTCATCTTACCTAAACTTATCTTTTTAGCAATATCTTCTGGTTTTCCTGAATTTTTAAGTTCTTCAGTAACTAATTCCTGTTCTTTATCAATAATTGCTTTATCAATTGAACTTGAGTCTAGTGCCAATGGATTTGAAGCAGCTATATGCATTGACAATTGTTTGCCAAAAGTTTTTATTTTATCTGAGCTTTCTTTAGTTTCCAAAGATACTACTACAGCTAATTTTGCTAAATTATCTTTTACAACAGTATGTAAATATTGATAATTTAAACTTGAAGAATTTATAATAGTTTTTGTTTTACCAATTGTAATTTTTTCACCAATCTTTGCAATTAATGATACAAGAGTTTCTTCAACTGTATCTCCATTTTTCATCTTAGATTTTTTTAAATTTTCGACATTTGAATCATTTTGATTATTCAACTCACTTAATTCTTTTACAAATTTTATAAAATCATCATTTTTTGCTACAAAGTCTGTTTCACAATTTACTTCAATAATAGATGTTTTTTTTTCATCACCGCTAATTGCAACAACACCCTCTTTTGCATCTCTAGACATTTTTTTAGAAGCTTTAGAAATTCCTTTAACCCTCAAAATTTCAACTGCTTTATCTAAATCTCCATTAGATTCTTTTATTGCTAGATTACAATCTTTAAAACCAGCTCCTGTTGCTTCACGAAGTTTTTTAACTTTTTCTATATCACTCATTTAATTTAACTTTTCATCTTTTTTATTTGAAAATTTATTTTCTAATTTATTTCTATCAATTTCAGCTATTGTTTTTGTCTTATCTGTTTTTGTTTTTTTTTCTACAACTTTTTTAGTTTCAATTGATGGTGCAGCTTTTTTTGCAGTAACAATAGTTTCTTTAATTAAGTTACAATATAAATCTATAGATCTTCTAGCATCATCATTTCCAGGTATCGGAAAATCAATACCGTCTGGGTTGGAATTACTGTCTAGAATTGCAATAATTGGTATTCCTAGTTTTACAGACTCTTGAATGGCTAATGATTCATAGTTAGTATCTATTATAAAAACTAAATCTGGAACTTTTTTCATTTCAGAAATTCCTCCAAGAGATCTTTGTAATTTATCTTTTTTTACACTCATTTTTAAAAGTTCTTTTTTGGTAAAACCTCTGTTTTCAGATACTAAGTCAGTTTGTAATTTTTTAAGTTTTTTAATTGAATTTGAAATCGTTCCCCAATTGGTAAGCATTCCACCTAACCATCTATAATTTACAAAATATTGATCTGTTTCTTTTGCAACTTCTGCAATTGCTTCGGAAGCTTGTTTTTTTGTTGATACAAATAAAATTTTTCCATTATTAGCTATTGTTTCATAAACTTTTTCTAGAGCAATCTTGGTTAGCTCAAGAGTCTGGGTAAGATCAATTATATGAATGGAGTCTCTTTTCCCAAAAATATATTTTTTCATTTTTGGATTCCATCTTAAAGTCTTATGACCTAGATGAACGCCTGCTTCTAATAATTGTTGTATTGTAACGTTAGGTATCTTCATATTTTTTCCCGGTTAAGCCACCACAGTAATTTCCAATAAAGGACCGGAGGTATAAAACCAACAACTGTGTGCGTGTTAATTTAATTTGTGAAATACTTACAAAAAATTTATTTAATAAACAAGTAAAAATTAACTTATAATTGCTGAAATTTCTTTATTTCTGAGCAAATTTACAGTTTTTCTGTCGATATTTCTCTTATTTTTTAATTGAAATTTAAGATCATTATTTTTATCACTCAATTTAATCTTAATTATTGTGTCTCCTTTTTCATTCTCAGGCAAAAAATTAGAAACCTCATTTAATTCTTTAAGAGATTTAAGATTAAAGGTTACTTCATTAATAGGTTTATTTAATAAATCTTTTAAGGATGCAATTTTTTGAACATTTATTCTTTTTAACCTATTATCTTCATTAGAAATTGATTTAACCAGAGTTAAAATTAAAGAACTTCCTTCTTTTAGAATCTCACGATTTAACTCCAGAATATCTGAAAAAATAAATAGTTCAAAAACTCCTGAAAGATCAGTCAATTTTAAAACAGCATATGCATTGCCTTTAGCAGTTTTTCTTTCTTGAACTTTTAATAATGTAGCAGCAATATTTGCATCTTTAAATTCATCGTTGTTATTAAATGATTGATAATCAGTAATCTTATAATCATTAAAAATTTCTTTATATTGATTTAGAGGATGGTCAGATATAAAAAAACCTATAGCTTCAAATTCTTTTGATAGTCTTTCTTCAAATTTCCAGTCATCCATTGTTGATATTATTTCATTTTCTTCATTTTCATTTTCACCAAATAAATCGATTTGATTAATAGATTTATTCTCAAAAATATTTTTAGATTTAGTAATAAAATTGGGTATTGAATTAAACAAAGATTGTCTGTTCTGATTTAGTTTATCAAAAGCTCCGGCTTTTACCAATCCTTCTAATTGTAATTTGTTAATATCTTTTGGATTTACTCGTTTTAAAAAATCACTTATAGATTTAAAGTTTCCATTTTTAGTTCTTTCAGAAACAATATTAGAAACAGCTTCGTATCCTACAGCTTTAATCCCACCCAAAGCATAATAAAATTTATCATCTTTTGTTTTAAAATCTGCAAAACATTGATTTATATCAGGTCTAGCGACTTCTACATTTAGCCTTTTGAGTTCCTCATAAAATTCACTAAGTTTATTTTGATTAGAAATATCCATTGACATAGAAGCAGCAATAAATTCTTTTGGAAAATATGTTTTCAAGTAGGCAGTTTGATAAGAAATTATTGCATATGCAGCAGCATGGCTTTTATTAAAACCATATTCTGCAAAAGGCTCAATTTTTAAAAATATTCCAGCAGCAACATCTTTACTTATTCCTTTGTTGACAGCTCCATTAATAAAATTTTGTTTTTGTTTTTCTAATTCTGATCTTTTTTTCTTACCCATCGCACGTCTTAAAATATCAGCTTGACCTGCTGTAAAGCCTGATAGTTTTTGAGCAATTTGCATTACTTGTTCTTGATAAATAATAACACCATATGTAGGTTTTAAAATATCTTCTAAAAGTGGATGTAAATAATCTGGCGTTTGTTTGCCATGTTTACAATCATTATATGTTGGAATATTACTCATTGGTCCCGGTCTATATAATGCAACCAGTGCAATAATATCCTCAATATGATTAGGTTTCATTTGAATAAGAGCTTCTCTCATTCCAGCACTTTCAACTTGAAATAAGCCTACAGTTTTTCCAGATGACAATAAGTCAAAAACTTTATTATCTTCAAAACTAATATTTTCAATTTTAAAATCTTCATCTTTTTTTCTAATTAGTTTTTGGGTATTATTAATTACTGTTAATGTTTTTAGTCCTAAGAAGTCAAATTTGATCAATCCAGCATTTTCTGAAGAATACATATCAAATTGAGTTGATGGTAATAATAAATTCGCAGAAGAGTCTTTATATAATGGCACAACTTCAGTTAGTTTTCGATCAGCAATAACAACACCGGCCGCATGGGTTGCAACATTACGATTTAAACCTTCTAGTTTAAGTGAAAGATCAATTAGTTTTTTTACTTTAGGATCTTCATTTATTAATTTCTGAAGTCTAGGTTCACCAGCTATACACTCCAATAAACTTTGTGGTCTTGATGGATCAAATGGTATCATTTTCGATATACTATCAACAAAACCATAAGCTAAACCCAAAACTCTTCCAACATCTCTAATTACCATTCTTGCTTTCAATTTTCCAAATGTGATAATATGAGCTACACTTTCTTTATATTTTTTTGTTAAATATTGAAAAACTAAATCTCTTTTTTCCTCACAAAAATCTATATCAAAATCAGGCATTGAAATACGGTCAGGGTTTAAAAATCTTTCAAATATTAAATTGAATTTAATCGGATCTACATCTGTAATTGAAAGACACCAGGCTACTAATGAACCGGCGCCAGATCCTCTTCCAGGTCCAACTGGTATGTCATTTTTTTTTGCCCATTTTATATAATCAGATACA
The DNA here is from genome assembly GCA_014654035.1 of Pelagibacterales bacterium SAG-MED19. GTDB lineage: Bacteria > Pseudomonadota > Alphaproteobacteria > Pelagibacterales > Pelagibacteraceae > Pelagibacter. Next base: position 29,893 of record JACWDQ010000004.1, read on the forward strand.
ATTAAAAAATAACTGGCATATTTCATTTCAATTATAATATCTAATTCATGATCCATTCTATCTTTGTATTCTAAAAATTTACTATTAGATGAAAGATCGCTATTTTCAATTTTTAGAACATTTTTAAATTTTTCCTTTAATCCCTCCATAGATTCTTTCTTTAAAATTTCATCAGCATTACCACCTTTTTCTGAACTAATATTTGGCAAAATAGGTTTTGAAAACAATGGCCTAAAACTACATCTGAATGGAAAATGATAGTTATTTTCTAAAGCCTCAGGTAAATCAGCGAACAATTCAGACATTTCAGAGCTATTTTTCAAATAATGTTGCTCACTAAATTTTATTCTATTTTTTTCATTTATGTAATTTTTGTTCTTAATACAAATTAAAGCGTCATGAGCTTCATACATATCTTTGTTAATATAAAAAACCTCATGGGTTGCTATTAATGGAATTTCTAACTCAAGAGATTTTGTTAAATTAAATTTTTCAAACCCAGACTCGTTTTGATCTTCATGGCGCTGAATTTCAATATAAAATCTGTCATCATATTTAGACTTGAGCTTCAGATAGAGTTGATTAATTTCTGCAAATTTACCTTTGTTATATAATTGACCAAATAAACCGTAAATAGTGCCAGAAAATAAAGAAACACCTTCACATTTTTCCAATAATACCTCTAAATCTAAATGGGGATCTGAAAGTTCATCATTTGTTAGGTATGACAATGATGAGAGTTCAATTATTCTCTTATAGCCATCTTCATTCAGGGCATACAAAGGCAGCAATCCTATTGAGTCACCATACTTAAAATTTATTTGCGTCCCGATAATTGGTTGTGTTCCTACTTTTGATATTTTTTCAGCAAACTCTAAAGCTCCACATAAATTTGAAGTATCACATAAACCTAATGATTTTATCTTATTTTCTTTGGAGAAGTCTTTTAAGTCATCTAGCTTTATTGCACCTTCACATATTGAATATTGTGAATGAATTTTTAAGTGATTAAATTTATAAATTTCAGACTCAGCCATTAATGGATTTTATACTACCATCAACAATTTCCAATTTGAAATCTGACTTATTTGCAAAATATCTATTGTGGGTTGCAAATATTATTAGTCGATTTGAATTTATCTGTTTTTTAATGATATCAAAAATTTGTTTAGCTGTTTCTAAATCAAGACTCCCTGTTGGTTCATCTGCTAAGATAATTTCTGGATCATTAATTAATGCTCTAGCAATAGAAACTCTCTGTTTTTCTCCACCAGATAATTGTGAAGGATAATGATCGGACCTATTTAAAAGTCCCACTTTTTTTAATAGTTTTTGAGCTTTTAACATAGATTCTTCTTTATTTTTTTCAGCTGCAAGACTTGCTAAATAGATATTTTCAAAAGCTGTAAAATCAGGAAGTAAATTATCTTGTTGATAAATAATTCCAATCTTTTTTGCTCTTAGTATATCATTTTCATTAGAGTCTTTAAAATTTATTAGTTTATTTTCTATTGTAATTGAACCAGAGTTTGGTCTATCTATCAATGAAAGCAAATTCAAAAGAGTAGATTTTCCTGACCCTGAAGGACCTATCAAAGAATAAATTTTCCCTTTTTTAAATTTAAATGAAACCTTTTTAAAAACTTTAATCTTTTTTAAAGATTCAAATGATTTATTTATATTTGAAAGTTGTATTAGATTATTCATATTTTAATGCTTTGATTGGATCAAGTTTTGCAGCTTTTAATGCTGGAAATATTGAAACAAATATAGTTATTAATATTGAACACAATGAAATGATAAATATTGCGGATGGATTAATTTCCGATGGCATTGTACTTAAAAAATAAATTTCTTCAGGAAATAAACTTATATTAAACAAAGTACTTATAAATTGCCTTAAATTTTCAACATATATTGAAAAAGTTACTCCAAGGATTATTCCAAAAATTGTTGCTGATGATCCAATTATTACTCCAACTAAAAAGAATATTTTAATAATTGATCTATTTAGAACACCGATTGATTTTAAAATTGCTATATCGCGTGTTTTATTTTTAACTAAAATTGTCAATCCTGAAATAATATTAAAAGCTGCGACTACTATTATTAGAGATAGGATAATAAACATTACATTTCTTTCAACTTTTAAGGCTGAAAATAATGAACTATTCATGTCTGACCAACTATAAACAAATTCATTTGGAAACATTTTTTGCACTATTAGCTTTTGATTTTCAATATTTTGAGGATTTTTAAGGTAAATTTCCAAATTTCTATCATTATCATCTAAATTAAAGAATTCTTCTAACGTATTTAAATTAACAAAAACAATATTGTTGTCAAAGTCTGCTAAACCACTTTCAAAAAGGGAAAAAACAGTAAAAGTTTTTTGTTTTGGTAAACTTCCAATAATTGTCTCAATACTAGATGATGACATAATTGTTATATTGTCACCTATTTTTAAATTTAATGTGAAACTGAGTTCTTTACCAATTGATATATAGTTTTTTCTTAGATTATTTTTTTCACCAATAAAAGTTTGGTCTTTTATTATTTTTAATTTTGGGAAATCTTTTCTTGTATATCCTCTTAAAACTACACCTTTTGAAGTATCACTCTTTATCATAATAGCTTCACCAGAGTTACTTAAGATTAGGTCATTTGAAATTAACTGTACGTTTGTTTTTTTTAAATTATCAATTTCTATCTTTTTTTCATAAGGTTTAACTGTAATGTGGGCATTAAAACCAACAATTTTATTAATCAATTCTGAACGAAATCCATTCATTACTGACATCACAATTATTAAAACAGCAACGCCAAGACTTATTCCAATAAATGAAAATATCGAGATTATATTTAAAAAACCATCTTTTTTTCTAGCCTTTAAAAATCTAAATGTAATTTCTTTTTCTAATGTGGAAATCAATTTTTTTCTTTTTGTTCTTTGATGATTTTAATAATTTCTTCTAAATTAATTTTTTTTGTTTCTTTTCCAAGTTCTTTAAATTCCAATAAATCACCATCAGTTTGTTTGCCGATAATGATTTGAAAAGGTGCACCTATAAGATTCATTTTTTTTATTTTTGAAGAAAAATTTTCATCAGTATCATCAATTATTGTCTCAATATTATTTTTTTTGAATTCTAAATTAATTTTATTTGCTTTTTCTAGGGCTGAAGTGTCATTTTTATTAATCATAGGTATTATAGAAATATCATATGGAGCAACAGAAATTGGCCATTTCATGACTTCATTTTTTTCATCATATTTAGCCTCAATAATAGCACCAACTAATCTTGATACGCCTATTCCGTAAGATCCCATTTTAACAAAATCTTTTTTACCTCCAGGTAAATCAACTGATCCTCCCATTGGTTTAGAATATTTGTCTCCAAAATAAAAAATATGTCCAACTTCTATACCTTTTGTTTTTAATCTGTTTTGTTCTGAAACTTTTTTTTCAAATTCATCTTTATTAAACTTTTCATCTGTAACAGAATAAAACTGCTCATATTTTTTTCTTAAATCCTCGAGGGATTTTTTTTCAAGTTTTGTACCATCACTATTTAAATCAAAAATTCTTTTATCTGTAAAAATTTTACTTTCCCCTGTTTCAGCAAGTATGATAAATTCATGTGATAGATTCCCTCCTATTGGTCCAGTATCAGCAGCCATTGGAATAGCTGTTAAATCCAATCTTTTAAATGCGTTTAAATAAGATAAAAAAAATTTATTATAAGAAAATAAAGCTTCTTCATCATTAATATCAAAAGAATAAGCGTCTTTCATATAAAACTCCCTACATCTCATAATTCCAAATCTTGGTCTTATTTCATCTCTAAACTTCCATTGAATATGATATAGAAGTTGTGGTAATGATTTATAAGATTTAATTGATGATCTAAAAATGTCTGTAACAAGTTCTTCGTTAGTTGGTCCATAAAGCATCTCACGATCTTGACGATCTTTAATTCTAAGCATTTCTTCACCATAATCTTCGTATCGTCCACTTTCTTTCCATATTTCGCTAGATTGAATTGTTGGCATTAAAATTTCTTGAGCACCGATTTTATTTTGTTCTTCTCTAACAATTTGTTCAATTTTTTTCATTACTTTGAAGCCTAATGGTAACCAAGAGTAAATACCAGCTGAAGACTGTTTTATCATTCCTACTCTCAACATTAGCTGATGAGATTTTATTTTAGCTTCGGATGGATTATTTTTTAAAATTGGGATGAATGATTTGGAAATAAACATGCTAGATGATTATATTTCTTAAATTCAAATATTCAAATTTCATTAATAAGTAAATTATAACGAATAAAATCGTTGTTATACCTGTACAATAAATGAATTTCTTCAACATTTTTGGATTTTCAGGTGATCCAGGATCCTCACCGTCTATTTTAATAGTTTTTTTTCTCTCTACATCAATGGGTAAAATAGCAAAAAAAACTATCCACCAGATAATAATATAAATTATAGCTAATCCTGTAATGCTCATTAAATCTTAACTAAATTTATATTAGTAAATGGCTTTTTACCTGTTTTTTCTTTAGTGAATTTTCTACAAGAAATTTTAAGAGCATCTATTAAATTATGTTCCTGTTGTTTATTGCCGAGCTTAAACGATCTAACAGTTTTTTCTATCTCATCTTCTAAACCATAAATAAATTCTTCTTTTTCATAAATTGGCAAACCTCTAAATGTTGTTATCGGACTGTTGTGAATATTTCCTTTGGGTGTTATTAAAATTGTTACTTCTAAGTATCCATTTGTACTTAAATTTTTTCTATCTTTGATTGATTGAGAGTCTTCTTCAACACTTACATTTCCATCTAAATATAATCTTCCACTAGGTGCTTTATCGTAAACTTCAGGTGCATTTCCTGGATAAAGTTTTACTATATCACCGTTTTCAACTTGAACTGGGAAAGGTACTTGCATTTCTTTTGCAAAATTAATGTGTTCAATCATATGTCTATGTTCACCATGAACAGGTATAACACATTTTGGTTTGACCCATTGATACATGTCTTTAAGATCTTCTCTGTTAGGATGTCCTGAAACATGAATAAATTCGGTTTCTTCTGATATTACTTCAATTCCATCTTTCACTAATTGATTATGGAGTTTATAAAGTTTTTTCTCATTACCAGGGATTATCTTTGAAGAGAAAATAACTGCATCATCTTTTTCAATAAATACATCCGGATGAATATAACTAGATATTCTCATCATTGCCCCCATGGGCTCACCTTGGCTACCAGTACATAAATAAACAATTTTGTCTCTCGAAAAGTTTTTGGCATCTCTTGAGTCAATAGGTTCAATTGTATTTTTTAAATATCCACATTGTCTAGCAGCTTTGTAAATCCTATGCATTGATCTACCAACTAACGATATTTGTCTTCCAGTTTTTTCAGCACAATAAAAGGCTGTTTCCATTCTCGCTACATTAGAAGCAAAAGAAGTGATTATAATTCTTTTTTTTAAACGACTCATTATATTTAGCATATTTTTTCTTACATCAAGTTCTGAGCCAGATCTCCCAGCGCTAAATACATTTGTTGAGTCACAAATCATTGCAAGAACACCTTCTTCACCAATTTCTTTTAATCTTTTTGTATTAATTTCGCCTCCAATTAAAGGATTTGGGTCAACCTTCCAGTCACCAGTATGTAATATTACGCCTGCTGGTGTTTTAATTCGCAAACCATTTGGTTCTAAAATAGAATGGGTTAAAGTAATATATTCTATATCAAATGGGTCCAATGAGACTTTACCATTTAGTTCAACAATCTTTAAATCATTAGTGATATCTATATGCTTTTCCTTAAATTTTTCTCTAATTAGTACTGCCGTAAAAGGAGTTGCATAAATTTTACATTTAAGTTTTGGCCATAAGTGTGCAATAGCTCCTATATGATCTTCATGAGCATGAGTTAAAACAATTCCTAATAAATTATCTTTTCTTTCAACAATAAATCCTGGATCAGGATAAATAAGATCCACACCTGGAATAGTATCATCAGCAAATGTTACACCAATATCTACCATTAACCATTTGTGGTCTCCTGGTTGACCATAACCAAACAGGTTCATATTCATTCCAATTTCTCCAGAGCCTCCAAGAGGACAAAATAACAATTCGTCTTTCATTTATTTTATTAGTTTAGAAATTTTAATTAGACCTTTTATAGTGATATCTTTATTTTGTTTAAATTTAATTTTAATTGAATTTTTAAATAAATCAGAAAATCCTCCTGTAATTACTAATTTAAAAGATTTTCTTGTTTCTCTCTTAATCAAATTAACAATATTGTCAATTAAACCAGCATATCCCCAAAAAAAACCAGACCTTACTGCACTAATTGTATCAATACCTATCACTTTATTAATCTTTTTAAGATTTATTTTAGGTATCAAGGTAGCTTTATCAGATAAAGTATTAAGAGAAATCTTTATACCAGGGGCAATAATGCCTCCTCTATAAGTTTTTTGAGTTATGACATCAAAAGTTGTAGCTGTACCAAAATCTAAGATAATAAAATTATCTTTATTATTCAGTAAGCTTATTGCATTAGTTAATCTGTCTGAACCAACTTGTTTAAAATTAACTCTAATATTAATCAACGATCGTAGTTTCAATTCTTTAACCTCATAACACTTTTTTTTTAGATTTTTTGACAAAAAATTTTTAATTAGATTAAAAGATTCTGGAACGACACTACAAAATAAAACTTTCTTAATAGAATTAAAATCTCTGACTAAATATCTAAATTTTTTATTTAGAATTTTATTAGATATTTTCTTTGATGGAAAAATAATATTTCTTATAATTCTATTTTTTGAATTAACTAAATAAACTTTAGTTTCAGAATTTCCAATATCACCTAAAATGTACATAATTATTTATATAATTTAGTTAGTTTTGCCTCAAAAATTTTTTTAATTTGTTTCTCAATTTTATTTTTAGATACTTTTTTATTCAATAATTCACTTAAATTAGTTGTAGGATAATTTTTTAAATTTGGATTTTTTATCAAATTAATGCCAATACCTACAATTAAATATTTTTTATTAATCTTACTAATCTTTTCTTGTAATATCCCACAAATTTTTTTTTTATTTATTAATAAATCATTAGGTTTTTTAAAGATAATCTTTTTTTTATAATAGATAGAAAGTAATTTTTTTACTAATAAACAATTAATTTTAGTAATTTGTTTTAAAGAAACTGTTAAATTTTCTAATTTATAAAAAAAACTTACAAATAAATTTCCATCATAAGAGATCCATTTTTTTCCATATTGACCTCTCCCATTTGTTTGTTTATTAGCGACAATCATTCCATATTCAGTCTTTGAATTTTTAATTATCCTAATTGCTGAATTATTTGTACTTTTTACTTTTTTGAGCCTAAAAATTTTAAATTTCATTAAATTATATTAATTCTGGAAACTACCTCAATTAATTGACTTGGGAAAACGAAGTATATTAGAATTAATAATGTAGATGCAGTTAAAGAGAACTTAAGCCATAAACTATGATCGGTATCATATTTTTCTTTTTCTTTATCAAAATACATAATTTTTATTATTCTTAAGTAATAAAACGCTGCGACAACAGTTGATAACAAACCAACAATTGCTAAAAAATACATTGATTGTTGTAAAACAGACTTGAAAATATAAAATTTTGCAAAAAATCCTGCTAAAGGTGGAATCCCAGCTAAAGAAAATAAAATTATTAAAAGTGACAGAGATAAAAGTGGATGGTTTTTGGATAGACCTGATAAATCATCAATATCTTCATAATATTCATTATTTCTTTTCATCATTAGCAGACATGAAAATAAACCTAAATTCATTATTATGTAGATAGTTATATAAATAACAGAACTTTGAATTCCATCGTTAGATCCAGTGGCTAAACCAGCTAGAGCGTAGCCAACATGGCCAATTGAACTATAAGCTACTAGTCTCTTTAAATTATTTTGACCTATTGCAGCTATAGCACCAAATAGCATTGATGCGATTGATAAAAAAATTAAAATCATTTGCCACTGGTCAATTAAATTTAAAAACGGGACATATAAAAATCTTATAAATACAGTTAGAGCTGCAATTTTTGGAACCATTGTAAAAAATAAAGTTACTGAGGTCGGGGAACCTTCATAAACATCTGGAGCCCACATATGGAATGGTACAGCTGAAATTTTAAATGCTAAGCCGACTAAAATAAAAACAATACCAAAAGTTAGAGCATATTCATCTGAACTTAATTGATTAGCTATAAAATTAAAGTTTGTTGATCCTGTAAAACCATAAATTAAAGAACATCCATAAAGTAATAACCCTGAAGATAATGCGCTCAAAACAAAATATTTCAATCCAGCTTCAGAAGATTTAAGCTGATCTCTATTAAATGTTGCAAGAACATACAGGGCTAATGATTGCAGTTCCAACCCCATATAAAAAACAATTAAATCGTTGGAGCTTATCATCACCATCATACCTAAAACAGAGCTTAAAATTAAAATTGGATACTCAATTTTAAAGATTTTGAAAATTCGTAAATAATTCGATGACATTGCAAGGGCTAAAAAAGCAGCTAATAAAGTAATGATCTTCATAAATGAGGATAAATAATCAATGATAATACTTTCATTAAATAAAAGAGTTTCATTTTTACCTAAAGTTTCATTAAATGTGATTACAGCAGTGATGAGTAAAACAATTAACGAAATATTTTGAATTAATTTTGAACTTTCTTTTTTAAAAACTCCCAAAATCAATAAAAACATTATTGATAATGAAAGAAAAATTTCCGGTAAAACAAGTTCTAAATTTATCATTTTAATATCCTGTTAAATTCATATTATATACTTTAATTAAATCGCTTATAGAAACTTCTATAGTACTGATTAATGGTTCTGGATAAAATCCAAAAAGCAGAGTTGGTATTGCTAAACAAGTTAGAATAAATAATTCTGACTTGTTTAAATCAATCATTTGTTTCAAGTCTTGATTAATTAATTTTCCGAAAATAACTCTTTTATATAACCAAAGCATATAAGCAGCACCTATTATCACTCCAAAACTGGCAATAACCGCTACTAAAAAGTTATCTTTAAACGCCCCCATAAGAATTAAAAATTCACCTACGAAACCACTTGTTCCTGGTAAACCAAGCGCTGCCAAAGTAAATAACATAAATAGGACCGAGTATTTCGGAATAATACTTACTAAGCCACCATAGGTGGATATTAATCTTGAATGCATTCTATCATATACAACACCAACACATAAAAATAGTGCTGCAGACACAAGTCCATGACTTATCATTTGAATAATACTTCCCTCAATTCCTTGTTGTTGTATTGTGAATATACCTAAAGTTACAAAACCCATATGAGCAACTGAAGAATATGCAATTAATTTTTTCATATCTTCCTGCATTAAAGCTATAAAAGATGTAAAAATAATCGCAATTACACTTAAAGTATAAATGAATGGAGTAAAAATTTCTGAAGCAATTGGAAATAATCCTAAAGAAAATCTTATAAATCCGTAACCTGCCATTTTTAATAAAATCGCAGCTAATAGTACAGATCCTGCAGTCGGTGCTTCCACATGAGCATCAGGTAACCAAGTATGAACTGGCCACATAGGAGTCTTGACCGCAAATGAACTAAAGAAAGCTAACCATAAAAGATTTTGATATTTAGCATCGATTCCTAATTCGTAAAGCTTTACAACATCTGTTGTTCCAGATATCCAGTAAATCGAAATTATAGCAACTAACATTAAAACTGAACCCAGCAAAGTGTATAGAAAAAACTTAAAAGCCGAATAAACTCTTCTGGATCCGCCCCAAATACCTATAATTAAAAACATTGGGATTAAGCCAGCTTCAAAAAATAAATAAAAAACAACAAGATCTAAAGAACAAAAAACACCAATCATAAAAGACTCCATGATTAAAATAGCTATTAAAAACTCACTAAGTCGTTTTTGAATTGAATTATTTACTGAAATTATACAAAGAGGAGTAATAAAAGTTGTTAAAATGATAAATAGTATTGAAATCCCATCAATACCAACTTTATAATTTATTAGTCCTTCAATCCAAACTCTATCTTCAATAAACTGAAATTCAGAAGTAGATTGATCAAATAATATCCATAAATATATTGATAAAAAAAATGTTACAAGGCTTGTGAATAAAGCAACATATTTGACTGTTTTATTATCTTCTTTTTTACTTTTAGTAAAAAATAAAAAAAAAGCACCTATTGATGGTAGTAAAATTAGAGATGAAAGAATAGGAAAATTCATTATTTAACAATTAAGAAGGTTAATAATGCAGAAAAACCAAGTAACATTATAAATGCATATTGATAAATATATCCACTTTGAAATTTATTTGCTTTTAAAGAACATTTTTTGATAAACGCTGATAAGCCATCAGGGCCAAATCCATCAATTAATTTGATATCAAAAAATTTCCACAAAAATATACCTAATTTTTTTGATGGTTTTACTATTGTCGCGTCATAGAATTCATCAAAATACCATTTATTTAATAAAAAATTGTATAATGGTTTATTAACACTTGCTATTCGTTCTGGTAAATTTTTGTTTTTAACAAATAAATAATAAGCAATAGGAATAGATAAAATTACTAAAATTGGAGTTAATACTAAGAACCAAAATGGAGGGTGTTCAATACTTAAAGGTTTTAAAAAGAAAATTGAGTCTTGCCAAAAATTATTTACACCATGACCAATAAATAATTCTTTAAAAGTATATCCAGCAAATATTGCACCTAATGATAGAAAAACTAAAGGTATTAACATAATAAGTGGTGACTCATGTGTTTCTTCAATCTTGATATCTTTATTATTATAATCTCCGTGAAAAGTTTTAAACATCAATCTCCAAGAATAAATTGAAGTTAGAAAAGCTGTAATGATACCAATGCCGGCTGCATAATAACCAGATGTATTACCTCTCAAATAAGCAAATTCAATTATTGCATCTTTTGAATAAAAACCAGATAAGAAAGGGAAGCCAGTTAAGGCCAAAGTACCTATTATCATTAAAGCATATGTGTACGGTAGTTTTTTCCACACACCACCCATATTATTTATATTTTGTTCATCTTTAAAAGCATGAATAACAGATCCAGATCCTAAGAAAAGTAAGGCTTTGAAAAATGCGTGTGTAAATAAATGAAACATTGCTACATTATACGCGCCTACACCAGTTGCAAAAAACATATATCCTAATTGACTGCAAGTTGAATACGCAATAATCTTTTTAATGTCTGTTTGAACAATTGCTACTGTTGCAGCAAAAAAAGCTGTACTCATACCAACAATAGTTATGACATTTAATGCTAATTCAGAATATTCATATATAGGTGAACATCTCACAACTAAAAAAACTCCAGCTGTAACCATTGTTGCTGCATGAATAAGTGCTGAAACTGGTGTCGGCCCCTCCATGGCATCAGGTAACCATGTATGAAGTAATATTTGAGCTGATTTTCCCATAGCTCCGATAAACAAAAGTAAACAAATGGAATCTATAGCGTTTATTTCTATTCCTAAAAAAGAAATATTTTTATCAATTATCGATGGTATTAGTTTAAAGACTTCTGAGTAATTTACAGTTCCAAATAAATAAAAAATTAAAAAAATTCCTAAAGCAAATCCAAAATCACCTACTCTATTTACTACAAAAGCTTTTATTGCAGCAGTATTTGCTGAGTCTTTTTTGAACCAAAATCCAATTAAAAAATACGAACAAAGCCCAACACCTTCCCAGCCAAAAAATAATTGGACGAAATTATCTGAAGTTACCAACATCAACATTGCAAAAGTAAAAAGCGATAAATAAGCCATAAATCTGGGTTTATGTGGATCGTGAGACATGTAACCGATTGAATAAATATGAACCAAGGATGAAACTGACGTTACAACAACTAACATAATTGCTGATAAAGAGTCTATTTTCATAGACCAGTTCACGTCTAATGCACCAGAACTTATCCAAGTAGCAATAACAATATTATCTTGATAATTATTTATAATAACTTGATACAATACTAAGGCAGACAAAATTGCAGATATTGATACTAATAAGCTTGTTATAATTTCTGAATTTCTATCACCGATTAATTTACCAAAAAAACCTGAAATTATTGAAGCGATTAAGGGTAATGCTATAATTGAAATTTCCATTCTATCCTTTTAATTTATCTATATCTTCAACCCGAATAGTTCCTGAATTTCGATAGTAAACGACTATAATTGCCAAACCTATAGCGGCCTCAGCTGCCGCAACAGTCAGAATAAATAAAGTGAAAACTTGACCTGATAAATCGTTCAGAAAAATTGAAAATGATACCAAATTTATATTAACTGCTAATAATATAAGCTCAATACTCATTAAAATTACAATTATATTTTTTCTATTTAAAAATATTCCAATCACACCAATTGAAAAAATTACCGCTCCTAATGTTAAATAATGCCCCAAACCTATCTCAGTCATCAATTTTAACTCCTTTATTAGAAGCTACTTCCAAAACTTCAACACCTTCAGATCTTTCTCTTGAGATTTGTTTAATATAACTTTGTTTTTTTACTCCTTCTCTTTGTCTAAATGTAAGAACAATAGCACCAATCATTGCAACTAATAAAATCAACCCACTAATTTGAAATATATGAATGTAATCTGTATACAAAACTTGTCCCAATGAATGTGTATTACTGATTTCATTATTTTGAAGTAAATTATTTGAGCTTATTAACTCTGGTTTATATTTCCATCCACCTACAACAATTATTAATTCAAAAAAAATAATTGCACTAATAATTAAACCCACAGGTATATGACCTGAGCTAGATTTAGATAAAAACCATTGATTTTTTTGTTGAGCTACATTTAACATCATAACAACAAATAAAAACAAAACTGCTACAGCACCTACATATACTATTAGCATTATCATTCCCAAAAATTCTGCCCCTATCATTATAAAAAGACATGAAATACTTATAAAATCCAAAATAAGAAAAAAAACTGAATGAACTGTATTTTTTGAGGCTGTAACCATGATTGCTGAAATAACTGCAATTATTGAAAATACATAAAAAAAAATTGTGTGAGCTATCATAAAATTATCTGTATGGGTTATCACTTCTGATATTCGCAGCTAAAACATTTTCCCATCTATCCCCATTATCAAGAAGTTTTTCTTTAGTGTAGTAAAGTTCTTCTCTTGTTTCTGTAGAAAATTCAAAATTTGGACCTTGTACAATTGCATCTACAGGACAAGACTCTTCACATAATCCACAATAGATACATTTCATCATATCAATATCATATCTTGTAGTTTTTCTACTACCATCCTCTCTTTCAGCAGACTCTATTGTTATTGCTTGAGCAGGGCAAACAGCTTCACATAATTTACATGCAATACATCTTTCTTCTCCATTTGGATATCTTCTTAATGCGTGTTCACCTCTATATCTTGGACTTATTTTACCTTTTTCAAAAGGATAATTGATAGTTTTTTTTGATTTAAAAATTTCTTTAATTGCAATGAACAACCCTCCTATAAAGTCAATCATTAAAACAGTTTTAAAAAATCTTATAATTTTCATTTAGTTTACAGGTAATAGATTAAAATAAAAAAGATAACTTGCAGTTAGTACAACGTATGTTAGCGACAATGGTAAAAATATTTTCCAGCCAAGTCTCATTAATTGATCATAACGATATCTTGGAACAATCGCTTTTACTAAAGCAAAAAGAATAAATAATAATAAAATTTTTAAAATTAACCAAATTGCACCAGGTATTAGATTAAATGGATACAAATCAATTGGTGACAACCATCCACCTAAAAACAAAATTGATCCTAAGGCGCACATTAATAATATGTTTGCATATTCTCCTAACCAAAACATAGCATACATCATTCCAGAATATTCAGTTTGATATCCAGCCACTAATTCAGCCTCAGCTTCAGGTAAATCAAAAGGTGGTCTATTTGTTTCTGCTAAAGCAGAAATAAAGAATATTACAAACATTGGAAATAGTGGAATTATAAACCACATATTTTGCTGAGCTAAAACAATATCGCTTAGATTTAATGAGCCTACGCACAATAAGACATTTATAATAATAATACCGATTGATACTTCATAAGAAACCATCTGTGCTGCTGATCTTATTGCTCCTAGAAAAGGATATTTTGAATTTGATGCCCAACCACCCATAATAATTCCATAAACACCAAGAGAGGAAACTGCAAAAATGTATAAAATTCCAACATTAATATTAGACAAAACTTGATTTTCACTAAAAGGTATTACAGCCCATGCAATAAGAGCTAAAGTCATTGTTATAATTGGAGCAAGAATAAAAATTATCTTATTTGAACTAGCAGGAATAATTATCTCTTTAAAAATATATTTCAACGCATCAGCTAATGATTGTAATAATCCAAATGGACCAACGACGTTAGGACCTTGCCTTTTTTGAACAAAGGCCCAAACTCTTCTATCTAGCCACACAATCATAGCTACTGAAACCAAAACAGGTACTAATAAAAATAAAATTTTATAAACTTCTTGAAAAATAATATTGATGGATTCCATTAGTTAACCTTCAGTACCTGTACGTTTAATGTTTATTTTTGAGTTGTTACAATCCAACATTGTCTTTGATGATCGCGCAATAACATTTGAAAAATAATAATCTTTAAATTGAACTTTTAAATATTCATTTTCAAAATTACTTTCAAAGTTTTCTTTAACTATACCAGAATTTTGTTTTTCTTTTTTTAAGTTTAGATAATTCAACATACTACTTTCAAGTTCATCTTTATCATTAAATAGCTTTCTATTATTCATTAACTCTGCTAGCTCATTAATAATTAACCAATCTTCTTTAGCTTCCCCTGGGGGATATGAAGCTTTATACGCTTTTTGAATTTTTCCCTCTAAATTTGTAAAATATCCAGATTGTTCAGTATATGCTGAACCTGGTAGAATGATATCAGCTATTTCAGCTCCTCTATCTCCATGACTACCTTGGTAAATAACAAATTCATTTTTTTTATTAAATTTTAAATTGTCTTGGCCTAAAAGATAAACTAATTCAAATTTATTTTGGCTAAGTTCTGTTACTAAATCATTATCATTGTTTAGAATATCTAAGTCAAAATTTCCAACTGTAGCAGCATCAGATGATAAAATATTCAAAGGATTCCAATGATCAGTAAATTTATTATTTTTAATCAAAAAATTTTTTAATGAATGAAATAGATAATTTGCAGATTTAGATTTAAGAAATGACTCACCTAAAATTATCATTGGTTTGATTGATTCTAAAATTTTTTTAGAAATATCATTTTTATTTTCAAATATATTTTTAATATTTTGTGTTTTTCCATCTAAACTTTCATATGGATAAGTTAAATCACCCAAATCATTTAATGAAATAATTTTAGTATTATTGTTTAAATAAGCTTTTCTAATTCTTGCATTGAGAATTGTTGCCTCAAATCTTGGGTTTGTTCCTATTAAAAGTATAAAGTCAGTTTCTTCTACCCCATTAATTGTAGAATTGAACAAATAATTTTCTCTAGAAGAATTATCTATAAAACTTTGTGAAGATCTAGAATCAAAATTTTTATTATCTAACGTTCTTTCAAAAAATTCCTTAAAAATAAAACTTGTTTCCATGTTTGTTAAATCTCCAACAAAACCACATATCTTATTTTTATCAGTGTTATCTATTTTTGATTTAATGATTTTAAACACCTCTTCCCATGAAGCTTTTTCAAATTTATTGTTATATTTTATGTATGGCGTATCAAGTCTTTGATTAAGTAGACCATCACAGGCATATCTTGTTTTATCAGATATCCATTCTTCATTTATATCCTCATTAATTATCGGTAAAACTCTTTTTACCTCCCAATCGTATGTGTCAACTCTTATGTTTGAACCAACTGCATCCATAACATCAATACTTTCTGTTTTTTTTAGTTCCCATGGTCTTGCTTCGAACACATAGGGCTTTGAAGTTAATGCTCCAACTGGGCATAGGTCTATGACATTTCCTGATAATTCAGATTGAACTGACTGTTCCAGATATGTTGTAATTTGCATATCTTCACCTCTGCCAATAGCACCTAATTCTGGAACTCCAGCAATCTCTGTCGCAAATCGAACACATCTTGTGCAGTGGATGCATCTCGTCATTTGCGTTTTAATTAAAGGCCCCATATTTTTATCTGGCACTGCTCTTTTATTTTCTTTAAATCTGGATTTATCTATTCCATAAAACATTGATTGATCTTGTAAATCACATTCTCCACCCTGATCACAAACTGGACAATCTAAAGGATGGTTTGCTAGTAAAAATTCCATTACACCTTTTCTTGATTTTTCTATTTTTGGAGTATTTGTTTTTATTACCATTCCCTCTGCAGCAGGCATTGCACATGAAGCTATTGGTTTAGGAGATTTTTCCATTTCTACTAAACACATTCTACAATTACCAGCTATTGATAATTTTTCGTGATAGCAAAATCTAGGAATTTCAACTCCTACTTTTTCACAGGCTTGAAGAACAGTTAAGCCCTCTTCAACTTCTACTTCTGTACCATTAACTTTTAATTTAAGCATTTTTATCCAATAAGTGTTGATCCACTAAATATGGAATATTTTTATTCTCTTTAACAATTGGATCAAATTTATTTCTTTTTTTAATTTCATCCTTAAAGTGTCTCAATAAACCTTGCACTGGCCAAGAAGATCCTTCCCCAAAAGCACAAATAGTATGTCCTTCTATTTGTTTTGTAACATCACCTAACATATCCACTTCATCTTTTGATGCTTCTCCCTTAGCCATTCTTTCGAGCATTCTCCACATCCAACCAGATCCTTCTCTACAAGGTGTACATTGTCCACAACTTTCATGTTTATAAAATCTTGCAATTCTAGCCATACATTTAATAATATCTTGATCTTTATTAATTACGACTATTCCAGCTGTACCTAGTCCACTTTTCTCAGCAACTAAAGAGTCAAAATCCATAGTTAATGTCTCACATTTTTCTTTTGGAATTAATGGCATTGATGATCCACCTGGAATTACAGCTTGCAAATTATCCCAACCACCAATTACACCTCCAGCATGAACTTCAATTAATTCTTTAAGTGGTATGTTCATTTCTTCTTCGACATTACATGGATTATTTACATTTCCAGATATACAAAAAATTTTAGTGCCTGTATTTTTTTCTCTACCCAAGGAAGCAAACCATTTACCACCTCTTCTAAGAATTGTTGGAACGACTGCTATTGTCTCAACATTGTTTATAATTGTAGGACATCCATAAAGCCCTATTAATGCAGGAAAAGGTGGTTTCAATCTTGGTTGACCTTTTTTACCCTCTATACTTTCAAGTAATGCCGTTTCTTCTCCACAAATATAAGCACCTGCACCATAATGAATATAAATATCTAAATCCCATCCTGTACCAGCAGCATTTTTTCCAATTAAATTTTTTTCATATGCTTCATCGATTGCTGCCTGAAGTTTTTGTCCATCTACAAAATATTCACCTCTTATATAAATGTAGCAAACATGAGCTTGTACCGCATATGAAGCTAATAGACATCCTTCAATTAATTTATGAGGTTCAAATCTTAATATATCTCTATCTTTGCAAGTTCCTGGTTCAGACTCATCACCATTTATTACTAAATAATGAGGTCTGGATTTAACTTCTTTTGGTGCAAATGACCATTTTAATCCTGTTGGAAAGCCAGCGCCTCCTCTTCCTCTTAGTTGAGAGTCTTTAATTTCATTTATTATCCAGTCTCTACCTTTATCAGTAAGTTCTTTTGTATTAATCCAATCACCTCTTTTTTGTGACGAGGTAACATCTGATCCCAAATTATTATATAAATTTTGAAAAATTCTATCTTGATCTTTAAGCATTTTTTAAATCCATAAGTGTTTTCCGGTTATTTTCAGGCTCATTACTAATTCTTCCTCTGTAAGAACCTGGCTTAGGTGTTTCACCTGTTAAAATTTTATCTAAAATCTTTAATGTTTTTTCTTTATCAAGATCTTCATAATAGTCATCATTAATTTGCATCATGGGTGCATTAACACAGGCACCTAAACATTCAACTTCTATCCAAGAACATTTTTTTTCTGCTGATAATTCAGACTCATTTTTTGAAATTTTTTCTTTACATGCTTCGACCAACTTATTAGCACCTCTAATCATACAAGGTGTTGTGGTACAAACTTGAATAAAATATTTTCCAACAGGTGATAAATTATACATTGAATAAAAAGTAGCTACTTCGTAAACTTTTATGTAAGGCATATCTAAAAATTTTGCTATATATTTCATAGCAGCTAAAGGTATCCAATTATTGTTTTGTCTTTGTGCGATATATAATAATGCCATTACAGCACTTTGTTGTTTACCTTCAGGATATTTTGCAACAATAGTATTTGCTGCCTCCAGTGAAGAAGAGTTAAATTCAAAAGCTTCAGGTTGGTCTTTAGCAGGTCTTTTTAAACTCATCTGTCTACCTCACCAAAAACAATATCTAAAGATCCTAATACTGCTGGAACATCTGCTAACATATGACCTTTAATTAAATAATCCATTGACTGTAAATGAGAAAATCCAGGAGCTCTAATTTTACATTTATATGGTTTACTTGAACCATCAGAAATTAAATATACTCCAAACTCTCCTTTTGGTGCCTCGACTGCTGTGTAAATCTCATCTTTAGGAACCCGGTATCCTTCTGTAAATAATTTAAAATGATGAATCAATGCTTCCATTGATTGTTTAATTTCTTTTTTAGATGGGGGTGATATTTTTCCATCAAAAGTTTTTATAGGACCTTTTTCCATTTGTGCTAAGCATTGTTTTATAATCGACACACTTTCTTTCATTTCTTCAATTCTACATAAATATCTATCGTAACAATCACCGTTTTTTCCAACAGGTATTTTGAAATCTAATTTTTCATAACAATCATAAGGTTGTGATTTTCTAAGATCCCAAGGAACACCCGAACCTCTTATCATTACCCCGGAAAATGAATAATCAAGGGCGTCCTCTTTTGATACTATGCCAATATCTACATTCCTTTGCTTAAATATTCTATTATCAGTTAAAAGACTTTCTAAATCATTTATAATTTTTGGAAAATTATCACAAAATTTACTTATATCATTTTCTAATCCTGCAGGTAAGTCTTGATGTACACCACCAGCTCTAAAATAATTCGCATGAAGCCTAGAACCTGAGGCTCTTTCGTAGAATGTCATTAAAGTTTCTCTTTCTTCAAAGCCCCACAATGAAGGTGTTAATGCTCCCACGTCTAGTGCTTGTGTAGTAACATTAAGTATATGACTCAGTATTCTTCCTATTTCACAAAACATTACTCTTATATATTGAGCTCTAATTGGAACATCGATTTTAAGAATTTTTTCAATAGCTAATGCAAAAGCATGCTCTTGGTTCATTGGGGCCACATAGTCAAGACGATCAAAATATGGTACAGCTTGCATGTATGTTTTATTTTCAATTAATTTTTCAGTTCCTCTGTGTAATAAACCTATATGTGGATCAGCTTTCTCTACTACCTCACCATCTAACTCAAGAATAAGTCTTAGTACGCCGTGTGCTGCAGGATGTTGTGGACCAAAATTTAAATTTAGGTTTTTAATTTTTTTTGTCATTATTTTCGCTTAAATCTTTAATATATTTCGTACCTTCCCAAGGACTTTCATAATCAAAATTTCTATAATTTTGCTCTAGTTTAACGGGCTCATTGATAACTTTTTTTTTTTCTTCACTGTATCTAACTTCAGTGTGACCAGTTAATGGGAAATCTTTTCTCAAAGGATGTCCTTCAAAACCATAATCTGTGAGTATTCTTCTTAAGTCAGGGTGATCTTTAAAATTTACACCATACATATCAAAAACTTCTCTTTCCATCCAATTTGCAGCAGGAAAAATTGATGTCATTGATGGAATAACTTCATTTTCATTTATAAAATAACTTAAAACTATCCTCTGATTAAATTCATGACTTAAAAATAGATACACAACTTTAAATCTCTGTGTTTGTTCAGGATAATCAACAACTGTAATATCAATTAATTGTCTAAACTTAGTATCTTTATTAGTTTTGATAAACAAAGTTACATCAATCAAATCATCTTTATCAATTTCTAAAAATAATTGATTATGTTTAATTTCAGATTGATTAATTTTGGTTGCTAACTCTGAATTAATTTTCTTTTCTAAATCTGTTAAATTTATCATTTATCTATTTATCGAACCTTTATTTCTAATTTTTTTTTGAAGTTGCATAATTCCATACAATAAGGCTTCTGCTGAAGGTGGACAGCCTGGAACATAAATATCAACTGGAACTATTCGATCACATCCTCTAACGACAGAATATGAATAATGGTAATAACCACCACCATTAGCACAACTTCCCATCGATATAACATATCTTGGTTCAGGCATTTGATCATAAACTTTTCTAAGAGCTGGAGCCATTTTGTTTGTAAGAGTTCCCGCAACAATCATCACATCAGATTGTCTAGGTGATCCTCTGGGTGCAGCACCAAATCTTTCTAAATCATACCTTGGCATTGCTGTTTGCATCATTTCAACAGCGCAACAAGCAAGACCAAATGTCATCCAATGTAAGGACCCAGATCTAGACCAGTTTATTAAATTATCAAATGAAGTTGTGATAAAACCATTCTTACTAAAATCTTCAGCAAGTTTTTTAAATTCTTCAGGAACTTGTTCAAGCTTATTGTTCATTAAAATTTTTAATTATTCCCAGTCTAACGCGCCTTTTTTCCATTCATAAATAAAACCAATCGTAAGTATAAATAAAAAAATCATCATTGATGAAAAACCTAAAATTCCAATATTTCCTAAGGATATTGCCCATGGAAATAAAAATGCAATTTCAAGATCAAAAATTATAAAAAGAATTGCAACTAAGTAAAATCTTACATCAAATTCCATCCTTGAGTCTTCAAAAGGTTCAAATCCACATTCGTATGCTGAAAGTTTTTCTGGATCAGGATTTTTAGGAGATAAGATGAAATTTAACACAATGAAAGCACAACTTAGTCCTAAAGCAATTACTAAAAATAAAATTATAGGTAAATAATCTTTTAAAAATTCCGCAGTCATGTGGGAATATATATCATTTTTTATAGCTAGATGAAGTGGTGTTAGGTCACATTATTCGAAATATACACTATAATTGATAACGATTATCAGGATTAAAAGTCATTTATTATTAATAATTAAAAAAAGTGGCGGGAGTGAAGGGACTCGAACCCTCGACCTATCGCGTGACAGGCGATCGCTCTAACCAACTGAGCTACACCCCCACTTTTGACACATTTTGGTGGGCAGTAAAGGACTCGAACCTTTGACCCCCTCGGTGTAAACGAGATGCTCTACCAACTGAGCTAACCGCCCAAAATGATGCATACTAATACATCAAGGTTCAGATAATGTAAATTAATTATTATTGAATACTAGCTTGAGATTTGTCATCTTTTTTAGACATATCAACCTCTACCCATTCTGTCTTTTTAAGTTCTTTAGTTAGAGCAATTTTTAAAACTTCATCAGCAAACTCAACAGGAGTTATCTTAATCTCATCAATAATTTTTTTAGGCATATCAACTAAATCTTTTTCATTTTCTTTTGGGATTAAAACTTCTTTAATTCCTGCTCTGTGAGCAGCTAATAATTTTTCTTTTAAACCACCAATTGGTAAAACTTGTCCAGTTAAAGTCACTTCACCAGTCATAGCTATATCCCTTCTTACAGGAATGTTTGTTATAGATGATACAATAGATGTAACCATTCCTATACCAGCAGAAGGGCCATCTTTAGGAGTTGCACCCTCAGGAACATGAATATGAAAATCTTTTTTTTCAAATAATGGTGGGATAATACCATATTCCAAACATTTAGATCTCACAAAAGATTTAGCTGCTTTAACGGACTCTTGCATAACATCACCTAGTTTTCCTGTTATTTGCATTCTTCCCTTACCTGGCATAGTAACAGTCTCAATTTTTAAAATTTCTCCACCATATTCTGTCCACGCTAATCCTGTTACAATTCCAATTCTGTCTTCACTTTCAAGTTCTCCGAACTTATACTTTGGAACACCTAAAAAATCTGATAAATTTTTCACATCAACATCAACTTCTTTTTTTTCACCTGAAACAACTAATTTAACAACTTTTCTAGCTACTTTAGAAATTTCTCTTTCAAGATTTCTTACACCCGACTCTTTTGTGTAACTTCTTATTATTTCTTTAATTATATCATTACCTAAATTCATTTCTTTTTCTTTAACTCCATTGTCTTTAATTTGTTTTGGAAGTAAGTATTTATTGGCAATATTTATTTTTTCGTCTTCTGTATATCCAGCTAACCGAATAACTTCCATTCTATCTAATAATGGAGGAAGAATATTTAATGTGTTTGCAGTTGTAACAAACATTACATCAGACAAATCGTAATCAACTTCAAGATAATGATCGTTAAAAGTAGTATTTTGTTCAGGGTCTAAAGCTTCTAATAACGCTGAAGATGGATCTCCTCTATAATCATTACCAATTTTATCAATCTCATCTAAAAGAATAAGAGGATTTTTAGTTCCAGCTTTTTTCATCATTTGAATTATTTTTCCAGGTAAAGATCCAATGTAAGTTCTTCTGTGACCTCTTATTTCGGCTTCGTCTCTCATTCCTCCAACTGACATCCTTACAAATTCTCTATTGGTAGCTTTAGCAATAGATTTTCCTAAAGAAGTTTTTCCAACACCAGGAGGTCCTACTAAACATAAAATCGGTCCCTTAATTTTTTCCATTCTTTTTTGAACTGCTAAAAATTCGATAATTCTTTCTTTAACTTTTTCTAAACCGAAATGATCTTTATCCAAAATGTTAAGTGCTTTAGTTAAGTCAATATCTACTTCACTTTTTTTGTGCCATGGTAAATCTGTCATCCAATCTAAATAATTTCTCACAACTGTTGCTTCAGCTGACATTGGACTCATATTTTTAAGTTTTTTGAGTTCCTGTAAACATTTTTTTTCAACCTCTTTAGGCATCTTTGCCTTTAGAATAGCTTTATTTAGGCTTGTACTTTCATCTTTTCCATCCTCTATTTCACCTAATTCTTTTTGAATAGCTTTTAACTGTTCATTCAAATAATATTCTCGTTGAGTTTTTTCCATTTGAGTTTTAACTCTGCCTCGAATTCTTTTCTCAACACCAATGATACTAGTTTCATTTTCCATGATTTTAATTATTGCATTTAATCTTTTTTTCACATCTACAGTTTCAAAAATTTGTTGTTTCTCTGAGATTGTAGCAGTTATATGCGAAGCAATATTATCCGCTATTTGGGAAGGATCTTTCAATTGTTTAATTGTGTTGATTGTTTCACTAGAAATCTTTTTATTTATTGACGTAAGTTTTTCTAATCTTCTTAACGCTGTCACCGCCAAAGGATACAGGTCCTCATCTTCATTAATTAAATCGTTGTGAATAGCATAATCACAAATAATAAACTTATCGTTATCTTTAAAATCTAAAATTTTTACTCTCTTTAATCCCTCTACTAAAACTTTAACAGTTCCATCTGGAAGTTTAAGAAGCTGAAGAATACTTCCTTCACATCCATACATAAAAATGTCTGTTTTTTTTGGATCATCTATCTCTGAATTTTTTTGTGTTACTAAAATAATCTTTTTGTCTTTTTTCATAACCTCATTCAGAGCTGAGATAGATTTATCTCTACCTACAAACAAAGGAATAACCATACTCGGAAATACTACAATATCTCTAAGCGGGAGCAATGGTGATGAAATTTTTACATCCATTACCTGAATATGGATATTAAATATTATTTTGCAATACCTTTTTCTGATTTATTAAGGGTATTAAGCCGCTGATGTCTTTCCTGCCTTAGATTTATTGTCTGTTTTTGAATGAACTATTATTGGTTGAGATTGTCCCTTTACTGCTGTGGCATCTATTATTACCTCTTCAATATTATCTTGACTAGGTAAATCGTACATAGTTTTTAGTAAAATATTTTCTAATATTGATCGTAAACCTCTAGCACCTGTTTTTTTTCTAATTGCTTTAAGAGCAATTTCTTTTAATGCATTTTCTTTAAAAATTAGTTTTGCACCATCAAGTTTAAATAATTCTTGATATTGTTTTGTAAGAGAATTTTTAGGTTCTTGAAGAATTTTGATTAAAGATTTTTCATCTAAATCTTCTAATGTTGCAATCATTGGAAGCCTTCCTATAAATTCAGGAATTAAACCATATTTCAATAAATCTTCTGGTTCTAAACCTTTCATCCATTCACCAGTTTTCTTTTCTTGGGTATTTTTCACGTCTGCACCAAAACCTATGGAAGTACCCTTATCTCTTTGAGATATAATTTTATCTAAACCTGCGAATGCCCCTCCACAAATAAATAAGATATTAGTAGTATCAACTTGTAAAAATTCTTGTTGAGGATGTTTTCTTCCACCTTGAGGAGGAACACTTGCAACAGTTCCTTCCATAATCTTTAATAAAGCTTGTTGAACTCCTTCACCTGATACATCTCTTGTGATGGAAGGATTTTCTGACTTCCTGCTAATTTTATCTACCTCGTCAATATACACAATTCCTCGTTGAGCTTTTTCAACATTATAATCAGCTGCTTGTAATAGCTTGAGAATAATGTTTTCTACATCTTCTCCTACATAGCCTGCCTCTGTAAGTGTAGTTGCGTCAGCCATAGTAAATGGAACATCTAAAATTCTAGCTAAAGTTTGAGCTAATAAAGTTTTTCCACATCCAGTTGGACCAACTAAAAGAATATTTGATTTTGCAAGTTCAACATTCTTACTAGTCTTATTTTCATAATTTAATCTTTTATAATGATTATGAACTGCAACAGATAAAACTTTTTTCGCATGAGTTTGACCAATCACATAATCATCCAAAACTGAACAAATTTCTTTAGGTGAAGGTAAACCATCTTGGTGTTTTACAAATGTATCTTTGCTCTCTTCTTTTATAATATCCATACAAAGTTCAACACATTCATCACAGATAAATACTGTTGGACCAGCTATAAGTTTTCTAACTTCATGTTGACTCTTTCCACAGAAAGAGCAGTAAAGAATATTTTTATTATTTGTATTCATAAATTTTATAACGAATCAATTAAAATACTTTATTATAGATGACTCCTACTAATCAAGTTTCGAATATCCTTGTTTCAATATATTGTGTTTTAAGATCTTTTCTCTACTACTTCGTCTATTAATCCAAATGACTTTGCTATATCTGCAGTCATAAAATTATCTCTCTCTAATGCAGTTTTTATTTCATCAACAGTTTTACCAGTATGATTTGAATAAATTTGATTTAGTCTCTCTTTTAAAGATAAGACCTCGTTTGCATGAATTTCAATATCAGTTGCTTGACCTTGAAAACCCGCAGAAGGTTGATGAACCATAATTCTCGAATTTGGTAATGAAAATCTTTTTCCTTTAGTTCCTGCTGCAAGCAAAAAAGAACCCATCGATGCCGCTTGACCAATACATAAAGTAGAAATATCAGGTTTGACATATTGCATAGTGTCATAAATACCTAAACCTGCTGTAACTAAACCGCCAGGACTGTTAATATAAAGATAAATTTCTTTTTTTGGATCTTCAGCTTCTAAAAATAAAAGTTGTGCTGTTACTAATGATGCAACATTATCGTTTATCTGGCCTGTTAAAAAAATAATTCTTTCCTTTAGAAGTCTTGAATAAATATCATATGCACGCTCACCCTTACTAGATTGCTCAACAACCATAGGTACTAGATTGCTCATATGTTCTGAAATTTTATTTGTCATAAGTTGATTCGTTTTACTTATACAACTTGAGATTACTTTTTGCTAACTTTTTTTGATTTTTTGACTATTGATTTAGTTTTTGTCTGTTTTGTCTTAGTTTTGTTCTCCGTAGATTTTTTTACATCAGCCTTTTTTTCTGGTTTCCTCTGCTCTTTAAGTTCTTGATCAAGTTGTTGTTTTTGAGATTGTTTTAATATTTTTTCAGCCTCTTCTTTTGAAATTTCTTTTTTATTTGATTTACCTTTTTCCTTTATTAGATTCATAATTTTTTCTTCATAAACAGTTCCTCTTAAACTGGCTAATGCAGATTGATTTTTTTGATAAAAATCCATGACCATTTTTTCCTGTCCGGGCATCATTCTTAATTGTTTTTGAACTTCAGCTTGAAGTTCTTGTTCTGTTACTTTAATTTTATTTTGTTCACCAAATTCATTAAGTATTAATCCTACTTTAATTCTTTTTTTTGCTATTTCTTCAAAATTTTTTCTGCTTTTTTTTGCATCTTCTTCAGACATACCTTGTGAAAGTATTTTCACTTCCTCTTCGATTAAATTTTCAGGAATTTCATTTATTTTAATTTTTTCAAGTTCTTTTAAAATTTGATTTTTAGAGAGTCTATCTAATGAATTTTTATACTCATCATTTATTTGTTTAGATATTAAAATTTTGAGATCATTTAAATCCTTGGCTCCTAAATTTTTTGCAAATTCATCATTAATTTTAACTTCTTCAGGATTTTTAATTGATAAAATTTTACATTTAAATTTTGCTTTTTTGTTTACAAAATCTTTTTCAGGAAAGTTTTCAGGTAAGGTTGCTTCTACTGTTCTCTCTTCTCCTTTTTTAACACCGATCAATTGATTATCAAAACCTTTTAAAAATAAATCTTTACCTAGAGTTAATTGAGTGTTTTTTCCCTCACTACCTTTAAAAGTTTTTTCATCCACTGTTGCTGTGTAATCAAAAACTACAAGATCACCATCTTTTGCTTTGCTTTCATCTGAAGCATCTTTAAAATTAGGTTGATTTTTAGCAATCTCTTTTATTCTTTTTTCAGTTTCTTTTTCCTCAATCTTAACTGAATATTCATCGAATTTTATATTTTCTAATGACTTAACCTCAATTTTTGGTAACTCAGTTACAGATATTACATATTCTAATTCTTTATTTTCTCCATAAGTTTTAAGATCTAATTTTGGTTGACCGGCTGGTTTAATTTTATTTTCTTCTAAAGCTTTTGTTGAAGTATCCTTTAAAACTTTATCTAACACTTCATTGAATACGGCTTGCCCAAATTGTCTTTTTAATATTTCTCTCGGAACTTTTCCAGGTCTAAACCCTTTTAAGTTTACAGTGCCTTTAATTTCTTCGTATTTTTCATCAACATAGGAATTCATAGTTTTCTTATCTATGAACACCTTAATATCTTTATTTAGGCCTTTTTTGTTTTCTACAGTAACTTTCATAAAATTTTTAAGTGGTAGGGCGAAAAGGACTCGAACCTTCACAGATTGCTCTATTGGTTCCTAAGACCAACGCGTCTACCAATTCCGCCATCGCCCCACAAATTTAAAGGTTTTATATATGATTGAAACTATTTGTCCAACGACAATTATTGTCAATTATATTAATTTTCCCTTATAATATTAATATGATTATTTCACCTTGTATAAGTATTTGTAAAACTGATCCAAGCAGTGGATATTGCTATGGTTGTGGTAGAAATAATGAAGAAAAAAAAATTTGGAAACTTGAGAATACAACTGATGAGTGGAAAAAAGAAAATCTGAAGATAATTAGAGATAGACTGACAGGTTGGCAATTAGAAAGTTTTGAAGAATCCTATACATATAAAATTGAAAATGGTATCTCTCTATTCAAAAAAAATTTAATTAAATGAGTAAAACTTCAATAGTTATAGTTATCTATATAATAGGACTTATTTTTGGAGCACTATTTCTGAAAATATGGAGTGCTGATACAAGCATTTTTAAAGGTCTTTTAGGTCTGGGCTGGACTGCTTTGCTTCTTATCGGAATATTTTTTGCTGAAAAAAATGAAAAGAATTAAATACTTAATTTTTCTTTTCTTTATAATTTTGCCCTATCAGAATTTAAAATCTGAAATAATAATTATGAGTGCCTGTGATGATAAACAAGATGAATTTTTAAAAAATGAATACATTCTTAATATGAATGAATTAATAATGACTAGAAACTATGTATATAAAGAAAAAACATATAACAAATATAGATTAACAGATTTAAGTGTTAAAAAATCAAACTCATATGTAAGAAATATTTATGAGGAGAATGGAAATATTTTAACACACAAACATGGTTATCCTCAATTTTACACTCAAATTTTATTTAAAAAAGGTAAACAAGAAATCTTTATGAAGACTGTTTTAAACGATGAAGAAGGTATTTCAAAAATTTCGACATGTAAAAAAGTAGAAAAATTTGCGAATGAAAGCTAATTTTTTTTCTTACTTTTTATAAAATTTTTCTTTTTCATTCCAAAACGATTGTTAGTAATATTACTTCTATGCTTAGCATAGGCTTGTTTTTGTGCTTGTTTCATGGCTCTTTTAGAAGACATAATATATTAATAATTTATTTCTACAGTTCCTACTATATTAAAATTTTTATCAGAAACAACTATCTCTCCTGATGAAGGACCGTAATTTAAAGCTTCAGATATTAACACATAATGTGTTACAAAAATTAAATTTTTATTACCTTTAAATTTCTTAACATAATTGTTTAACTCTTCTAGTTGCTTGTCTTTATTTTTTACATATTTAGAACTATAAAAAGAATTCAAAAAACTAATTGTAGAATAATTGTTGAAAGCTATATCTGCTGTTTCTTTACATCTACACCACTCACTTGATAAAACTTTATGGATCTTAATTTTATTTACTCTAAAAAATTCTCCTATTTCTTTGGCTTGTTTTTGTCCAATCGAGTTTAAATTTCTCTGCGTAGAACAATCGTTTAAATTGAAATTATTTGGATCCCCATTACCAGGGGCATATGCATGACGAATAAATATTAATTTTCCACCATCCTCAAGTTGATTTATTAAGTTTTTATTTAAATCTGCTTTAATAGATGTGGTTAAAGAGATAAATATTATTATAAAGAATCTTAAAAGTTTCATTTATGGATATTAGATTAAATAATTTAAACAAAACAATAGTTAACTGTAAAAAATGTCCAAGATTAGTGAAATTTGTTAACAAAGTAAGTACAATTAAAAGAAAACAGAATATAGACGAAATTTACTGGGGTAAACCTGTCCCAGGATTTGGAAATTTAGATTCAAAATTAGCTATTATTGGACTTGCTCCTGCCGCTCATGGTGGCACAAGAACTGGAAGAGCTTTTACTGGAGACAAATCAGGGGATTTTTTATTTAAATGCTTACATGAGGTTGGTATTTCAAATTATCCATTTTCAAAAAATTTAAATGATAATTTAAGTTTAAAATCTACTTACATTACTAATATTCTTAAGTGTGTACCTCCTGAAGACAAACCTCTTAGTAATGAGATTTCAAATTGCTCTATTTTTTTTGATAAAGAAATATTATCTTTAAAAAAACTTAAAGTAATTGTTACTTTAGGGAAAGTTGCTTTTGATAATTGTTTAAAATTATATAAACAAAAATTTAATATTAAACAAAAGTTTATTTTTAAGCATGGTAAGACATTTACCTTACCAAACGGTTTAATTGTATTATCAAGTTATCACCCTAGCCCTAGAAATGTTAATACAAAACTTATTTCTAATAGGATGATGGTTAATTTATTTAAAAAGGCAAAAAAATTAGCTAATTTTTAATTGTGTCACAAAAATAGGGTTTAAATTTAGAGTAGATTTCATCAGGTATTTTAACTGGTTTTCCTTCTTTGTTTATAAAAACTAAATGTACTTGAGCCTCAACAATTATCTCATCATCTTTTGTAATTATTTGATTCATGAAAAAGGATGTTTTTGTTATAGATTTTACAAAAGATCTTACTTTCAACTCATCTTCTAAAAAAGCAGATTTTTTATATTCAATATTACAAGATTTGACTATTATTAATGAATTAAAATTATCTTTAATTTTTTTATTACTAAAACCAATAGAAAATAAAGCTTCGGTTCTGGCTCTTTCTAAAAACTTTAAATAATTAGCATAATAGACTACCCCACCTGAATCTGTGTCTTCATAATAGACTTTTAGTTTATGGAAAAAATTTTCATGCATAATAAATTTATATCAAATTACTCTGCTGAAAAATAGATATTCTGAAAATACGCTACAGCCTTCATTTTTGAATTATCTGTGTCTGACATAATTGCCAATCCATCTAATTCATTTACATCTAAATCATGGAATTTTTTAAAATCTTTTTTTACATTCGATTTTACTGTAACCCATTCATTGAAATTTTTTTTGGTACTAGATAAAACATTATCTATAGATTTTTTAGTATAAGGACTTGGGGAATTAAATCCAATATCACTATTACTAGAAAAGACATAATTTATTGCTCTATTTGAGAGTGGTGTAGCACCTGTTTTTTTTATTGCAAAAACTCTAGCTGCAAAATCATGACCTTTTTTTGTATTTTCTTTAATACCTGATAATTTTTTTTCAATTTTCCAAGTAATATTGATATACGGTGTTTTATTTAAATCTATTTTAATTTCTTTTCCCAACCCTGAGGCAGCATTATCTGCAACAGCTTTTAAAAAACTTCCTTTTTCATTAGACCCAATCGTGTAGATTGTTTTATTTTTAGCACCTCTTACCTTTCTTACCTCTAGTTCTGATAGCTCGGCATTAGTAAAGTCAAATATTTTGACTTCATCAGCAAAAATAATTGTATTTGATGTGAACCAAATGATAAAAATTTTAAATAAAAACTTCATAAATTTATTTTAATAAAAATTGTTAATACATTATTTTGACAAGATTTAAACATTCAAAAATCATCATTTGTATATAAATCATAACCATGAAGACAATTTCAATTTTTATACTCCTAATTTACTGGTCAATAATGATTTTTGCGCCTATTATGTCTAGTGATGTTAAATTGAGCAGAGCTAAAACTAAAAATACCAAGATAATTGAACCAAAACCCCTTACTTAATAAGTAGAGCGTCCACCACTGATATCAAATACTGCAGCCGTGGAAAAGGTGTTTTCTTCTGAAGAAAGCCAACAAATTAATGAAGTAAATTCCTCCACTTCGAGAAACCTTCCTCTAGGAACTTTAGAAAGCATTCTTTGGACATGTTCTTTGGTCATTTGGTCTAAAATTCTTGTTTTAGCTCCGGCCGGTGTAACTGCATTTACAGCAATGTTTTTATCAGCAAGTTCTTTGCCAAGAGATTTTGTTAGTCCAATAGCCCCTGCTTTACCAACACTATATGCGCTTGCATTAGCATTTCCATCTTTCCCTGCAACTGATGCAACATTTACAATTCTACCATAGTTGTTTTTAATCATATTTGGCACTACAGTTTTACAACAATTAAAAGTTCCCATTAAGTTTATATCCACAACTTTTTTCCACATATCTACATCATATTCCCACAACGGAGATGTTGGACCAGTAATGCCTGCATTATTAATTAAAATATCAATGTTAGATTTTTTTGTAATATCATTAATACAACTTTCAACTTCTTTATAATTTGATACATCGATAATATTTGAACTTAAATTTGCATTATCTAATTTTTTAATAGCTTCTTTAATCATTTTAGAATCAATATCCCAGATTATTACCTTTGCACCTGAATTTAAGAATCTTTTAGCAATATCTAGTCCAAATCCTTGTGCTCCACCTGTAACTAAAGCAGTTCTATTCTTAAAATCGTAATTAATTTTTTCCATAATATTATTTTCTTGCCAACAGGTAATACACAAATCCTGATACAAAGGCGCCTATAATCCATGAATATGACTGCAAAAACATTAAATTAGAATTCCAAATTGTTGAGCTTGAAAATATAAATCCTAAAATTAATGAATAAACTCCTTTAAGATGCCATCCACCTGAATAATAATAGGTTCCATTACTTTCTAAAGAATAGATGTCTTTATTAACTAAGCTTTCTTTTTTAATAAAATAAAAATCAGAAATCATTAATCCAAATAACGGCCCAAAAAAAGCTCCAAAAGTATCTACAAAAGATAAAATTCCAATTTGACTTAAATAAGTTAACCAAAAAATACTAATTATGGTTCCAAAAAAAGCAATTATAACGCTTGAACTTTTAAGAGAAAGAGAAGATGGAATAAGATTAATTAATATATATTGAGAAGGAATAAAATTAGCTATTAAATTAGTTGATGCAGAGGCAATAACAATAAAAATCAAAACTAAATTGGTAATAAGTAAGTTGTTTAAAGATCCAATTATATCTGTTGGATTTGTAAGTATTCTTGATAAGTTTTCAGGATTTTGTTTTAAAAAAGCATCTACTCCAACAACTATAAACAAAGCAAAAAAAGAAAATATAATTAAATTTAATACTAAACTAAGGTTTCCTTTTTTAAGTTCTTTTTCATTTTTGACGTAACGAGAAAAATCACCATAACACAAAATAATAATTGAAAAATATGCAAAAATTGTTCCTGTTACAGTTGCTAACGGTCCTAAGTTGTTTATATCAGTAATACTTTCATAATTTAAAGAATTAACAAATGCATTAACTGTAAATTTTACATCGTTTAATAAAACTGAGAAAAAGAACAAAGCCATACCAAAGTAAACCGCTATTGCTGAAAATTTTATTAATTTCTTATTAAATATCATCCCTAAGCTGAATAAAAATGTTTGCAATAGGATTGCTATTAAAATTGATATCCCATCGATGATATTTAATCCTAAAAAAAATATCAAAAAAATATCTTGATCTAATAACGATGGTTCTATTGAAAATATAATTATTCTTATTAGATAACCAAAAGCTTTTGATAGAAAGTATGTTTGTATACCAAACATAAAGATACCAACAAAACCTCTTAATAATCCAAGATATTTTGCACCTGTAACACCTAAAGAAGATCTTAATAAAACTATAAACGGTAAACCAAACTTTTGTGATGGTTTGCCAATTAAGTTAGAAAAAAAATAAACAAGTATTGATCCAAGTAAAGTTCCAAAAAAAACAACAAATGTATTTAAATCATAAATAAGATAAAGAGATGTAATCAATGAAAAACCAATAACACTTTGAATATTTATACCCCAAAAACAAAATAAATCTTTCCAGTCCCAATTTTTATCATTTGGATTGACTGAGACTAAATCCCAATTGATAAGTGTTTTTTTTGATTTTTGTTGACTCACTTAAACAATATAAAACTTAAATTTATTACTGTCCATATAAGAGAGTTGGCAACCAAAGAGCTATTTGAGGAAATACAATAATTAATATTAATCCAATGACCTGTAAGACCATGAATTGCATCATTCCATAATAAATATCTTTAAGATCCCATTCTGGCACTACACCTTTTAAGAAATATGCTGAAAGAGCTACAGGAGGAGACAACCAGGCGGTTTGTAAATTTACGGCAACTAATATCGCAAACCATGTCAAGTTAAACCCTAATGCCTCTACTAATGGTAAGATGATTGGAATGATTATCATTACGATTGGGACCCACTCTAATGGCCAGCCTAATAAAAAAATCATAACCATTATCATTGCAAGTATCAAATATTTATTCATTTCTAAGCCTAACAAAAACTCTGTTAATAAAGTTGGGGTTCCAAGTCTTGCAAATACAGCACCAAAGAAATTAGATGCTGCAACTAAAACCATGATTAATGCTGTAATTTCTAAAGTTTTTACTAAAGCTTCTTGAAGTTTTGATAATGTTAATTTTTTATAAGCTAAAGACAATAAAAGAGCGCCCATTGCGCCACAACCTGCTGCCTCTGTTGGTGTGGCAAAACCAAATAAGATACTTCCAAGTGCAGCAAAAACTAAAGCTGCTGGTGGAACTAGTCCAAGAAAAAATTCTACCCAAACTTCTTTCATGCTAGCTGCTCTCATATCTTCTGATAGAACAGGGCCAAGTTTTGGATTTATCATACATCTAATTGTTGTGTAAGCCGCATACAAAGTTGCAAGAAGAATTCCAGGGAAAATTGCTGCAGCAAATAAATCAATTACAGGTATTTCCATTATTGGACCCATAACTACAAGCATAATGCTTGGTGGAATTAAAATTCCTAAAGTTCCACCTGCTGTAATTGTTCCTGCTGCAAGTCTGACATCATATCCTGATCTGTTCATTGATTTTGCAGCCATAATTCCTAAAATGGTGACTGAAGCACCAACAATACCAGTAGCTGCAGCAAATATTACTGAAACAAATAAAACTGCATAATATAAAGAACCCTTTACTTTAGCTAACATTAATTGAAAGGCTGAAAACAATCTTTCCATTAATCCAGCCTGTTCCATCATAATTCCCATAAAGACAAAGAGTGGCACCGCGGCGAGAGTTTGTTCTGTCATTACCATTGAAAATTGGAGGGTCATTAAGTAGAAAACTAATTTTCCAAATCCCAAGTAACCAAATACAAAACCTAAAAATATTAATGTGAAAGAAATTGGGAAACCTACAAATATTGCAAAAAGCATTACCCCAACAAGAATAAAACCTAGAATTGCTGGATCCATAAATTCAGCTATCATTTATCTTCTCCAGGCCATTCACCTTTTTTAGCTGCCCAATAACTTTTAAATAATTCAGAAACGCCTTGTACTAATAAAAATATGATTCCAATTAATAAACATGTTTTGATTGGCCACATGTACGGCATCCATGTTGTATCCATTCCTCTTTCACCTCTTTGGATCGACTCTCCTACGTATCCAATTGTCATGTAAAGAAAGACAATCAATCCAGGAAAATAAAATATGAGATATAACCAAAAATCTATAAGCCCTTGATTTTTAGTTTTGAAATTTCTATATAAGAAATCAGCTCTAATATGAACTCCTCTTGACAGAGCGTAACCGGCTCCCAACATAAAAAGAGCACCATACAAAAAACGACTGATGTCATAAGCCCAAATAGTTGGAGCTAAAAATAATTTTCTTGCTAAAACTTCGTAGGTCATAGCAAATATTAAAGGCATTAATATCCAGCAAACTACGTTTCCAACCCACTTACTAAATCTATCTATATTAACTATTGATTTTGCCATCCAAATTGGCATGTCGTCTGGCATTTTTCCTGAACCGCCTCGCCTTTCAGCGATCATTTCATCTGATATATCTAGTTTACCTGGTTCCTCTGCCATAAAATTCTGATTAAAAAAAATTAGAGCGGACTATAAAAGTCCGCTCTAATTGAATTAAGATTAATTACTGATTACTTTAATGTTGCAGCGTGAGCCATTCCAAGCTTCGCATTAGACATTTGAGCACCACTCCAGAAAGGAACAGCAACATCAGCAAACTCTTTCATAGAGTCATATACTTTTTTGAAAAATGCATTTTTCTCTGCATTTTTGTTTAAAGTAGCTTTTGCTGCAGCCATATATTCTACGAAGTAGTCAGATGGAGTATCTTCTAATTTTACTCCATGCTTAGTAGTTAACTGTTGTAAAGCTTTTCCATTTTCATAGATTCTGTAACTTAAAGATTTTGCTAATGAAGCATTAGCAGCAACTTCAAGAGACTTCTTCTCATGAGCACTCATTGCTTTGTAAGTTTTTCCAGTAATGTAAAAGTCAGCATTTACCACTACTTGGTGTAAACCTTGTAGGTAATAGTGCTTCAATACTTTTTGGAAACCAAAAACCATATCTGGCTTTGGACAACACCACTCAGCAGCATCAATAGTTCCTGCTTCTAAAGCTGGTAGAATATCTCCACCACCCATAGCAACAGATGCTATACCAATGTCTTTGTAAGTTTGTCCTGGAATTCCTGGAGGAGTTCTGAACTTATATTTTCTAAAGTCAGCCATATCTTTAATTGGTTTTGGAAACCAACCTAAAGCCTCAGGTCCAACTGGTTGTAACATAAATCCTTTGATGTCTCTTCCCATTTCTTTCCAAAGTTGGTCGTATAATTCTTTACCACCACCGTATTGGAACCAAGATAAGAATGCTAAGTTGTCAATACCAACTCCACCACCAGCTACTGGCGAACCAAATAACATTGCAGCAGGATGATCACCTGACCAATAGTGTGTCCATGCGAATCCACAGTCGATCAAACCTTTGTCAACAGCATCAAGAGTTTCTTTAACTCCAACAACAGCACCAGCAGGTAAAATTTCAAATTTTAACGAACCAGCTGTTAATTCTGTAACAGTATCAGTAAAGTCCTTTAACATCTTAACTTCATCAGCTTTAGTGTTAAGAACTGTCTGACATTTAAGTGTTTTTGCAGCATTAGCACTTGAAGCAAATCCAAGTACCAAAATTGTTGCAAATAACATTGAAATGATTTTTTTCATTATTTTTCCTCTTGTTAGTTAAATTTAACGAAGGCATACAATCAGAAAAATTTAGCAGATACAAGTGACAATTGTCTTATATATGTATAAATAACAACTAATAAAAAAACTATTCAACTATAAATGGAAAAATTTGATTTTATTATAATTGGTGCAGGATCAGCTGGATGTGTTCTAGCGAATAGACTTTCGGAAAACTCAAATAATAAAGTTGCATTAATTGAAGCGGGAGGAAAAGATAATTATCCTTGGATACATATTCCTGTTGGGTATTTTAAAACTATGCATAATCCATCAGTTGATTGGTGTTACAAGACTGAGCCTGATGAAACAATGAATGGACGATCAATTCGTTATCCAAGAGGAAAAACATTAGGTGGTAGTTCTTCAATCAATGGTCTTCTTTATATAAGAGGTCAAAGTAAAGACTACGATGTTTGGAGACAAATGGGTAACTCTGGATGGGGATGGGAAGATGTTCTTCCTTATTTTATTAAAGCTGAAAATCAAGAGAGAGGAAAAGATAATTATCATGGTGTAGGTGGACCTCTGTCAGTCTCAGATCAAAGAATTCAATTACCTTTATTAAATGAATTTCAAAATGCAGCAGAAGAATTTGGTATTCCAAAAACTAAAGATTTTAATACTGGTGATAATCATGGATGTGGCTACTTTCAAGTAACTGAAAAAGATGGCTTTAGATGCAGTACAGCTGTTGGATATTTAAATCCAATCAAGAAAAGACAAAATTTAAAGATAATTACAAATGCACATGTTAAAAAAATAAATTTTGAAAATAAAATTGCTAAAGAAGTTGAGTATTGGCAAGACAATGAATTAAAAGTCATTTCGGGTAATAAAGAAATAATTTTGTCATCTGGTGCTATTGGATCTCCTCAAATTCTTCAAACATCTGGTATTGGAAACTCACAAAAATTAAAAAAATTAGGTATCCAGATGGTCAATGAATTAAACGGAGTTGGCGAAAATTTACAAGACCATTTAATGTTTAGACCAATATATAAAGTGCATGGCTTAAAATCTCTTAACAAAAAAATTAATAGCTTATTTGGAAATCTTATGATCGGTTTGGAGTATGTTTTTAATAGAAGTGGTCCAATGACAATGGGTGCAAGTCAAATGTGTATGTTTGCAAAAAGTGATCCTTCTTTAGAATTACCTGATCTACAATGGCATGTTCAACCGATGAGTATGGATACATTAGGTGCAACTAAAAATCATGATTTTCATGCATTCACACCCACTGTTTCAAATATCAGACCAACAAGTAGAGGTCATGTAAATATAGTTGATCAAGACACTAGAACTTACGCAAAAGTAAAACTAAATTATTTATCAACTGATCATGATAGAATGGTAGCGGCTAAAGGATTAAAGTTAACCAGAAAAATTGTAATGGAGTCAGAAACATTTAAAAAATACAAGCCTGAAGAATATAGACCTGGGATCAACATAAATGATGACGAAGAGTTAGTTAAAGCAGGTTCAGATTATACACAAACTATATTTCATCCAGTTGGAACTTGTAAAATGGGTCAGGATGATATGGCGGTAGTTGATGAAAAATTAAAAGTAAAAGGAGTTCAAAATTTAAGAGTTATTGATGCATCAATCATGCCTAATATAACTTCTGGAAATACCAATGCACCAACAATAATGATTGCAGAAAAAGGTGCAGATATGATACTAGGAAATTAATGTTTGCTGAATTATTTAGTCCAGAGCAATTAACGATATTAACTCAAATTATTCTGATTGATTTAGTTCTGGCTGGAGACAATGCAATCATAATTGGAATGGTAGCATCGAAATTTCCACTAGAACAAAGAAAAAAAATTATTTTTTGGGGAATTGGTGGTGCTGTAATCTTAAGAATTATTTTAACATTACTAACTGCGTACTTATTACAAATTACTGGATTAAGATTGATAGGTGGATTTCTTCTACTTTATATAGTCTATAAACTTTATATAGATGTAATTAAAGGATCCAATTACGAAGAGGATGTAAAAGTTGATAATTCAAGTTTCCTTAAAGCTATTTGGACAATCTTGTTAGCAGATTTTACAATGAGTTTAGATAATGTTTTGGGTGTTGCTGGTGCAGCTGGTGATCACTACAATTTATTAATATTTGGTTTAATTTTATCAATAGCACTAATGGCTTTTGCTGCAACATTGATTTCAAATTGGATTAAAAAATATAAATGGATTGCTTGGGCAGGTTTACTAGCAATATTAATTGTTGCTATTGAATTGATTTACACAGATATTCAAATATTATTTTTATGATGTACTTAAAAAATTATAACCTTAAAAATAAAACAGCTGTTGTAACTGGAGCAGGTAAAGGGCTTGGAAGAGCTTGTGCGATTGCTCTTGCTGAAGCTGGTGCTAATCTGATCATAATCAGCAGAACTAAGAAAGATCTAGATGAAGTTTCTAAAAAAGTAAAAAAACTTAGGATCAAATGCAAATCGTATGTTTGTGATATTACCAACTATAATGAAATTAAAAGAATTATAAATAAACAATCTAAAATAGATATTTTGGTGAACAATGCTGGGAACAATATTCCTGAACATTTTACAAAAGTAAAAACAAAAAACATGGAATATCTTGTTAAGATTAATACGGTCGCAACATTTAATCTTGCACAATTATGTGCTCTTAAAATGATAAGTTCAAAAAACAGAAAAAAAATTGGTGGTGCGATAGTTAATATGTCCTCTCAAATGGGACATGTTGGAGGGCCAATAAGAAGTGTTTATAATATGAACAAATGGGGTTTGGAAGGTTTAACAAAAGGAATGTCCCTAGACTTAGCTAAATATAATATTAGAGTAAATACTGTTTGTCCTACATTCGTAGTTACACCTATGACTAAAAAATTTTTAAAAAATAAAAAATTTAAAAGAGAGACACTTAACAATATCCCGCTTGGAAGATTTGCTGAATTGTCTGAAATAGCTTCATCGGTAGTTTTTTTAGCTTCAGATGCTGCTTCTATGATTACTGGAACTTCATTACTGGTTGATGGTGGATGGACTGCAAAATAATAAATAAATTATTTTTAATTTTAATTATTTTTACCTCAACGCAATTAAATGCAGTTGAATTTAAAGGTAAATTTTTACAAGGTCATTATATTATTGGTTCAACTGATCCAGCGGCTCAAATCATTATTGGTAAAAAAGAAGTTAAGGTATCAAAAGAGGGATTTTTTGTATTTGGAATTGATAGAGATAGAAAATTTGATTTAACGATAACTAAAATTAAAGATGGCAAAAAAGAAAAGATAATTAAGAAAGTTTTAAAAAGAAAATATAATATACAAAGAATAGATGGTTTAGAAGAAAGCAAAGTAACACCTCCTGAATCTGTATACAAAAGAATTAAAGAGGAAAATAATAAAATTGGGAAGGCCAGAGCAATTAATTCTGATTTACCTTTTTTTAAAGACCAATTTATTATGCCTGTTGAAGGAATTATAAGTGGTGTATATGGAAGCCAACGAATTTTAAATGGAAAACCAAGATGGCCTCATTATGGAATAGATATTGCTGCAAAAAAAGGGACAATGATCAAATCGTCTGGTTCAGGAACCGTAACAATGGCTGAAGATGATTTGTATTATACTGGAGGAACAATAATAATGGATCATGGTCATGGAATATCTACAATTTACTCACATCTAGAAACCGTTTTAGTTTCGGTTGGTGATAAAATTAATCAAGGAGATATTATTGGAACAGTTGGATCAACTGGTAGATCTACTGGACCTCACTTAGATTTTAGAGTTAATTGGTTTCAAACCAGACTCGATCCAATGTCAGTAATAAACTAAACTATGAAATCTCTTACAGAAAAAATATCTGATAAACTTGTAAATGCTTTTCTTAAAAATAAAATAATTGCACCAATACCATCTAAATTCACAAAAAACCTTAAGGAAGCACAAAAATTAAGAATGTTATGTGAAAGTAAAATTAATCTTCCAGTAATTGGCTTTAAAGCCGCTGGCACAGGTATTCCATTAATCAAAAAATTTAAAGAGAAAGAACCCTTTTACGCGTCAATTTATAAAAGAAACTTTTTAAAAAGTGGAAAAAATGTAAAGATAAATAAAGCAACTTTAGGAATTGAGCTTGAGGTCTGTTATAAAATTAAAAAATCTTTTTTCTCATCAATAAGTTCGATAACATCTAAAAATATATCTAAATATATTTCACATATTGCACCATGTATTGAAGTAGTTGGTTATAGACAAAGAAAAAAAGGAATAAAATCTTTTGGTGATTTATGTAGTGATTTTGGCGCTAATGTAAAATTTTTTATAGGATCAGCAAAAAAATATAAAAAAATTAATATAAATAATTTAAAAACAAATATTTCTAATAAAAAAATTAATCAGAGTGTTAATGGAAATACCAACACTGTATATATTAACCCATTAAATTCGTTAAGATTTGTCTTAAACAAAGTCAAAAAAGATAAAATAAATTTGAATAAAGATTTCTGGGTTTTCACAGGTTCAACTGTCGGTGTAGTACCTATAAAAGGGAAAGGTCTTTACATTGGAAAAATTGATAAATTAGGAACTGTAAAGACAATAATAAGATAACTAAATTTCAGATTTTGCTCTAAGCCTCTCAAACATGAGTCTCGCTTTTACGCCTAAATCTAAAAATGGTTGAGGTGGTAGCCAAGTTGCTTTCTTTCGAGCCTCGATAGTTTCAATTTCACTAGTATTTTCATTACTAGCTTTAATAGCTATTTGTTCACCAAATAAAGTTCCAACTCCTATTCCTGAACCATTATAACAACCAGCGACATATATATTGTCATTTAATTTTTCAAAAATTTGGGAACTGTTTCTTGATCT
Organism: Pelagibacterales bacterium SAG-MED19; assembly: GCA_014654035.1. Classification (GTDB taxonomy): domain Bacteria; phylum Pseudomonadota; class Alphaproteobacteria; order Pelagibacterales; family Pelagibacteraceae; genus Pelagibacter. Next base: position 71,353 of record JACWDQ010000004.1, read on the forward strand.
TGATACAATACCAGACCAAGTTGATTGAATAATATCATTTGGCAATTGAGGAAATCTTTTTTTAATTCCAATTTTTTGTTTCATGGATCTTTTTTCTAAAATTGATTGAGCCATCGTAAAGGGATTATGAACTTCAGCAGTATTTCTTATTAATATTCTTCTATCTTTTGTCATTCTAATCGTAGCCCCCATCGGTTTAACAGGTAAGACACCCCACTCTTTTGGTGCCCCAATAGATTGAAACTCTTCATTTGATAAAGGTCTTGTCATACTTGCAGTTAAAGTTATTGGAAAGTTATAATTTGTTTTAATACCAAGAGATTTTAAAAATCCATTTGTAGCAAAAATAACCTTTTTTGTTTTAATAGATCCATTTTTAAAATTGCAAGTGATTATATCATTAACTTTTTTCCAATTTAATAAGGGTGAATTTTCATATAGAGTAACATTTTTAGGGAGTATATCTATCATTGCTCTTACTAATTTTCCTGGATGTAATAAGACTCCTCCTTTTGTATGAAGAGCTATATTGTAAAAATTAGTACCTATTTTTTTTTTGAGATTTTCATTAGTTAACAATTTATGTTCAAAACCTAGATTAGAAAGATTTTCTGAAAACTTTTCTAAAATTTTTTTATCTTCTTTTTTTGATGATGCAAAATACTTTCCAGTTTCATTCCAATCACAATCAACCTGATATTCTTTAATAAATTTTTTAACTGTCTCTATACCAATTTTATAAATATCTGTTTTTTTTTTATAATTTTCAATTTCTTTATTTGAAGTAAAACCGTCATTAAGTGTTGTATCAACTAAATAGCCTGAATTTCTTGAGCTAGCACCCTCACCTGCTAATTGAGCATCAACTATTAATATTTTTTGATTTGGATAAAGTTGACCCAATTTTCTTGCAGCAGATAGTCCTGTGTAACCAGCGCCCACAATTAACCATTCAGTATCTAAATTTGAAGAAAGTGTGAGAGTATTGCTTCTTGGATTAAGATCATTGATCCAAGCACAATTATTATCATTTAATACAGTTGTCATTAATTTTACTTTATTTCATTTAGTCTAGCTCAAATTTTTTACTTAAATCTATTCTAAGATTTAGATTTTGTTGTGATTTTTCTAAAATACGGTTTCCAATTCCCAAATAATCTAGTTCAGTGCCTATAAAATCTCTAATCACTATATTTCAAATTTAAACCTAATTAAATTTAATACTGTTCAACAAAAATTTACAAACCAATAAATTACCTTTTGGAGTGTGGTGATCTAACCAAAGCGTTCTTTTTTCAAAATCGGTCATATTTGAAAATAATTCTATTGAATCTAAAACTATAATGTTATTATTTTTAGCTTTTTCTAATAAAATATCTTTATATTTTTTTACCTCTTTATTATTTTTTTTTTTAATAACATCTTGAGTGTTATTAGACTCATCCGTGTATTGCAGTAAAATGAATTTCTTACTAATATTTATAGATTTAAAATTATTGATTAAAAAATCAACATGTTCAGTCGGAGTTATTTCTATATCTTTAGTATCTTTTGTATTATACAAAGGTTTTATCACAAACTTTCTGTCAAATTTGTTCGTTATTTTTTTTACTATTTCCCTGTGAAAAAGATAAAAGGCAAATGAATATTCTCTTAAGTAATCATATATCATTTTATCTTTTAAAAACTCTTCACTATGCACGATAGAACTATTATCTTTTATAAAATTGTTAAATTTAAGGTTATCATCTTCGATTATTAGATTCTTGTAAATAACATCTCTATTAAAATCTAAAAATATGATTGACCAAATTAAATAGTCATAACTTCTTTTTTGAGACTCAATCTTTGCTCTTCTTACCGCCTGCGATGTACCATAGCCACTTACACCAGCATTATCTACATGAATTTTTGTATTTTTTTCTAAACATGATGACCATGTTTCGTTATTTGAAACTTGATCTCCAAATGTAAAAGAATCTCCTACGGTTAAAATTTTTATATTATTTTTTAAAGTCAAATCATTGTCATTTGCTCTAAATTTTTCTTTATTAATTGTAATATTAGAATTTTTTTTCCATCTTGGTCTGTCAGTATTTTTTATATGAATAGTTTTTGGGCTATAATTTAATTTATCATCAAATTCTACATAACTAGGATCATGAAATCTGTACCAAGTTTTATACCAATAATTAATATTTGGGTTTTTTAAATGTTTGAGGCTTAAATAAGTACGTAAACTGATTTCAACCAGCAACCCAAATGCAAAAAGAAAAATAAGATTAGTTAAAACTATCTTAAATATTTTATTCATTAAAATTTGTTAATGTTATGCATTATCTTAAATGCGCTTTTTTTTATGAATTGTCATGAATAAAAAATATATAATAAAATTAATCTAATTCAAATACATTTTTATAATCTTTTTTTAATGATTGATTTTGTTTTTTTTTATCTAAATAGCAATTTCCAATGACTAATTTATCTAACTCTGTGCCCATAAAACAATTGAATGCTTCTGTTGGAGTATTAACAATTGGCTCTCCTCTTACATTAAATGATGTGTTAATTAAAATAGGACAATTAGTTTTTTTTTTAAATTTTTCTAATAATCTAAAATATTTCAAGTTTGTTTCTTTGTGTACTGTTTGTATTCTAGCAGAGTAATCAACATGAGTTACTGAAGGTATTTCAGATCTTATTACGTTTAATTTATCTATACCAAATAATTTTTTTTGTTCATCTGACATTTTAATAGTTTTATTAGAATTAATATTTGAAACTATTAACATGTATGGACTGAGAGTACTCGTTTGAAACCATTCAGATAAATCACTTGATAATATTGAAGGAGCGAAAGGCCTAAAACTTTCCCTGTATTTTACTTTTAAGTTTAAATTTTTTTGCATGGTTGGTGATCTTGGATCTCCAATTATCGATCTTGCGCCCAAAGCTCTTGGACCAAACTCCATTCTGCCTTGAAACCATCCAATTGCATGACCACTTGACAAATCTTCAACAGTTTTGTTTAACAAATCTTCTTCATTTACTGTACTAAAAATAGCTCCTGTACTACGCAATTCTTCTTCTATTTGATTTTGTGAATATTCAGGTCCTAGGTATGATCCTTTCATTTGGTCATTTTTGTTTACTTTTCTGGGGTTATTTTGCTCTATATGCCAAAGTGCTAAAGCAGCACCTAATGACCCCCCTGCATCACCAGCTGCTGGTTGAATCCAAATATTTTTAAAAATATTCTCTTTAAGTATTTTTCCATTAGCTACACAATTTAATGCAACCCCTCCCGCTAAACATAAATTAGGTAGATTAAATTCTTTTTTAAGTGATGTTGCCAATTTAACCATTATATCTTCTGTTACCTTCTGTATTGAAGATGCTAAATCCATATGAAATTGGGTTATTTGTTCATTTTTTGGATCACGCGGTTTTTGATTAAATAAATTATTAAATTTATCATTAGTCATAGTTAGACCAGTAGCATAATTAAAATAGCTTTGATCTAATCTAAAAGTTCCATCATCTTTTATATCAATCAAATTGTTAATAATTTTGTTTTCATAAATTGGATTTCCATATGGAGCTAATCCCATTAATTTATATTCTCCACTGTTAACTTTAAATCCAGTATAATAAGTGAATGCTGAATAAAGCAAACCTAGAGAATGCGGAAAATGAATTTCTTTTTTTATTTCAAGATTATTGCCTCTTCCAATTGCAACTGTTGTGGTTGCCCATTCACCAACCCCGTCAGCAGTCAAAACTATAGCCTCTTCAAACGGTGATGGAAAAAATGCACTGGCAGCATGGCTTAGATGATGATCTGAAAAAAAAATATTTTTATCATCTTTATAATTTTCATCGTGTTCCTTAAGCTTATTAAATAATAAATTTTTTTGAAAGAGTTTTTCTTTTAACCATATAGGCATTGCTTTACAAAATGAAGTGAAACCTTTAGGGGCAAAAGCGACATAGGTCTCTAAAAGTCTTTCAAATTTTAAAAAAGGTTTTTCAAAAAAAACAACTTGATCAACTTCACTTAAATTCAAATTTGCATAATTTAAAACAAAATCAATAGCATTTTTGGGGTAGTTTGGATCATGTTTGATTCTGGTAAATCTCTCTTCTTGAGCTGCAGCAATAATTTCACCATCAATTATAATGGCTGCTGCACTATCATGATAGAAAGCTGATATACCAAGTATTTTAGACATAAGATTAATTTAATTAAAATTATTTATTTGTTGAATATATCATAAACTTACGAATAGTATTATTAATTATATTAAAAATAAAACATAATTATAAAGTCATTTTTTTTTACCTAAAAATAAGTATAAACCACCTTCAGAACCAGATTTTGTAAAAATCATTAATAATTGACTAAAAATTCTATCTAAGTGGGTACTTTTTTTTCCTTGTTGAAAAAAATTTTTAAATATTAAATTGTCATCAAGTATATAATTTTGATCATTACTAAAAAATTCGCAATTTGGGTAGGAGTTAACAAACTCAACATTATTCTGATCAAACCAATTTAATACATCATCAAATGTGTGTGATCTTTCAACTGGATGCATATATTGATCTCTTATCCAAGAGTTAATTTTTTTAGTTGAATCTTTATTGATTTTTCTTAGTACAGGGTCAAACAACAATAAATATTTTTTTCCAAATAATTTGTATAAATATTTTCTTATGTAAGTTCTAAATCTTCCATATTTATTATATAATCCTACTAATACATATCCATTTTTTTTTAAACTTTTAATAGAGCTTTTAAAGGCTTCAAATGTATTTTTTGTGTGATGTAAAACTCCATTGCATAAAACAATATCAAAAAATTCATCTTTGAATATATCGTCAAAAATATCACCACAAACAAAATCAATATTAGAAATCTTATTATTTTTTGCAAAAATATTTCCTAATTTTAAAGATGGAAAGTTTACATCAAAGGCCACTATTGAATTATTATTACCTATTGCTAAATAATTAGACAATTGTGAAGTTCCCGCACCAATTTCTAAAACTTTTTTATTGTGCCCTATAAAATTTTTTAAATTTTTAGTGTAATAATTTTTATCTCCTTTAGATAAAATAGTGGCCTTATTATCTGATGTTTCATAATTAGGAAATGGATCGTCTTTGTAAAAATTCTTTACTTCTTGAGCCACCTTATCTTTGTAATCAAATATGTATATGTCATCGATTTTTTTTAAAAATTTTTTTTTAAACATTAAAATGCTTAACAATTAAAAAATTGCATAAATAAATGGAGCTACAGTAGAGCCCTGACTTAAAACTATTAAAAATCCTAAAAGTGAAAGCATTATTATTGCTGGGAATAACCAATATTTTTTTCTTATCATTAAAAATGTAAAAAATTCTTTTAAAAAACTCATATTAAAATTGATCTTTCATTTTACTATCTTTATTTTGAACATTAATCCAATATGATTTGCTATTATTTTTTTTCAAATTCAAAATATCTTTACTAAAAATTTTAAGAATTATTGATGTTGGTGTTATAATCATAAAAAACACTATTCCCATTACTATTGGCGAAATAATATTACCTAATAATATTCCAAATCTGTACCAAAGTTTATTTAGTGGTGTTAAAAATTTCGAGTTCATTAGCCCTAATATCAAAAAAATTAACGATGTTAATAACGACCAAATTCTAATTTCTTGGTCTCCTATGATTGGATAGAGTGCAATAACTAAAAACAATATAAAAAAAACAATACCAAAACTTCTGTTAGAACCTATTCTAATTGAACTTTTATTCATGATTTAAATTGCTGATTTTTGATGTTTCATGTCATTTTTATTTATACCAGCAACCTTTACAGGTTTCTTCATGGCATCTCTCCTAAACGGTTCTCCTAACTCTTGATTAAGAATCACTTCAATAAACGTTGTAATCCCTTTCTTTTGATCTTCACATGATTGCTTGATAGCGGCTGTAGTCTCTTCCATCGTGCGAACTGTTACACCTTTTAAACCACAAGCATCTGCCACTTTTGCATAACTTAATTCTGGGTCAAGCTCAGTTCCTACAAAATTATTATCAAACCAAAGTGTAGTATTTCTTTTTTCTGCACCCCATTGATAATTTCTAAAAATTACCATAGAAATTGCTGGCCATTCTTCTCTAGCGCAGGAACTCATCTCATTCATACTTATTCCAAAAGCTCCATCACCTGCAAAACCTATTACTGGT
>JACWDQ010000040.1 GCA_014654035.1 Pelagibacterales bacterium SAG-MED19
TAGTTATTATTATGATTAACTAAAACTAGCGAGTAAATAAAAAATGTATACACAAACAGAATCACACGAAGATCATCATACCCCAACAGGTTGGAAACGTTGGGCATATTCAACTAATCATAAAGATATAGGTACAATGTATTTAATCTTTGCAATTGTTGCAGGGGTAATAGGAACAGCATTTTCAGTTTTAATGAGAATGGAACTAATGCATCCAGGTGATGGTATTTTAGGTGGTAATTATCATTTATACAATGTGCTAGTAACTGGTCATGGTTTAATCATGATCTTCTTTATGGTTATGCCGGCAATGATAGGTGGCTTTGGTAATTGGTTTGTTCCAATTATGATTGGTGCCCCCGATATGGCATTTCCAAGAATGAACAATATTTCTTTTTGGTTGTTACCAGTTTCGTTAACATTATTAATTTTATCAATCTTCGCTGATGGCCCTCCAGGCCAAACAGGAGTAGGTGGTGGATGGACTATTTATCCTCCATTATCTTCTAAAGCTGGTCAGCCAGGTCCTGCAATGGACTTAGCAATTTTAAGTTTACACTTAGCAGGGGCTTCATCTATTTTAGGTGCTGTGAATTTTATCACTACAATTTTGAATATGAGAACACCTGGAATGACGATACATAAAATGCCATTATTTGCTTGGTCAATTTTAGTTACAGCATTTTTATTATTATTATCTCTACCAGTACTTGCTGGTGCAATAACAATGTTATTGACTGACAGAAATTTTGGAACCGCCTTCTTCGAGGCTCAAACTGGAGGAGATCCAGTTTTATTCCAGCATTTATTTTGGTTCTTTGGTCACCCAGAAGTTTATATTTTAATTCTTCCAGGGTTTGGAATGATTAGTCATATTGTTTCAACTTTTTCGAGGAAACCAGTTTTTGGTTATTTAGGTATGGCATATGCGATGGTAGCAATTGGAATTGTAGGATTTGTTGTATGGGCACACCATATGTACACAGTAGGTTTAAGTACGGATACAAAAGCTTATTTCTTAGCTGCTACCATGATTATAGCAGTACCCACAGGTATAAAAATTTTTTCATGGATTGCAACGATGTGGGGTGGTTCAATATCATTTAAGACACCTATGATGTGGGCACTTGGATTTATATTTATGTTCACTGTTGGTGGAGTAACAGGTGTAGTATTGGCAAACGCTGGTGTAGATACTGCAATGCATGATACATATTATGTTGTAGCACATTTTCATTACGTTTTATCTTTAGGTGCAGTTTTTGCAATATTTGCGGGTTTTTATTATTGGTTTTCAAAAATGTCTGGTTATGAATATTCAGAGTGGCTAGGGCATTTGCATTTTTGGTTAACATTTATAGGAGTTAATTTAATTTTCTTTCCACAACATTTTTTAGGATTAGCAGGAATGCCAAGAAGATATGCTGATTACCCAGATGCTTTTGCTGGATGGAATTATATTTCTTCAATCGGTTCATATGTTGCAGTTGCTGGATTGGCAGTGTTTTTTGTAAATCTTATTTACTCTTTTGCAAAGAAA
>JACWDQ010000041.1 GCA_014654035.1 Pelagibacterales bacterium SAG-MED19
ACCTTCTTTACCAGCTCTACCTGTCCTTCCAATCCTATGAATGTAATCTTCGGGAACTTGAGGCAGATCGTAATTTATTACGTGTTGTATTAAAGGAATATCTAATCCCCTGGCAGCAACATCTGTTGCAATTAATATTCTACTTTTGCCATTTCTAAATCCTGTTATCACTCGGTCTCTTTTACTTTGTCTCAAATTACCATGAATAGCATCTGCAGAATGACCATCGTATTTTAATCGTTTAACTATTTTATCTGCACCATGTTTAGTTTTAACGAAAACTAATATAGAGCCATTTCTTTCAACTAACTGATTAATTAATTCATGATATTTTTTATCTTGAGTTATTTGAAATGTTTCTTGTTTAATTTTTTCAATTGGAGTTGATAATGAGCCAACGGCTATTCGCTGCGGATTATTTAAATATTTTTCTGAAATTCTCAAAATATTATTTGGTAAAGTAGCTGAGAATAATAAAGTTTGATGATCTTTTGGAATAAACTTTAATATCAATTCAATTTGTGGCGTAAATCCCATATCTAACATTCTGTCTGTCTCATCTAAAACCAAATAAGACACTTTAGATAAATTTAAACTTTGTCTTTTTAAATGATCGTTAATTCTTCCAGGTGTACCAACTATAATTCTTGCTCTTTTTTTTAATTTTTTAAGTTGTTTTTGCATACTTTCACCACCAATTAACAATGCATTGCCAATACCTATTTCTCTTACATTTAATTTTAAAACTGTTTGCATAACTTGGCTTGCAAGCTCTCTTGTGGGACAAATAATTAAAGCCATGGCATTTTTGTCCAAAATTAATTTATTTATCATTGGGATCGTGAACGCTAGAGTTTTGCCTGTGCCAGTTTGAGCAGTACCCAATATATCCTTACCCGTCAAACTAACAGGAATAGATTTACTTTGAATAGGAGTGGGTGATTTAAAATCCGCAAACTTAATTGAGTTTTTAAGCTTATTTTCAATTGGTAAATCGTTGAAATTCATTATTTAGATAAATAGTTTGATTGAATGGATGCATATATCTTTTTAAGGTAAATACAATCAATGTTTTTAAATCATTTTATAGGTCAAAATAGTATGTTGAGAATGATCTCAAATTCAATTAAAATTGTCTTATTGTGCTTAGTTATATTTTACCATTTATAGTGTTAATTTTAGTAGTGGTCTTTATTCATGAATATGGCCATTATTACTTTGCTAAAAGATATGGTGTAGGAATTACAGATTTTTCCATTGGTTTTGGTAAAGAAATATTTGGTTGGAACGATAAATCGGGAACACGTTGGAAGATTTGTTGGATTCCACTTGGTGGATATGTAAAATTTTTTGGAGATAGAAATGTTTTTTCACAAGCTGATCAAGAAAAAATTATTAAAAAATACAACGAAGATGAATGTAAAAAA
>JACWDQ010000042.1 GCA_014654035.1 Pelagibacterales bacterium SAG-MED19
ATAGAGTGCCAACAATCAGAGAAAATGCTAGACTTCAATCCTTTAAGGATAGTTTTGAATTTTTAGGAACAAAAACTTCTCAAAATGTTCAGGTAGGAAATGCTGTGCCACCTTTATTAGCATTTAAAATTGCAAAAGAACTTAAGAAATTTCTTTAATGAGTATTAAATTTATAGATTTATTTTCAGGTTGTGGTGGTTTAACAGAAGCTTTTTTAAATAATAAAAAATTCTCCCCAATAAAAATTATTGATAATGATAAATTTTGTTATGACACTACAATTCATAGACTTAAAAAACTTAAATTTAAAAATCCTGAAAAAATTGCAGAACATAAGGATATTTCAAGCAATAAAACAATTAATGATTTCAAAAATATTAAGTCAGATATTGTGATTGGAGGGCCTCCATGTCAGGCTTACTCAGTAGCAGGTAGAATTAGAGATAAGCATGGTATGAAAAAAGATTATAGAAATTATCTTTTTGAGTCATTTCTTAAGATTATAAATTATAGCCAACCTAAGTATTTTGTTATGGAGAATGTTCCAGGAATGCTAAGTGCGAAACCAGGAAATATAAAAGTTACAGCTAGAATTAAGAAAGAAACAGATAAAATAAAATATTATATCCCAGAAAATTTATCTGAATGTGTATTTGATTTATCTAAATACGGTGTACCTCAGAAAAGGAAAAGAGTGATTATATTTGGGGTAAATAAAAAGTTAAAAAACTATAAATCAATATCAAAGAAATTTTACGAAATATTAAGATCCCAAGAAATAAAAAAAATAATTACTGTAAAACAAGCCATAGGAGATTTGGATAAATTTTATCCATTAAATAAAATTACAAAGATTAATGGAAGAAAATTTTCCCACAAATCAAATTCAAAAAAAATAGATCATTACCCAAGATTTCATAATGAGAGAGATATAAAGATTTTTAAACTCTTAGCTGAAGATATAGAGAAAAAAAAATTCAAATATAAAACAGTAAAAGAGCTACAAAAACTTTATACAAGAATTGTTGGAAAAAAATCCAATATTCATAAATATTATGTACTTAGAAAAGATGAGCCTAGTAATCTTATACCTTCACATTTATATAAAGATGGATTGAGACACATTCATTATGACTCTAAGCAAGCAAGATCAATTACCGTAAGAGAAGCAGCAAGACTTCAATCTTTTCCTGATAGTTTTGAATTTATTGGACCGATGACTGAACAATATAAAATGATTGGAAATGCAGTTCCTCCAAATTTTTCAAAATTTTTAATGAAGACAATTGTTAAGTTAAGATAGACTATCTTGGCATCTTAAGTTTACCAAAAACTTCTTTATTGTGAAAAATAATATTTTTAATTGAAGGCCAAAACTT
>JACWDQ010000043.1 GCA_014654035.1 Pelagibacterales bacterium SAG-MED19
TGATAATTTTTTTAATTGAGGAAATGGACAGGTCAAAATTAAATTTTCATAATTCCTAATTTCGCCATCATTAAATACTAAATTCCATTTTCTATTTTGAAAATTTATTTTTTTAAGTTCACTTTGAAAATAACATCTTACATTTTTTAAAAGATATTTACTAATGTCGTTGTTTCCTTTTCTGCCAATAACTTTTGTGTGTTTTTTATTTTCTTTTTTTTTATCACTTAAAAATTTATGATTACCTCCCCAAATTTTTAGTATTTTTTTTTCTATTAGCTTTTTAGTAAATCTTTTGAATTCTGTAGTTTTTGGAGAAAAATATTGAGTCCCATGATCAAACCCTCTTAGATTATCTAATCTTTTAAAAGAGGATCTCCCTCCTAAGCCTCTTGCTTTGTCATACAAATCAACTGTGTGTTTTTTGTTTAAAAGATTTGCGATAGTTGCTCCAGAAATTCCTGAGCCAATTACACAAAAACTACTCATTTACCAGCAACTGTCATGCCCTCAATCATCATGGTTGGAGAATTTGTTGAATATTCAAAATCTAAATCATTTGCTAAAAATATTCTCTTAAACATATCTTTGAAATTTCCTGCAATTGTTATTTCATTTATGGGATATTTAAATTGACCATTTTCAACTAAAAACCCAGTTGCTCCTACAGAGTAATCTCCAGTTACAAGATTACTTCCATGGCCTATAGTTTCTGTAATGTAAATACACTTTGAGTTCATTTTTAATAATTCATCGTAGCTTTGGTTTCCATTTTCAAAATATAGATTTGTAGTGCCTCCGCTTCTCCCATTTGATTTAATGTTTAATTTTCTTCCATTGTAAGAATCTACTAGATAACTTTTAAGTACACCCTCTTTTACTAAATTAAGAGTTTCAGATTTAACACCTTCTGAATCAAAATTTTTTGAACCTAAACCCTTAATTATGTCTGGTTTGTCTATAATGTTAATAGAATTAGAAAATATTTGCTCATTTAATTGATCCTTGAGAAATGAAGTTCCTCTTGCAATAGCAGAAGATAAAATTGCCCTTGCAAAAGCACTAAGCATCCCTTTTGCAATTCTTTTATCAAATATTACACTTAACTTTTCACTTCCTATTTTTTTTGGACTTAATTTTCTAATTGTTTGGTGGCTTGCTATTTTACCTAAAGATTTAGGGTCTTTGATGTCATCTAAATATCTCTTACTTGAATATTCATAATCCCTTTCCATACTTTTTTCATCTTGAGCAACAGCAACGCAAGATACAGTAAATGAAGATGTTTTGTAACCACTACAAAAGCCATCGCTATTTGCTAAAATAAAATTTGATTTTTTTTCAGTAAAG
>JACWDQ010000044.1 GCA_014654035.1 Pelagibacterales bacterium SAG-MED19
TGAAGATGTAGCCTTATTAGCTAAAGTTTTAATTAAAAAGGATCATCATGATCCTGCAACTATTTATTATTCAGCTGAAAATATTTTAGAAGAGACAAAAAAAGGTCCAGCATATGAACCCAAGTTCATTTTTTATAAGTCAGATTATTGGGAGATAATTGATAAAAAATCCAGAGAGTCATTTGAATATTTTATTAAGTCATTTAAAAATATTGAAGTATTTGATACTCCATCATATTTTAAAGATATTCATAAATATCATCAAATTATTCACGAAACAGATTTAGCTAATAATTTTGCAATGTATTATAAAAAGTATAAATCAAAATTATCAAAATATATGCAAACAGCTATAGCTAAAGGTAATAAGTATTCAGCAAAAGAATACGCCGAAGCAATTGATTTTAAAAAAAGAAGCTATGAGTCTTATCAAGAAGTTTTTGAGGATTATCATGGAGTTTTATCTCCCTCAAGTCCTGGAGTAGCACCTAAAGGCTTGAAGAGTACCGGTACAGCTGAGTTTAATAAGGTATGGTCATATCTAGGTACTCCTTGTATTTCTCTTCCATTGCTTGAAGGTGAAAATAATTTACCATTAGGAGTTCAGTTAATAGGAGATCGTTATGATGATCATAGATTCTTAGGGGTTGCTAATTGGTTAGAAAAAGAATGTAATAATTAAAATGCAAAAGTTTACAACATTTTTAGGGTCCCTTCTGGCAATAGCTTTTTTGGTAGGTCTTGCATTTACATTAACCAGATCTTCAATGATAGGTTTTTTTGATGTATTGCCTGTTTATATTTTAATGGGTATTGCAATTTTTATGATGGTGTATGAAGCCTTCTTTGATAAAAAATAATTAATCCGAAACTAAATTATTAAGAATGAAAGCTAATAATTTTTTTGCATTTTCACTTTTATTTATTCAGCCAATTTTTATGGCATCAAATCTAATTGTAGCTAGAGGTGGTGTTGAATATGTTCCACCAATTTCTTTGGCATTTTGGAGATGGACATTAGTTTTTCTGATTCTCTTACCTTTTACTTATGTATCTTTAAAAAAAAATTTTAAGGTAATGAAAAAGGAATATAAAAAACTTTTTTTCCTAGGGGCAACAGGTTGCGGTGTTTGTGGTGCTTTTCCTTTTTTAGCAGGCCAAACTACTACTGTAACTAATATGGGGATTATATATACATCTTCTCCAATATTTATAATTTTGATTTCTTGTATTTTTTTTAATGA
>JACWDQ010000045.1 GCA_014654035.1 Pelagibacterales bacterium SAG-MED19
ATAACTTACCTTCATTAACATGATTTAACATGACTGACATAAGGGTTTGAACTCCTGGCATTCCTGATGGTGAGTTAGGATATTCTTTGTCTTTATTTATTTTTAAATGTGGTGCATGGTCTGATCCAATCGTGTCGTTTAAATTATTTTTTACCGCATACCATAATCTATCATAATGGGACTTGTCTCTAATCGGAGGATTCATTTGAGCATATGTTCCAAGTTTATCGTAACAATCTGGGGCATAAATTGTTAAATGTTGTGGAGTAATTTCAAAAGTAATATTACCTTTGTGTTGGGATAAAAAATCAATTTCCTCTTTTGTTGTTATATGTAATACATGAGCTTTCTTATTATACTTTTTGGCAATTCTAACAATTCGTCTAGTAGAGGACATTGCACATTCAACACTTCTCCAGACTGGATGAGAATGAACATCACCATTTTTAATTAACTTTTTATTAATATTTAAAATCTCCTCATCTTCTGAATGAACTGCAACTACTTTTGAACTGTTTTTAAATACTGTTTCAATATCTTTTTCATCTGCAACCAAAAGATTTCCTGTTGATGAACCAGCAAAAAGTTTTATTCCACAACATCCCTCTAAATTTTTAAGATCTGATAATTCTTTTGCATTATTAGCAGTAGCACCAAAATAAAAAGCATAATTACAATACATTCTGTTTTTTGCGAGATCTAATTTTCTTTGAAATTCTTTTTTATTAGATGTTGGAGGATTTGTATTAGGCATCTCAAATACACCAGTTATTCCACCAACAATTGCAGCTTTGCTTCCTGAATGAAGATCTTCAGTATCAGTGGATCCTGGTTCTCGAAAATGAGTTTGAGTATCTATGCAACCAGGTAAAACTATTAAACCTTTAGCATCTATAATATCTTTAGCCTCTTCAGTAATTTTGCCAATATTTTGGATTTTTCCATCTTTAACAGAAACGTCCACATCTTTAAGCTCCCCTTTTATATAACATTGGCCGTTTTTAATTATAAGATCTAACATTTTAAGAAAATGTTATTATATTACATCTTATAATTAATCAAATATGAATATCAAAAACGTTTACATTTTAGAAGACAGGGCCATTCTTTATATAAATGGAGATGATGCTGTTAGTTTTCTTCAAAACCTAATTAGTAACGACATTAACAAGGTAAGTGAAACCTACAGTTGCTTTGCATCATTACTATCTCCTCAAGGAAAATTTTTG
>JACWDQ010000046.1 GCA_014654035.1 Pelagibacterales bacterium SAG-MED19
TATGTATGAAATTGCCATTTGTGTTAATGCACTGTGTTTTGAAAAAAAAAATTCGAATTTTTTAGTTAATAAAAGGAAAATAAAAAATTTAATTAGGGGGTACGAAAGTATTAAAAAAATTTCAATAAAAGAAAAAAGGTCTTTAAATATTTTATGTCGTGGTGCAGCGATGAGATATTTCTTAACAAGACTTTACGATTATACAAATACTCCCAAAACAGCTTTTATAAAAATCAAAGATCCTAGAGAATATTACCAAAAACTTGTGATACATAATAATTTAAAGACTTATAAAGATTATTTGAAATAATGATTAAAATTTATACTGATGGCTCATGTTTAGAAAATCCAGGTAATGGTGGTTGGGCGGCTATTATAGACGACAATGGAAATACTAAAAAAATTAGTGGCAATGAAAAAAATACTACGAATAATAGAATGGAATTAATGGCTCCCATCAATGCTTTAAAAGATGTAGATCCAAAAGAAGAAATAGAAATTTATACAGACTCTCAGTATGTAAAGCTTGGAATTACTGAATGGATAAACACTTGGATAAAAAATAATTGGAAAACTTCAAAGAAAGAAGATGTAAAAAATAAAGATCTATGGCTTAAACTATATGATCTTAATCAATCATTAAAAATTAAATGGAATTGGGTTAAAGCCCATGCAGGGAATTCATTGAATGAAGAGGTTGATTTATTGGCTAAAAAGGCAGCTAATTTAAATTAATTTCAAAAAATTTTCAGCTGCAGATATTTCACAAGAGCCTGTATCTTTTTCTTCTTGTAATTTTAATACTTTCATATCCTCAACTAACATTGTATATCTGTTTGATCTAATACCTAGCCCTCTTCCACTTTTATCTACTTCGGCACCGATTGCTTTAGTAAAGTTTAAAAACGGGTCTCCCATCATTATAATTTTATCACCAACATTATTTTCTTTGCCCCAAGCATTCATAACAAAAGGATCGTTCACTGACACACATATGATATGGTCAATTCCTTTATCCTTGTATAATTGATGCAAATTCACATAACCTGGTAAATGCTTAGCAGAGCAAACTGATGTGTAGGCTCCAGGTAAGCCAAAAATTACAACTTTTTTATTCTTTAATAACTCCTCAATATTTTTTTTGGTTGGTTCACCATTTTCTAAAACAAAAATTTCAGAATTTGGAATATTTTCATTTTCTTTTATTTTCATTAAATTCTTTCT
>JACWDQ010000047.1 GCA_014654035.1 Pelagibacterales bacterium SAG-MED19
GTTACTTAAATTTAAAAACCTTGAATACAAAGAATTAGCCAAAGAAATTATTTATCCTTTTATTGGCGATTTTATGAGTGAAAATGATTTGAGTAAAATCATTGATAAATCTTACTCAGTTTTTAGAAAAAAAAATGTAGTTGAACTAGTTAAAATTGGAGATCGATCAGTTCTAGAATTATTTCATGGACCAACTTTAGCTTTTAAGGATGTTGCTATGCAACTTTTAGGTAATTTTTATGAATATTATTTGAGTAATAAAAAAGAAAAAATAAACATAGTGGTTGCTACTTCTGGAGACACGGGTGCTGCTGCAATAGATGCAATTAAAGGAAAAGAGAATATCAACATTTTTGTTCTTCATCCCAATAATCGTATTTCACCTATTCAAAGAAAGTTAATGACAACTGTTAAAGAAAAGAATGTTTTTAATATTGCTATAGAAGGAAATTTTGATGATTGTCAAAATATAGTTAAGGCGATGTTTACAGATAAAGCTTTTGCAAATGAAATTAAAATGTCTGGTGTTAATTCAATTAACTGGGCAAGGATTATTGCTCAAAGTGTGTATTATTTTTATAGTTATTTTTTAGTTGAGGATAATAGTGAACCAATAAATTTTTCAGTGCCAACAGGAAACTTTGGTGATGTATATGCGGGTTATCTTGCAAAAAAAATTGGTCTACCAATAAATAAATTTGTTGTGGCAACAAATCAAAATGACATTCTGCATAGGGCAATTACAAATGGTGCATACAATGTAGAGAATGTTTTGGAAACAATCTCACCAAGTATGGACATTCAAATTGCTAGTAATTTTGAAAGACTTATTTTTGATTTAAATAATCAAAGTGGTAAAAAAACAATTGAAGTGATGAAAGGTATTAAAGAAAAAGGAAAATATGAAATTCAAAAAGAATTTTTAGATAGAATCAATAATGATTTTTTATCATCACGTATGGATGAAAATGAAGTTTTGAATACTATTAAAAGTATTTATGAAAAATTTGATAAAGTTTTAGATCCTCATAGCGCAATAGGATATGGAGCTTTTGATAAAGTTAATCTTAAAGGAAACAATATCGTGTTAGCCACAGCTCATCCCTGTAAGTTCCCAGATGCAATTGAAAAAGCCATTAATATAAAGGCTGAATTACCTAGTGAACTAGCGTCTATTTTGAATGAAAAAGAAAATTAT
>JACWDQ010000048.1 GCA_014654035.1 Pelagibacterales bacterium SAG-MED19
TTTAGGAAGTGCAACCAAAGACACTAGAATTGCAATGGCAAATTTAGCAATTGATAATATTGACGAATTTTTCAAAACGGGAAATTGTACCAATAAAGTAGTCTAATTCTACTTATGATTGAATTTTATTTAAACTATGCGACATTGTCGCTTTTTTTTAGAAAGACTCTAATCACATTCTGTGTTTAAATTATTACGGTTAATTAACTTTAATAGGAGTAATAATGACAAAAGAAAATAAATCATTGAAGACTAAAACATCTTCAAGACGTAAGTTCTTTAAAACGGCTGCCAAAGCTGGAGCTGTTGCTGCAGCTACAGTTGCGATGCCAAACATTGCAAGAGCAGACGGACATGTAACATTAAAGATGCAAGCAGCTTGGCCTTCAGGCGCTAACATCTTTTTTGAAATGGCTGGAGACTACTGTAACATGGTTAAAGAAATGTCTGGAGGTTCACTTAAAATTGACCTTCAACCAGTGGGTTCAGTTGTTAAAACTTCAGAAATAGGAGCAGCTGTTAGTGATGGTAACCTAGATATGGGTCACTGGGTGACAGCATATTGGTATGGAAAAAATCCTGCCGCTTCACTTTTTGGAACTGGTCCTTCATACGGAATGTCATCTCAAGAAGTTATGGGATGGATGGAGTATGGTGGAGGAAGAAAATTATATGATGAAGCTGTTGCTTCAGTTGGATTCGATTACATTGGATTCTTTCATATGCCTATGCCAGCACAACCTTTTGGTTGGTTCAAAAAGAACGTAACAAAAGTATCTGATGTTAAAGGGATGAAGTATAGAACAGTTGGTCTAGCGACTAACGTTTTAACTGCTATGGGAATGGTCGTAAGACAATTACCAGGTGGTGAAATTCAACCAGCAATGAAAACTGGTTTGATTGATGCTGCTGAATTTAACAATCCAACATCAGACTCACAGTTTGGAATGCAAGATGTATCTAAACACTACCACTTAGGTAGTTTTCACCAGTCTCAAGAAATGTTTGAGATACCAGTGAACAAGAAAAGATACAACAGCCTTTCACCTGCTCATCAAGCTATCTTGAAAAATGCTGCTTATGCTGCAAACTCAGATAACTACTTCAAAGCTTTAGTTAGATA
>JACWDQ010000049.1 GCA_014654035.1 Pelagibacterales bacterium SAG-MED19
GATTTAGCATAGACAGATAAGTAACTTTTACTAGACATTATAAAATTTTATCTAATACTTTCGCTGAAGAAAGTACCCCAGGTACACCAGCCCCTGGATGAGTTCCTGCTCCCACAAAATAAAGTCCATCATATATTTCAGATTTGTTATGAAATCTAAAATAAGCTGATTGAGAAAATTTTGGCTGGATTGAAAAACCAGAACCATATTTTGTATTTAAATCTTTTTCAAAATAATCAGGCGTTAAATAAAAATCTTCAACAATATTTTCTTTAAGATTTGGCATTAAATCTTTTTCCATTTTATCAATTACTAAATTTTTCATTTTTTCTCCTTCGATAGACCAATCAATTTTAGACTGATTATTGGGTACTGGAACTAGAACGTAAAAACAGTCCTGACCTTCAGGGGCCATAGACTTGTCGGTAGCTGAAGGTCTATGTAGATAATAACTTATATCGTTATTAAGTTTTTTATTATCAAATATATCATCAAGATGCTCTTTATATTTATTACCAAATTTTATTGTATGATGCTCTACATGGTCATAGGTTTTTTTGGTTCCAAAATAATAAACAAATAATCCCATGGAATACTCCATTCTATTTTTTTTCCACTTAAACATTATTGAATTATTTTTATTTCCATTTAACATTTTTTCATAAACAGCAGGAGGATCTGCATTACACACAACATTATTAGTTTCAATTTTTGTCTCATTATCTAGTTGAATTCCAGTTATCTTATTGCCTTTAGAAATAATTTTAATTACTTCATGACCTTTTATTATTTCTATACCAACTTCACTCATCAGTCTTTCCAAACCTTTTATAATATTACCTGTTCCACCCATCGAGTAATGAATGCCCCATTTTTTTTCTAAATACAAAATTAATCCATAAATAGAAGTTGTTGTAAAAGGATTACCTCCAACTAAGAGAGGGTGCATACTTAGCATTCTTCGTAATTTTTCATTTTTTACATAGGATGAAACTAACGAATAAACTGACTTGTAACTCTTAAGTTTTAATAGTGCTGGTAATTGT
>JACWDQ010000005.1 GCA_014654035.1 Pelagibacterales bacterium SAG-MED19
AAATAACTTACATTACTCATGACAATCAAACTCATACGGTTGAAGTCCAAAATGGATTAACTGTAATGGAAGGCGCAGTTCAGAATGATATTCCAGGTATTGATGCAGATTGCGGTGGAGGAATGGCTTGTGCTACTTGCCATGTTTATGTCAAAGAAGACTGGTTTAATAAACTTCCAGCTAAAGAAGATGGCGAGGAAGATATGTTGGATATGGCATTTGAGCCAAAAAAAAATAGTAGACTAAGTTGTCAAATAATAATTTCAGATGAATTGGATGGTTTAACAGTTAATATACCTTCCAAACAAAGTTAAATGAATAAAATAGATGCATTAATAATAGGAGCGGGACCAACAGGTTTGTTTACAGCTCATCAATTAAAATTGATTGGTCTTAATTGTGAGGTCGTTGATAATTTAGATAAAATTGGAGGACAATGTATTGAACTTTATCCAGACAAACCAATCTATGATATTCCAGCTGTACCAGAATGTACTGGAGAGGAATTAACAAATAACTTAATCAATCAAATAAAACCTTTTGATATAAAATTTCATTTAAGTGAAAGAGTAGATGAAGTAAAAAAAGAAGGAGATAACTGGATTGTCAAAACAAACAATGACAAAATATTTCAAACGCCTAATGTGATTATAGCAGGTGGTGTTGGTTCATTTGAACCAAGAAAATTTCCAGTGAAAGAATGTGAAAAATTTGAGAATAATTCAGTTCTTTATTCAATTAAAGACAAAAGTATATTTAAAGGAAAGACTGTAACAATATTTGGTGGTGGGGATAGTGCCTTAGATTGGGTGGTAGAATTATCAAAAAACTCAAAGGTAAATTTAATTCATAGAAGAGAAGATTTTAGAGGTGCTCAGGCAACTGTCAATAAAGTACATGAACTTTCAAAAGATGGAAAAATAAATCTTTATACAAAATATCAAATGAGTTCCATAAAGGGTGATGAACAATTAGAAAGTATTGATATCAAAAATGATGATAAAGAAACTAAAACTCTTAAAACAGATTATGTATTAGGCTTTTTTGGTTTAATTATGCAGCTTGGCCCAATAGCAAACTGGGGATTGAATATAGATAAAAAAACTATTGAAGTAGATACAGAAAAATTTGAGACAAATCAAAAAGGTATTTATGCTGTGGGTGATATATGCAGCTATCCAGGTAAATTAAAACTTATTTTATCAGGTTTTCATGAGGGAGCTTTAGCTGCAAGAGCATGTTTTAAGTTAGCAAGACCAAATGAAAAATATAGATTTGAATTTACGACTTCTTCGAAAACAATTAAAGATCGTCTTGGTATAAAAGGTGATTGAGTTATTCTCAGCTGATACTCCTAATGGAAAAAAAATAAGCATCATGCTTGAGGAAATTAATTATAGATATAAACTTTCCAAGATAGATTTATCTAAGGGAGAACAATTCAAACCAGAATTTGTAAAGATAAGTCCTTTCAGCAAGATACCAGTTATTATTGATCATGATGCTAACGAAACTATTTTTGAGTCTGGTGCAATCTTAATGTATTTAGGAGAAAAGAGTGGAATGTTTTATAATAAAGAAAATAGACTTAAAATAAATCAATGGCTAATGGCACAAATGGGATATGTAGGTCCTATGATAGGTCAGCATCATCAATTTCATCATTACAATTCTGGTAAGAGTGAATTTGGCGAGGAAAGATATTTTAAGATTTCCAAAAAAATTTATCAAGATCTTGATAATCGTTTAAAAAACTCAAAATATCTTGCTGGGGAAAAATATTCTATAGCTGACATTGCAACGTGGCCATGGATTGCTAGACATGAATGGCATGATATAGGACTTAAGAATTTTAAGAGTCTTTCTAGATGGTATTTAGATATTGCAAATCGTGATGCTGTTATCAAAGGTTATAACCTTTATAACGATGGCTCGGTAATTCCAAAAATTTAATTAAAATTTACCTTTTTTACCTGAACCTTTATAAAAAATTTCCTGAAGATTATCATTTTCTTGTTTTTTTAATTTAATATCTTTTTCATCAAGTAAATTCTGAGGTCTACCAATTATTTCGTGATAATTAAATTCATCAACTCCCCTTGCGAGCTGAACACTATTTTTACCCAAAACTTGTTTTACATTCGTTCCAATATAACTTTGAATTACAAAACCTATTCTTCGATCATTACTTTTGTTGAGTTCTGAGCCATGAACAACAGTTGGATGATGTAGAGACATTTGACCAGCCTCCAAAATAAGAGCGGTCGTCTTCTCTTTTGGTACATTTTTAACTGTTTGACCTCTAGTTAATAAATTACCTTCATTAAATTTCTGATCGTGTTCTTTTAGGTTATCTTTGTGTGAACCTGACCACATCCTCATACATCCATTTTTTTCATTTGAGTCAGTTATAGCTACCCAAGCAGTAACCCAATTGTGAGGCTCTAAACCAATATATTTAGCATCCTGATGATAGCTGACAAATCCCTTCTCATTCGGATTTTTAATAAATAAAGTTGTTCCACAAACAAGTATATTTTCACCAATCAAACTTTGAACTGCGTCTAAAATTTTTGAATTATGTGTAACTTCATCTAATAATGGTGAAATTAAATGAGCATTATATCTACCTGATCTTTCTAGTTCCTTAGGAATTTTGTTTTCAATTAACTCAATTTCATTTCTAATTTCTTTTGCCTTTTCTTTTGAGAGAATATTTATTGGAGAAACAAACCCTTCATTTTCATACTGTTTGAGTTGATTTGAGGAAAGATAAGACATATTATTTTAAAACTTTATATGAGCACAAGAATTTCTTCAATAATTTAACTTTATTAAGTTTATGTCAGAAGTATATAAAATAGGAATTTCAGATAAAAATAATCAAAAAATTAAAGAGGTAAATTCAATAAATGTTTTAGCTAATCAAGGCGTAATAGGAGATAGACACTTTAAGGAATTTAATGACCCATATAATCAACTGTCACTAATTGAGTCAGAAAATATTGATTACTATAACAAGAAATTTGGACTAAATATTGCATACATAGATTTTAGGAGAAATATTATTACCAAAGGTATTCAATTAAATAGTCTGGTGGGTAAAAAATTGAAAATTGGCAAAGTAGAGTTGGAAGTTATTGATTTATGTCGTCCATGTAGACACTTATCAGAAGTTTTAAACCAAGATAATATAATAAAAGAATTTTTAAGAAGAGGTGGATTGAGATGTCAAATTCTATCCTCTTCAAGTATAAAGGTCGGTGATAAAATAAAGGTTTTAGATTAGTTCATAGAACTTAAAAGTCTCATTAATGAGCTTATAATTCCATAACCTGATAATTCTATAGCAAGTATTATTATAACTATTAAAACAAATTTTTTATTCATCTAGTAAATACAAATATTAAAAGAAGTATCCAAAAAAAAGCATAATAGAAATAAATATATTTTTTAGTAAAATTATACGTTATTGGATTATGAATAGGTTTATTCTTTTTTCTTTTTTTAGTCATCAGCATGAACCTTTTCATTTTTTTCATGTTTTTCTTGTGCAGCAATTGTGTATTTTGCCACTGGTCTAGCCATCAATCTTTTTAAACCAATTGGTTCTGCAGTATCTAAACAAAAACCATATGTATCGTCTTTAATTCTCATCAATGCTTTATCGATTTCTGAAATTAATTTGATTTGTCTATTGATAGCTTTCATTTCAACATTTTTATCTGTGTAAGAACTTGCTTGATCTACTATATCTGCAGAAATGCTGTTATCGTCCATACTGCCATTATAAAGAGCCTCGTTATTGGCTTTTACTAATTCTTTTTTCCATTCTTGTAATTTTATTCTAAAAAATACCTTATGTTTTTCACACATGTATTTTTCAGTATCTTTTGGAGTATATGTTTTAGAAATTTTTACTGGACCTTTATTTATTTCTTTAGGCTTAGTTAAAACTTTTATCTTTGGTTTTTTTACTGATTTAGGTTTAGTTTTTTTTACTTTTTTTTTTACTTTGGTGGTTTTAGGCATATTTATAATCTGAATTCGAGCGAGTATATTCAGCAAATTAGGGGTGTCAAGCAAGCTTAATTATTGTAAATATTTAATTATGAATGTTTTAAACAGAAATATTAATAATATATTTTTTATTTTTGCTCTATCACATTTAATAATTTGGACACTTGTTCCATCTTTAACTAATAAGAATTTACCACTAGATACTATTGAAGCACTAGCATGGGGAAGTAATTTAGATTGGGGATTTAACAAACATCCACCAATGAGTGCCTTTTTTTCAGAGGTTTTTTTTCAAATATTTGGTTCTCAAGATTGGGCATATTACTTATTAAGCCAAATATTTTTGTTAATTGCATTTTACTATGTTTTTAAATTAGCTAATGAGATTTTAGGAAATATTAGATTAAGCTTTATTTCAGTACTGTTACTAGAGTCTATTTATTTCTATAATTTTACAACACCTGAATTTAATGTAAACGTTTGCCAATTACCTTTTTGGTCTTTGGTTACCTATTATTCTTGGCAAATTTTTAAGTCAAAAGAAATTAAGTTTATTGATTGTTTTTTAGTAGGAATATTTGCTGCCTTAGGTTTTTTATCAAAATATTTATTTATTTATTTGTTAGTATCTATTGATTTATTATTTATTTATTTGATATTTATTCAAAAAACAAAAAAATTTGATTTTAAATATTTAATTACTTTTGAAGTATTTATTGTTCTTTTAGTTCCACATCTTATTTGGCTTTATAATAATGATTTTATCACAATATTGTACGGTCTAAAAAGAACTGGTTTAGAAAGTTCTGGGATTATAGATCATATAAGATATCCATTTATATTTTTATCAAAACAAATTGGAATATTAATTCCTTTTTTCTTTCTAATTTATTTATTAGTAAAAAAAATCAAATTCAAAATAAATCTAAAAGATAAAAAATTACTATTTTTAATATCTATAAATATTATTCCTATTATATTGATGTTTATGACATCTTTAATTACAGGATCAAAGATAAGAACAATGTGGATGACACCTTTTTATTTATTTGTTGGGGTATTATTTATTTATATATTTCAATCTCAAATTAATCTTAAAAAGATAAATTCATTTTTGTATGGTTTTTTATTTTTATTTTTTCTATCTCCAATTTTATATACATATGTGTCAATTAGTAAAACTGATAAAAGAACTGATTTTCCTGGAAAAGAAATCGCAGCAAAAGTTCAAATTATTTGGGACAAAGATTTTGATAAAGAAATTCAGTTCATTACTGGTAACGAATGGAGTGCAGGTAATCTATCTTATCATTTAAAATCTAGACCTAAATGGGAAGGTTTAACAAAAAATGAAACATTAAATAAATCATCTCAATTTATTTGTATCGATGATATTTGTTTAGGAAGATACTAAATGATAAAAATTAAAATCTTAATTCCTATTTACAATGATTGGCAATCAGTTTCAAAATTATTAGATGAAATTAATAATTTATCTATAAATTCAGAATTTCAAATTTCAACAATTATAGTGAATGATGCATCAAATCATGATCGTCAAGATGAAGAAATAAATTTAGACAATATTTATTCAATTAAAATTTTAAATATGAAAAAAAACCAAGGCCACACAAGATGTATTGCAACAGGACTTAAGTATATTTATGAAAAAGAAGATTTTGATTATGTTATTCCAATGGATGGAGATGGTGAGGACAGACCAGAGGAGATAAACGATCTTATAAATCAAATAAAAAATTCTAATTACAAGCCTATTGTAGGAGAAAGAATAAAAAGATCTGAAAACCTTTTATTCAAAGTCTGCTATCAAATTCATAAATTAATAACTTTAACGTTTACTGGTAAAACTATTAAATTTGGTAATTTTACTTGTTTATCAAAAATTACTGTAGAAAAAATGATTAATGAAAAAGCTACCTGGAACAGTTTTTCAGGATCTTTAACAAAAGTAGAAAAAGATTTGTCCTCAATACCTTCAATTAGAGGAACAAGATATTTTGGACCATCTAAAATGAGCTTTTATAATCTTATTAAGCATTCACTTTCAATTATTAGTGTTTTTAGAAAAACTTTTTTAATTCGTTCAGCTTTGTTTGTAATTTTGTATATTTTGCTAATTAAGAGTAATGCTTCTGTAATAACTGCAATTCCATTAATATTTTTGTTTATAGCTGTTTACTCTATTTCAAATCTTGCTTTGAGAGAAAATATGGAAGAATTTGAAAAATCTTTAGAGAACATAAACAATATTGATCAAATTAAATGAATTTAAATTTTTATTCTAGGTAGAGCAAAAAAATCTGCAGTGTCTATCTTGGAAGAATATTGCCTTCGCATATTCCATTTTTTTTGAACCCCAGCGCTTGCAAGACTTAAAGTAGATCTTCCATATCTATAATTAGTATTATCAATTGATTGCATTAAACTATTTATCTTTTCATCTTTTTCAGATGAAAATAAGTTTTTCCTACCATCATCATTACGTAATCCAGTAAGTATGACACCTGCTTTTTGATATTGATAACCATTTTTGAAAATTTTTTCCAAAATAGATACAGCAGTTTTAACAATTTCAATACTATTGTTTGTTGCAATTGGAAAATCAATTGTCTTTGCATTTGAATAATACCCAAAGTTTCTTTGAAAGGGACTTGTTCGAACAAATACAGTAATTGCTTTTGCAGTCAACGACTCTGATCTAATCTTTTCAGATGCATTCAAACAATAACTTGCAACAGCTTCTTTTAAATCTTGAAATTTTTCAATTCTTTTTCCAAATGATCTCGAGACAACACAGCTTTTTCTCTTAGCTTGTGTTGTTTCTAAATTAATACAAGGAATACCTCTTAGTTCCATTGCAGTTCTTGAACCCAAAACATTAGAAGATTTTTTAATCCAAGTATTAGATTTATTTTTAAGTTGTTTGGCATTATAAATTCCATTTTTTTGATAAAATTTTGTAAGTTGTCTGCCGACACCCCACACATCATTGATTTCCACTTTTTCAAGAATAGGATCTAAATTTTCTATTCCAATTAAGCTTGTTACACCTGATAGTTTTTTCTTTGCAATATGATTTGCAACTTTGCTTAAAGTTTTAGTTTTAGCAATACCAATACTTGTTGGTATACCAGTCCATTGTAAAACTGTTTCTCTAATTTCTTTTCCAACTTTTTCAACCTCAGAATCTGGAAAATTTGATAAATCTATAAATGCTTCATCAATTGAATAAACTTCTATTTCAGAATTAAATCTTTTAAGAGTTCTCATAACTCTTCTAGACAAATCTCCATATAAAGAATAATTTGATGAAAAGACTTCAACTTTATTTTTAACAATAATATCTTTAGCTTTAAAATAAGGTTCTCCCATTTTAATTCCTAAAGCTTTTGCTTCGTTAGATCTAGAAATTATACAACCATCGTTATTAGACAAAACAACAACAGGTTTTCTTCTTATTTTTGGATTAAACAATCTTTCACAAGAAACGTAGAAAGAATTACAATCAACTAAAGCTAATTTTTTAGTACGTTGAATGGATGACATAAGTTACAACCCCCCAAATAAAAACATCTTCTTCTTCATTAATTAAAATTCTTTCGGAAAAATCTTTGGATCCTGATGTTAAAAATTTTTTATCTCTTTCTTGGACTAAAGTTTTAACCACAAGTTCATCATGAACATTTGCAATAACTGTTGAAAAATTTTTTGGTTTTAAACTTTTATCGACAACTAATAAGTCTCCATCATTAATTCCAACATCGACCATTGATTTTCCTTGTACCCTAATAATGAATGTAGCCGGAACATTTTTGATTAAATGCATGTTTAAATCGATATCTTCTTCAATGTAGTCAGTAGCAGGTGATGGAAAACCAGCTCCAGCTTTATGTAGATAATAAGGGATAGTCAATTTCATGTTCTTATTTTGTTCTCATTTATAGCTGATTTATGCAATACACGCAAGAGGTTGTATTTTGAGTCTGTAACTGAATCAAAAGTGAATCAAAAGGTGAACATCGAAACCACATTTTGTATGGTTGTGGATAACTTCAACCAGAGATAGTTTCAGTTGAAGATAAAAGATATAAAAAATAATTTAAAAATGAAAAAACTTATTTGTCATTGTGGAGCTGTGGAGGCAGAAATTAATTTAGATGGAGATTTAGCCAAAGTAATAAAATGTAATTGTTCTATTTGTAAAAGAAAAGGAGCAATTATGTCGATGGTAAAAAATGAGGATTTTAAAATTATAAAAGGTGAAGATAAATTGAAACTTTATCAATTTCATTCCAAAGTTGCTAAACATTACTTTTGCTCTGAGTGTGGAATTTATACTCATCACCATCCAAGAGTTAATCCTGCAATGACAGGATTTAATGTTGGGTGTATTGATGAAATAGATACATTTAAATTAAATGAAGTATCTGTAAATAATGGTCAAAACCATCCGTTAGACAAAAAGTAATTCTTATGCATCAATTTAGTTTATGTTTTGGGAGGGTAAAAAAAGATTGTTTTAAATTAATTAAATCCCAAGAAACAAAAACTGATAAATTTAAAAATAAAGAAAAAATGATTAAGTCTTTCTTAATTCCTTTATGTTTCTGGATCAGCGCAAAGGCAGAAAAAAAAAGACCCTATTTTGTAGGTTTGGCAGGAGGCCAAGGTACAGGAAAAACTACAATTAGCTCTTTAATTAGAATTATCTTAACTAAATACTTTAGATTAAACGTTTTTAGGATTTCAATAGATGACTTTTATAAAACAAGAAAAGAACGAATAAATTTATCAAAAAGAGTTCATCCTATGCTTTTAACAAGAGGAGTTCCTGGAACACATGATATAAATATGATGTTAAATTTCTTTAGAGGGTCAAAAAGTAAGAAATTTAAAAGGTTAAAATTACCGACATTTAATAAAGCTATTGACGACAGGTTTAATAAAAAAAAATGGTATGATTTAAAGAAGAGACCGGATGTAATTATTTTTGAAGGATGGTGTGTTGGCGCAAAACCAGAAAAAAATAATACTCTAAAGAAAACTATTAATCCGATGGAAAAAGCAAAAGATCAAAAACAGATTTGGAGAAAATATGTTAACCACCAATTGAAATCAAAGTATAAAGATTTGTATTCACAATTAAATTGTTTGATTTATTTGAAAGCAAAAAATTTCAGTTTGTTACAAAAATGGAGATTAAAACAAGAAAGGAAACTTTGGGTTAAAAGTAAAGTAAAATCAAAAATAATGAGCAAAGAAAATGTGTTAAATTTTATGCAAACTTATCAGAGAATAACTCAAAATATGTTTAGGAATATGCCCAAATATGCATCAATTATATTCAATCTAAATAGTTACCATCAAATTAATTCTGCTATATACAAAAAGAAATGATTAGAATTTTATTCATAATTACAAGTTTCATATTTTTGCTTAACAATGCCAAAGCTGAAACTTTTTCTGCAGCATTAAAAAGGGCTTATAATAATAATAATGAATTAAATGCTGAAAGGGAAATTTTAAATATTTCCGAACAAGAATTAAAAATTTCAAAAGGTTCATATTTACCTACCGTAACTTTAAGTGGAAGCAAAAGCCAAGAGGAAACCGATAAATTAACTAATCGAGACGGAAGCAGTGCTTCAATTACAAATGTAGATCCATCAAATCAATCAATCACAATCACACAGACATTAATTGATTTTGGAAGAGGAGCTGAATTAGCAAAAAGTAAAATAGGTATAGATTTAGCTAAAGCAAAACTTTTAAAAAAAGAACAAGATATTTTGTATAAGTCTATTGAAGCTTATACGGGATTAATTAATGCTAATGAGAAACTTAAGATCAATAAGTCAAATGTGAATTTATTAGACAGACAAGTTGAAACAGATAGAATTAGACTCGAAAGAGGAAGTATATCTCTGTCAGATGTTGCTCAATCAGAGTCATCTTTGGCAGGAGCTCAAGCAAAATTAATACAAGCAGAAAATGATTTCTTAACAAGTAAACTCAATTACGAAAATATCATTGGAAAATTAAACGACCCAGAGCTATTGGAGAAAACATCAATATTTGAAGCAAGGTTACCAATAGAATTAAATAGAGCATTGGAATTATCTAAGAAAAATAATCCTGATTTAATAATAGCTAAACTAGAATATGAACAATCTAAAAAAGATACTTCTAGCGCAAGGTCAGATCTAGCTCCAACGGCATTACTTTCATTTGATAGATCCAAAACTGATGATTTAAGTTCTACTTATGATGAGAAAGAGACAGATACTTTAAAAGCAACAGTAACTTGGCCTTTTTATTCTGGCGGAAAAAACTATGCGACTTTGAATAAATCTAAAAGTCAAGAGTTACAAAAAAATTTATTACTTGAAAACATGAATAAAAAAAATCAAACAGATGTTGCAAGCGCTTGGTCTAATTATCAATCTAGTCGAAGTTTATTAGACTCAGTTAAAGCCCAAGTAAATGCTGCCGAAATAGCAAATGAAGGAATTGTTGCAGAATATAATAGTGGCTCAGATAGGTCTACATTAGAAGTTATTCAATCTAATTCTCTTCTACTAAATGCCCAAACTTCTTTAGCAGATTCTGAGAGAAATTATATTCTCTCACAATTTAATCTTTTGAAATCTGTTGGTTTATTAACCAGTGATTATCTAAAAATTCGATAATTATTGGGTTTTTTCCTCAATTAAAAAATATCTTGCCAATGAGAACAAAATGTGTACATTTATTTTATGATTCGAGCGTTAAAAAAATTAAAAAAAGAGGTAAAAAATGACAAAAAATAACCTAAAAGTGGTTAAATCTACAAAAGACCAAGAATTGGATAATAAAGAAAAAAATAAGGCATTAGAAGCAGCTATTAGCCAAATTACAGATAATTTCGGAAAAGGCTCAGTAATGAAGCTAGGCGAAAAAAGAGCTATGGATATAGAGTCTATATCTACAGGTTCTTTAAGTTTGGATTTAGCTTTAGGAATAGGTGGATTACCTAAAGGAAGAATTATTGAAGTTTATGGACCAGAGTCTTCTGGAAAAACTACATTAGCATTACAAGTAGTTGCTGAAGCTCAAAAGGCTGGCGGAATTTGTGCATTTGTAGATGCAGAACATGCTTTAGATCCAGTTTATGCAAAAAAATTAGGAGTGAACACAGAAGAGCTTTTAATTTCACAACCAGATGCTGGTGAGCAAGCTCTAGAAATAGCAGATACACTAGTAAAATCAGGGTCTATTTCAGTTATCGTAATTGACTCAGTTGCAGCACTAACTCCAAAAGCTGAAATTGAAGGTGAAATGGGAGATCATCATGTTGGTCTTCAATCAAGATTAATGAGTCAGGCTTTAAGGAAATTAACTGGCTCAATTTCAAATACAAACACAATGATGATTTTTATTAATCAAATCAGAATGAAAATTGGGGTTATGTTTGGAAGTCCTGAAACAACATCAGGTGGAAACGCACTTAAGTTTTACTCATCTGTAAGAATGGATATTAGAAGAATTGGTGCCATCAAAGATAAAGATGAAATTATCGGTAACTCTACAAGAGTGAAAGTAGTTAAAAATAAAGTTGCACCACCATTTAAAGTTGTTGAGTTTGATTTAATGTATGGAAAAGGAATTAGCAAAATGGGTGAATTAGTAGACCTAGGAGCTAAAGCCGACATTATTGAAAAATCAGGAGCATGGTATGCTTATAAAGGAGAGAAAATAGGACAAGGTAGAGAAAATGCTAAAGTTTATTTAGCTCAAAACCCACAAGTTGCTGCAGAAATTGAAATGGCAATTAGGGAAAAAGCAGGTGTCATTTCTAAAAAGATTGAGGGAAATCCTTTAAGTCCTGAAAAAATTGAAAAAGAGAAGAAAGTAGCTGAAAAAGAAGAAGCTGATAAAGAAGCTACTCCTCCTAAAAAGAACTAGAATTAAAGGTAATCTTTAAATTATCAAAGGCGCTTATTAAGCGCCTTTGCCCCCTTACCGCCATCTAGACATAGAACAAAAAAGCTGTATTTTAAAAATATGGCTCAAAAATCATTAAATCAGATAAGAGAGACATTCTTAAAATACTTTGAAAAGAATGATCATAAAATTGTTGAGTCTAGTAATTTAGTTCCAAACAATGACCCAACGTTGATGTTTGCTAATTCTGGAATGGTTCAATTTAAAAACGTATTTACTGGTTTAGAAAAAAGAGATTATCAAAGAGCTACCACTTCACAAAAATGTGTAAGAGCAGGTGGAAAACATAATGATTTAGAAAATGTTGGCTATACTCCAAGGCACCATACATTTTTTGAAATGTTAGGAAATTTTTCATTTGGAGATTACTTTAAAGAAAAAGCAATACATTATGCTTGGGATTTAATTACAAAAGATTTTGGTATAGATAAAAAAAGACTTTATGTAACTGTATTCCATGAAGACGATGAAGCATTTAATTTTTGGAAAAAAATAGCAGGTTTAAATGATGATAGAATAATCAGAATTTCAACATCTGATAACTTTTGGTCAATGGGTGAAACAGGTCCATGTGGCCCTTGTTCAGAAATTTTTTATGATCATGGGGAACATTTAAAAGGAGGATTACCAGGCACTAAAAATGAAGATGGGGATCGATTTATTGAAATTTGGAATTTAGTTTTCATGCAGTATGAGCAAGTTTCAAAAGATAAGAGAATTGATCTACCTAAACCATCTGTAGATACTGGAATGGGCTTAGAAAGAATAGCAGCATTGCTTCAAGGTACACATGATAATTATGAAACAGATCATTTCAAAAAGTTAATTCAATCAACATCAGATATTGTTAAAAAAAAATCAGATCAAAATAATCTTTCAAGTTTTAGAGTTATTGCAGATCACTTAAGAGCAAGCTCATTTTTAATTGCTGAAGGAGTTTTGCCATCAAATGAAGGGCGAGGGTATGTTCTTAGAAGAATAATGAGAAGAGGCATGAGACACTCTCATTTACTTGGATCCAAAGAACCAGTCTTTTATAATTTGTTTGAAACTCTTAAAAATGAAATGTCAGGTAATTATCCAGAATTAAAAAGAGCAGAATCTTTAATAAAAGAAACTCTGAGAATGGAAGAAGAAAAATTTTTAGTACTTTTAGATCGAGGGATAAAAATTTTAAATGATGAAATATCCAAAATTGATAAGGTACTTCCTGGAGATGTAGCTTTTAAATTATATGATACTTATGGTTTCCCATTAGATCTTACTGAAGATATTTTAAGAAATAAATCTTTATCAATTGATACAAAAAAATTTCAATCTTTAATGAAAGAAAGTAGAGAGCTTGCAAAGAAAAATTGGAAAGGTTCTGGAGATGCTGCTATTGAAGATATTTGGTTTGGCATAAAGGATAAATTAGGTGCTACAGAATTTTTAGGCTATGAGACAGATCAAGCTGAAGGAGTCATCCTTTCTTTACTTAAAGACAATAAAGAAATCAAAGAATTAAAATCGAATGATGAAGGAATGGTTATAACAAATCAAACACCTTTTTATGGAGAGTCAGGTGGTCAAGTTGGGGATGCTGGAGAAATTATTTCTGGAGATTTCAAGTTCGAAGTAACCGATGTTCAGAAAAAACTGGGAGATCTTTTTGTTCATTATGGAAAAGTAATTAGTGGTTCAATCAAATTGAATGAAAATGTTGAAATGAAAATAAATGTTAAAAGAAGAAATGATACAAGAGCATATCACTCAGCTACTCATTTATTACATGAATCATTAAGAAGAGTTTTAGGTACACATGTTACACAGAAAGGTTCATTGGTTGAACCTAGTCGACTAAGATTTGATTTTAGTCATATGAAACCAATTTCAAATGAGGACGTTGAAAAAATAGAAACTTTTGTTAATTCAATGGTTGCAAAGAAAACAGACGTTAGAACAAGATTAATGACACCTGATGAAGCTGTTGAAAATGGTGCATTAGCATTATTTGGTGAAAAATATGGTGAAGAAGTGAGAGTTCTTTCAATGGGTGATAATAATGGAAAGTATTTTTCTACAGAATTATGTGGAGGGACTCATGTTAAAAATACTGGAGATATAGGTAAATTTAAAATAGTTAGTCAATCTTCGATTGCAGCGGGTGTAAGAAGGATAGAGGCTTTAAGAGACAAACAATTAGATGATTTTTTAAAAAATAAAGAAAAATTATCAAATCTATCTTTAGAAAAAAATGATGAAGTGATTAAAGATTTATCTAAACAGATAATTGATTTGGGAGGCAAACCAACTTTAGATCAATCAGATAAAAAAATGTTGATTAAAAATTTGAATAAACAGCTTGATACTTTATTAGTTAAATCAATTCTTAATGATAAAACAAAAAATGAGATAAGCGATATAGAAATAAAAGGAATAAAAATAAGATTTCAAAACGTTGAAGGTCTTCCACCAAAAGAATTAAGAAAATTAGTTGATGATGGTAAAAAAGAGTTAGGTGAAGGAATAGCAGTTGTTTTTGCAAGTAAAGATGACAAGGTAGGAGTTGCTGTTGGTGTAACCAGTAAATTAACTACAAAATATGATGCAGTAGAGTTTGTAAAAATAAGTTCTGAAATTATCGGTGGTCAAGGTGGAGGAGGTAGAAAAGACTTTGCCCAAGCTGGCGGTCAAGATCAGAGTAAAATAAATGAAGCTTTCGAAAAAATAAAGTCTTTAATTTAATTTTTTATTTAGATTTTTATCTATTACATCTAAAAACTGATTGGTAGTCAGGTATTTACTTGAAGGTCCAATTAATATTGCAAGATCTTTTGTCATAGATCCTGACTCAACACATTCAATACAAACTTTCTCGATTGTGTTAGCAAATTTAATAAGCTCTTCGTTTCCATCCAATTTGCCTCTATGAGCTAAACCTCTTGTCCATGCAAATATTGATGCTATAGGATTTGTAGATGTTTCTTTACCTTCCTGATGCATTCTATAGTGTCTGGTTACAGTTCCATGAGCAGCTTCTGCTTCCATTATCTTTCCATCAGGAGTTAATAATGTACTAGTCATTAAACCTAATGAGCCATAACCTTGTGCCATTGTATCGGATTGAACATCACCATCATAATTTTTACATGCCCAAATATATTTTCCACTCCATTTCATTGCACATGCAACCATGTCATCAATTAATCTGTGTTCATAAGTAATTTTAGCATCTTCAAATTTTTTCTTAAACTCATTATTGAAAACTTCTTCAAAAATATCTTTAAATCTTCCATCATACTTTTTAAGGATTGTATTTTTAGTTGATAGATAGACTGGCCACTTTTTAATTAATCCATAACTAAAACAAGATCTTGCAAAGTCCTCAATTGACTTATCTAAATTGTACATGGAAAGAGCAACTCCTGGACCTGTAAAATTAAAAACCTCGTATTTAATTTCATCTTTTCCATCTTCAGAAGTCCATTTTACCTCCATTTTTCCTTTTCCAGGTACTTTAAAATCAGTTGCTCGGTATTGATCTCCAAATGCATGCCTTCCAATTACTACAGGATCAGACCAAGAAGGAACTAGTTTTGGGATATTAGAACATATTATTGGTTCTCTAAAAACTGTTCCACCAATAATATTCCTAATAGTTCCGTTAGGAGATCTCCACATTTTTTTTAAATTAAATTCTTCTACACGTGCTTCATCGGGAGTAATAGTTGCACATTTAATACCTACACCAATTTTCTTTATTGCATTTGCAGAGTCGACTGTTATCTGGTCGTCAGTGTTATCTCTACTTTTCATGCCTAAATCGTAGTATTCAATACCAAGATCTAAATATGGAAGGATTAATTTATTTTTTATGAATTCCCAGATTATTCTGGTCATTTCATCGCCATCTAACTCTACAATAGGGTTTTTTACGCTAATTTTACTCACTTATATATTTTATCTTATTAATTGAATTTCGCGATTTTATATACATATTAATTAAAAATTATCAAATAGAAGAATATGTTTACTAAGATATTTCCAAAAATTCACGCTGAAGGATATAAGTTTTTAGTTATAGCCGGTATAATAACAATTGTTCTTTACAGTTTAAGTGATTTTTTAGGTTTAATAGGTTTAGTAGTTAGTATTTGGGTTTATTATTTTTTTAGAGACCCTGAAAGAATTATCATTGAGGATGATAATTATCTTGTAAGTCCAGCAGATGGAGAGGTAATTAAAGTTGAGGAAGTTGATGGACCAAAAGAATTAGGTTTAGAAAAAAAGAAATTTAAAAAAATTAGTATCTTTATGAATATTTTTGACTGTCACGTCAATAGAACTCCTTGTAGTGGAATTATTGAGGAAATTTTATACAAACCAGGAAAATTTTTTAATGCATCTCTTGATAAAGCAAGTGAAGATAATGAGAGAAATTATTTTAAGATTAAGGACCCTCAGCAAAACGATATAATTGTAGTTCAGATTGCTGGACTTGTTGCTCGTAGAATTGTTTGTGAGTCTAATAAAGATCAAGAGCTTAAACAGGGCGACAGAATTGGAATGATTAGATTTGGTAGTAGAGCTGATGTATATTATGAAAATTATGAACCTTTAGTTAAAATTGGTCAGAGAGCGATTTCTGGTGAAACATTGTTAGCTAAAAGATAAAATGGAACAAAAAAAAAATAATTTTAAAATTGTATCAGATAAAAAAGCTAGAATAATTTTACCAAATGCAATTACTCTAATTGGTGTTTGTATAGGCTTAACGTCAATCAAATTTGCTATAGATGGAAAATTTGCAATAGCTATTATTGCAGTATTATTTGCAGGGTTGATGGATGCTTTAGATGGACGTATTGCCAGATTAATCAAAGGAACTTCTAAAATGGGTAAAGAATTGGACTCATTAGGAGATGTAATTAGTTTTGGTGTTGCACCAGCGCTAATAATGTACTTTTGGAATTTACAATATTTAGAAAAATTAGGGTGGTTTGTTTGTTTGACATACGTAGTTTGTGTTGCTTTAAGGCTTGCGAGGTTTAATGTTAATTCTGAAGAAGAACCATCTTGGAAAGACAATTTTTTCGAAGGAATGCCATCGCCAGCAGGAGGAATAATTGTTCTTTTACCATTAATTTTTAGTTTTAGTGAACTGGGAAATTTTTTACCTGAAGTTAATTATGACTTACTAGTACCTGTAATTTTTATCGGAGTTTCAATATTATTGATAAGCACAATACCAACTTATTCGTTTAAAAAAATTGTTATACAAAGATCTTTGACTAAATTTTTATTATTTGGAATAGTTTTATTTTTTGGTGCATTATTAGTTTATACCTTTAAAGTTTTAGCAATAAGTTCTGCTATTTATCTTTGTTTAATACCAATAAGTTATTTTCATTACAAAAAAATAAAAAAAGAAAAAAATATTACCTCAGATAAAGATGAAGGACTAGAGGATATATTATAGATGAAAAAAAATGTAATTGTTTCTTTGGCTGATTCAAATTATTTTCCGTTATTAGATGAGTTAGTAAATTCTATTAAAAGATTTAAAGAAAGCGAAGACGTTGCAATTTGCATATTAGATGCAGGACTAACTCAAGAACAAAAAGAAACTCTTTTAAATAAAGTAGATGAAATCAAATCTGCTGAATGGGATATTGAGGTACCAGGCCACAAGATAAAAGGTAAGGAATGGTTAAAAAGTCAAGTGTCTAGAGCTTTCTTACCAAAATATTTTCCAAACTATGAAAAATTCTTATGGATAGATTGTGATGCTTGGGTAAATGATTGGAATTGTGTGGAGCTATATTTTCAAGCTTGTAATAACGGAAAATTAGGAATTACTCAAACAATAGGTCCAGGATATAAAATAACTTCAAAAGTTAATTGGTTATTTGGAAAGCTTGCAATTATTAAATCCCAAAACTTTAAACATGCTGTTAAGTCCAAAATTGGGTACAATAATGCTAGAAAATTGGCTTTTGCACCGCATATTAATATTGGAGTTTTTTCACTAGAAAAAAATTCTAAAGGCTGGGATGTTTGGCAAAATAATTTATCAAAAACTTTAAAAGCTGGAAATATTTTTGGCTCTGAAGGATTGGCAATTAATATGTCAGTATATATTGATGATTTAGATACAGAATTTTTGCCTTTAAATTGTAATTGGATTACAAGTAATTTATTACCTAAATACGATGAACAACAAAAAACATTTGTAGAGCCATATTTACCAAATTACAAAATAGGAATTATTCATCTTGCAGCTGGAATTTGGAGAGAAGGCAAAGATATGAGAGTGGATAAAAGTATTAAAATTGAAATTGAAACTTTAAATGATAAAAAAATAGTTAAAAGTTTAAGATTTAGTTGATAATTGAAAAAAAATAAAATTTCAAAAAATTGGGTTAATAAACAAAGAAGAGACACCTACGTACGTCAATCTAAAGTAGATGGATATAGAGCCAGGTCAGCATATAAACTAATTGAAATTGATGAGAAGTTTAAGATTTTTAAAGGAGGCATGAATGTTATAGATATTGGAGCAGCTCCTGGTAGCTGGTCGCAATACGTTTCTAAAAAAGTGAAAAATGGTAAAATAATTTCAATTGACTTAAAAGAAATGGAAAAAATTAAAAATACAATTCAAATTAAAGGAGATTTTACTAGAGAAGAAACTCAAAATCTGATCAAAAAATATCTTAAAAAAAGATCTGATGTAGTTATGTCTGATATGGCTGTAAATACTACAGGAATTAAAAATATAGACTCTATCCAAACAGGAGAATTGTGCAAAGAAGCTATGATTTTTTCAAAAGAAGTTATTTCAGACAAAGGTTTTTTTGTTTCAAAAATATTTATGGGAGGTACATTTAATGAAATTGTCGCACTAGCAAAAAAAACTTTTAAGGAAGTTAAGGTTTTTAAACCTAAATCAAGTCGTAAAGATTCTAAGGAAAGTTTTATAATTTGTAAAAATTTGAGATAGGCTCTTTAAATTTAAAAGGAATCATATATAAATGATTATGGTTCCTATAAAAGAAGCACTCACCTTTGATGACGTTACATTGGCTCCCAAGTACTCAGAAATATTACCAGCTGATGTTGATACCAGCATTAAGTTAACAGAAAAATTAAAACTAAAAATACCACTTTTATCTTCTGCAATGGATACAGTTACTGAAAGCAAAATGGCTATTGCTATAGCAAAAGCAGGAGGGTTAGGAGTAATTCACAGAAATCTTGATATAAAAAAACAAGTTCTTGAAATAAAAAAAGTGAAAAAGTTAAAATTATTAGTTGGAGCTGCTGTTGGTGCAGGACCCCAAGAATTTAAAAGAGCTGAAGCTGTTTTAAAAGAAAATATAGATATGATAGTAGTGGATACTGCACATGGGCACACTAAAAAAGTTTCTGAGATTATCAAATTTATAAAAAAGAAAAAAAATAAAAGAACATCTTTATGCGCGGGAAATATTGCAACACCAGAAGCGGCTAAATTTTTGTTAAAGCTAGGTGTAGATATAATTAAAGTTGGCATTGGACCAGGATCAATCTGTACTACTAGGTTGGTTGCTGGAATAGGTGTTCCTCAATTAAGTGCAATTTTAAGTGTTAGAAATGGAATTAAAAATAGAAATGTTAAAATTATTTCAGATGGTGGGATAAAATATTCTGGAGATTTAGCGAAAGCTTTTGCAGCAGGAGCAGATGCTGTCATGATAGGCTCATTATTCGCTGGAACAGATGAAGCCCCAGGTAAACTAATAAAAAAAAACGGAAAATTGTTTAAAAGCTTTAGAGGCATGGGTTCCGTTGGTGCAATGAACAAAGGGTCAGCAGATCGATATTTTCAGTCTAAACAAAAAGATGTATCAAAATATGTTCCAGAAGGTGTAGAGGGGCTAGCGAAATATAAAGGTAAAGTTGAAAGAGTGATTTATAAATTAGTTGGTGGATTAAGATCTTCAATGGGCTATCTTGGTTCAAAACAAATAAAATACTTAAGAAATAAACCACAATTTGTTAAAATTACAAAAGCAGGATTTTATGAAAGTATGGTTCATAATGTTGACGTAGTAAAAAACGATAGCAAATATTAATGAAAAAAATTATTAAACTTACATTATTGATTTATTTACCAATCAATATTTTAAATTATTCATTTGGAAATGAGAATTTTTTTAATAAAGGTTTAAAATTGTATAATGAGAAAAAATATGAAGACGCACGGTTTATGTTTGAAAGAAGTTTAGTATTTAACCCAAAAGACTCAAATTCTTATTTATATTTAGCGAAGAT
The DNA here is from genome assembly GCA_014654035.1 of Pelagibacterales bacterium SAG-MED19. GTDB lineage: Bacteria > Pseudomonadota > Alphaproteobacteria > Pelagibacterales > Pelagibacteraceae > Pelagibacter. The sequence continues at coordinate 20,323 of JACWDQ010000005.1, forward strand.
TTATAATATTGAGGAAGATCAGAATAAGGAAGAAAAAAACTTAGAGGCAACTTTGTTAATAGAGCCAAATAATGAAGAGGCAATATTAATGACCATGAAAATAGCTTTAGAAAAATCTAATTATTCAAAAGTAAAAGATTTATCAAAAACTTTTAATGAGGTTTGTAAAAAATTATGCGATGAAAATAAAAGTATATTAGAGACTCTATCAAACATAGAACCAAAAAATAATGAGTCTTGATAAAAGTTTAGAAAAAATCTTAATCATTGATTTTGGTTCACAATTCACTCAACTAATTGCGAGAAGAATAAGAGAAATAGGGATTTTCTCTGAAATAGTGAGTCATAAAAAGATTAAGAATAAAGATATCATAAATTCAGTGAAAGGAATAATTTTGTCTGGCGGGCCTTTAAATGTTTATGAAATTAACAAATATTCTTTTGATAAAAAAATTATAGAAAGTGAAATACCAGTTTTAGGTATTTGTTTTGGACATCAAATTCTCTCAAAATTAAATGGTGGCAAAGTAAAACAATCAAAACACAGAGAATTTGGTTTAGCAAATATTTATAAAAAAAAAGACAGCCTTCTTACTAAAAATTTCTTTTCAAGAAAGAATACGGTTAAAGTTTGGATGAGTCATGCTGATCAAGTTTCAAAATTACCAAAAAATTTTAGCGTAATAGCTTCTAGTCAAAATTCAAAATTTGCTATAGTTGAAAATAAACTTAAAAAATTTTATGGAGTTCAATTTCATCCTGAAGTGACACACACCGAAAATGGAAAAAAATTAATAAGTAATTTTATTTTTGAAATATGCAAAATAAAGAAAAACTGGTCTTCCAAAGATCAAAAGATTAAACTAATTAAAGAAGTTAGAAATCAAGTAAGTGGTAATAAAGTTATTTGTGCTTTATCAGGTGGGGTTGACAGCAGTGTAGTGGCTCAACTATTAAATAAAGCTATTGGAAAAAATTTATACTGTATTTTTGTTAATACAGGACTTTTGCGAAAAAACGAAGAAAAACAAGTTGTATCGACATTTAAAAAAAAATTAAGGATGAATTTAATCTATGTTAATGCAGAAAAAGAATTTATTAAAAAATTAAAGAATATTTCTGATCCAGAAAAAAAGAGGAAGATAATAGGTAACTTATTTATAAAAATTTTTGAGCGTTATGCAAAAAAAATAAAGAACGTTAAATTCTTAGCTCAGGGAACACTTTACCCAGACCTCATTGAAAGTAAATCTGTTACTGGTAGTCAAACATCAAAAATTAAATCCCATCATAATGTTGGTGGTTTACCAAAAAAAATGAAGCTAAAATTAGTAGAGCCACTTAAGTTTCTTTTTAAAGATGAAGTAAGAAAATTAGGTCTTGAATTGAACTTAAGTAAAGAAATTATTTCTCGACATCCTTTTCCAGGACCAGGTTTAGCTATTAGGATGCCAGGTATAATTACAAAAGAAAAAATAAACATTCTTAAAGAGGCAGATCATTATTTTATCCAAGCTTTGAGAGATCACAATTTATATCATAAAATTTGGCAAGCATATGCTGCACTACTTCCTGTAAAAACTGTTGGAGTCATGGGTGACAATCGTACATATGAATATTTATGTTTGTTAAGGGCAATAACATCTGAGGATGGTATGACTGCAGATTTTTATGAATTTAAAAAATCATTTATTCAAGAAATTTCAAATAAAATTGTTAATAGCATTAGAGGAATTAATAGAGTAGTTTACGATGTTACGTCAAAACCTCCTAGTACTATAGAGTTAGAGTAATGAACAAAAAAATAAAAAGAATTCTTGATAAAAAAAACAAATCTAAAATTATTTGTTTAACAGCCTATTCAAAAAATATTGCAGCAATTTTGGACAAACATTGTGATCTTATTTTAGTTGGAGACTCGTTAGGTTCTGTTCTTTATGATTTTAAATCTACTAAAGAGGTAAGTTTAGATACAATGATCAATCACTCAAAAAGTGTAAGATTTGGTGTGAAAAGATCTTTAATGGTAGTTGATATGCCTTACAATACATATCGTAATAATAAGGAAGCTTTAAGAAATGCTAAATTAGTAATGAAAAAAACCAAATGTGATGCTGTAAAACTTGAGGGAGGTAAAAAAATAATTTCAATAGTTAGGACTTTAATTAAAAACAAGATACCAGTTATGGGGCATTTAGGTATTTTACCACAAACTGAAAAAAAGTTTTTTTTTAAGGGCAAAAAAATATTTGAAATAAATAAATTATTAAAAGATTCAAAATTATTAGAAAAAGCTGGAATATTTTCGATTGTATTAGAGTGCGTTGAAACAAAATTAGCAAAAAAAATTACCGAACAATTGAAAATTCCAACAATAGGTATTGGCTCATCAGCTTATTGTGATGGCCAAGTATTAGTAACTGATGACTTAATTGGTTTAGGTAAAAGTAAATTTAGATTTGTAAAGAAATATGCAAATATTAATCAAATAATTAATTCAGCAGTTAAAAAATATAAGGTTGAGGTTTTAAAAAAAAAATTTCCTAAATCTAAACACTCTTTTGTTACAAGATAAGTTAACCCATTGTAAAAGGGTCAGACATTGGTTTGTCCGATGAATTATACCATGTAGTTTTTATTCTGGTATACTCTTTTATAGATTCAATGCCAGCTTCCTTACCATATCCACTATCCTTGATACCACCAAATGGAGCCATTGGAGAAATTAATCTATAAGTATTTATAAAAACTATACCAGCACGTATAGCTTCAGATACTCTTAAACCACGTGCAAAGTTTGAGGTATAAACTCCTGATGAAAGTCCATATTTATTATCATTCATTTTATTTATCACTTCATCTTCTTTATCAAATCTCATAACTGATAATATTGGACCAAACAATTCATTTTCTGCAACAGGAAGATTGTGATTATCACATTCTATAATTGTTGCTGGGAAGTAATATCCTTTATTTGAAACAGAGGATCTTTTTCCACCACATCTTACTTTTCCACCTTGCTCAATGGTTGCTTTAATATTTTTTTCAATATTTTCTAATTGTTTAAAACTATTTAAGGGTCCCATTTGAGTATCTTTTTCCATTGGACCACCTAATTTTATTTTTTCAGCTTTAGAAATTAATTTTTTTAAAAATTCATCATAAATGCTTGATTGTAAATAAAGCCTAGATCCTGCAATGCAACTTTGACCACTTGCTCCAAATATTCCTGCAGTTATCCCATTTAAAGCATTTTCTTGATCTGCATCATCAAATACAACAACCGGACTCTTTCCACCAAGTTCTAAACTTACTTGAGATAAATTTTCAGCAGAGTTTTTTACAATATGTTTTGCAGTTTCAGGTCCACCAGTAAAAGCTATTCTTTCCACAAGATTGTGCGTAGTCAAAGATTTACCACAAGGTTCACCTAAACCAGTAATTATATTGACTACTCCTTTTGGTATTCCAGCTTTATCAATTATTTTTGCAAACTCTAAAAGAGTTACGGGAGCAAGTTCAGATGCTTTAATCACAACAGTATTTCCCATAGCAAGAGCAGGAGCTAGTTTAACAGCTGTTAATAGCATTTGAGAATTCCAAGGAATAATTGCAGCCACAACTCCAATGGGTATTCTTGTGGTAGTAACTTGCATATCGGGTTTATCGATTGGAACAACAGTTCCCTCTACTTTGTCAGCTAAACCTGCAAAATAATCATAATATTCTGCAATATAATTTGCTTGAGTTTTCGTTTCCCTAAAAAGTTTTCCAGTATCTATTGTTTCTATTTTTCCAAGATGTTCTGCGTTAGCTCTTAGTTGATCAGCAATTAGTCTTAAGTACTTTGCTCTTTCTCTTGGATGAATTTTAGACCAATCATTTTCAAAAGCTTTTTGTGCTGATTGAACAGCTTTATCTACATCTTTTTCATTAGCTTCAGGAACAGTTGCCCAAACTTCATTGTTTTCTGGATTTAATGTTTCAATCTTTTTTCCAGTAGATGAATCAACCCATTCACCATTAATATACATTTTAAAGTCTTGAATTTTTGTCATTTAATTATTAATAAATTTTTTAATATTCATATTAACATCATCTACACATTCTATACTACAAAGATGTTTTCCGTTTTTGATTTCAATATAAGTAGAGTTAACAAGGTCTTTAACCAATTCTTTAGACATTGTTGGTGTTGAACCAATATCATCTGAGCCAGTCATCACCAAAGTTTTTATGTCAATTTTTTTTATAGCTTCAAAATCATCGTAATGATTAGCAAATAGTTCATAGGCTTTAAGAAAATTTTTATGATCCTCTGGTTTTTTATTTAAGATATTTATAAATAAATCATACGTTTTTGGATTTTCTTTCAGATATCCATCACTAAACCATCTTTTTATCGCTTGTTTAGATATAGGCTTATTTAATTTTGCTTGGTTATATCTATCTAATACAAGAGATCTCTCTTGATCTGATCTTTTATAAGTTGTGCCAATTAATATAAGTTTTTCAACTTTTTTTAAATATCGTGAGGTAAAATCTAGTGCAATTAAGGAGCCCAAAGAAAAACCTATGAGATTTATTTTGTCTATTTTTAGATAATTTAAAAGATCTAAAAGTTGATCTGAAAAATCTTTAAGACTTAACTTTTCTTTATTATATGGGGTTTTTCCATGACCTAATAAATCATAAGTCAAAATTGAAAATTCATTTAAGTAGTTTACTTGAGCATCCCACATTTGATGATCTAAACCAACTCCATGGACAAATACAACAGGGATAGAATTTTTTTTATTAAAAAAATAATAATTTTGATTTGGATCAAAATTTTGAGACATGAAATTATTTAGGATCTAGTCCCATTTCTTTCATATCTTGATATCGGTCTCCAGTTCGTGCGTGAGCTCTTCCACTTGATGCCCCACCTATTGCGATTACTATTTCATTGTCAAAAGGAGCATCATGAATTGTAAACTCATGAGTTAGGTAATATGGTCTCAAGCCTGAGTCTATTTTATGCATCATTGGAATAGATATTTTAGAACCAGCTGGGCCTCTTGTATTAGTAAAACTTAAATATGAAGTACCACCAACAGCATCTCTAAATTTATTTCCAAATCTTAAAGTATGAATAAAAGCTGAAGCATGTTCTATCTCACCATTTAGTCCAACTGTTCCGGCTTTACCATAAGCTAAAATTTTTTTAGGAGATCCAATTTCATTAATTAACTCTGGGACCAAAATATCACCAAGCTTTGGAGCTAAATCTAAAATGATTGGTTTCAGGTCTTCTACAAATCCCTGACCAGTCCAAGGGTTTTTAAAAACTGCTGCTACTGAAACAAGTAAAACTGGTTCCTTAGCTTCTTTTCCACCTTCGATGAAAGTTTTATCAACAAACTTTGTAAACTTTCTTAATTCAAGTTTCACTAACTAGCTTTCTCTACTTTGTCATTATCAAAATTAATTTTTGGTATCACTTCGTCATTAAACAGCTTTATACTTCTCATACAAGCTTTGTGATCGATGCCTGGAAAGTTTGACCAAACTTGCAAATTTTGTAAATTTAATTCTGATTTTAATTCATTTATTTTATTTACCACATATTCAGGAGTACCAAATAATAAATTTCTTTTATGTAAAAAATCATAATTTAAAAGATCTAGTTTATGTTCGGTCTCTGGTAGTTCTTCACCAGGATCCATGTGATTGCCCAAACCTCTCCAATGACATACCCACTTCATATAATTAATAATATGTTCACCAGCCATTTTTTCTGCCTCTTCCATAGTTTCTGCAACAAACATATCTCTCACTAAAGATATACCTTCACCTAATGGTACTTCTCTATTTTCTGCTTTAGATTTTGCTTCTTGGTATATTTCAAATCTTTTCTTTAATGCCTTTACAGTTGGAATCCACATTATAGTGTTAAGTCCATTTTGAGCTGCCCACTCAATAGATCTAGCTCCATCAACAACTTGCCATATTGGAGGATGAGGAGCTTGTTTTGGTTTTGGGACGATACTTATTTTTTTGATTTCATTTGTTTTTGTATCCAAAAACTTTTCACTTGGTGGACTCATATCATGTTGCCAAACAAAATTTGGTGACGGATAAGTATAAAATTCTCCCTTGTGACTAAAAAATTCTTCAGTCCAAGCTTTTTTCATAATTGTTAAAGACTCTTCAAATAATCTAAAATTTTTTGCTTGATCTTTCAAATCTGCCTCTTTATTCATATTAATAGCTTCTCTACCATAAATTCCTCTACCAATACCGACATCAACTCTCCCACCTGATAGTTGATCTAGTAACGCTATGTCTTCAGCTAGACGAATTGGGTTATGAAATGTGATTACATTACAAGCTTGTCCAATTCTAATTTGTTTTGTTCTGGCTGCAGCATCAACCCCCATCATTAATGGGTTAGTACAGGACTCCATCCCCTCATGATTAAAATGGTGTTCAGTGTACCAAATTGAATTCCAATTATTTTCATCACAATAAGTAGTGATCTCTTTAGTTTCATCTAATAATTGATTATAGGGCTTATGATCCCAGTTTGTGGTATTGCAAAAATATCCAAATTTCATTCGAACCTCCTTAAATAATTAAATCTAAGACGATTGATCCCACTTTCGTATTTTGTAAATATCGACGAGTTATGTATCGCTCAAATAGAACTGTAATTTAACTAGACTATTTAATCAATATATATTTAATCAAGCTTTAAATGAAATTAACCAAGATAGAACCAAAATATATAAAAAAACATAACCCAAGAGTAGGTTTAATTACTTTAGCTAGTGACTTTAGAATCGAAAAAGATTTTAATAACGTAATTTATGGTAAAGGCATAGATTTATATTGTAACAGAATTCATTGTTATAATCCCTTAACAAATGAAACTCTAAAAAAAATGGCAGATGATATACCTAAAGTTACAAAAGATATTTTGCCTGACCAAAAACTTGATTGTGTAGCATACGGTTGCACTTCAGGAACAATTGCAGCAGGGTATCAATCAGTCTTTGATAGAGTTAATTTGGCAAAACCAAACACTAAAGTTACAACACCAATAACATCAGCAATAAATGCACTGAAAATTCTAAAGATAAAAAAATTATCAATTTTTACTCCATACACAGATGAAATAAACCAATCAGTAATTAATTATTTTAAAAAAGAAAATATAGAAATTACTCAACTAACTTATTTCGATATAGCTTCTGATTTAGATATAGGAAAAGTTGATCCTGAACATTTATTTGATGTTCTTAGCAAAATAGATTTATCAAATAGTGATGCATTATTTGTTTCTTGTACTGCTTTACCTGTATTATCGATAATCAAAGATTTAGAAAAAAAAAATGGTAAAATTGTTTTATCAAGTAATCAAACTTTAATTTGGGATACTCTTAAAAATATCAACTATAATAATAAAGTTGAAGGTTTTGGTAAATTATTTAATAATTAAATAATGAATTTTACTAACGAAGAATACAAATCAAGATTAAAAAAAGTTCAAGCTTCAATGCAAAAAAAAGGTATTGAACTTTTAATTTCACAAGACCCATCTAATATGAACTATTTAACTGGGTATGATGCCTGGTCATTTTATTACGCCCAATGTGTAATAGTACATGTTAGTGCAGATGAACCAATCTGTTTTGTAAGAAATCAAGATGCAGGCGGTGCCTATATTAAAACTTATCTAAAAGATGAAAATATAATTAAGTATCATGAGAAATATATTCATACTTGGCCACTTCATCCTTACGATGCACTTGTAGATCTTATTAAAGAGAGAAAGTGGGATAAGCTTTCTATTGGGCTAGAAATGGATAGTCATTATTTCACAGCTTATTGTTATGAAAAAATTAAACAAGGTTTGCCAAATGCTAAAGTTTTAGATTGTGAAAGATTAGTCAATTGGGTGAGAGTTGTTAAATCAGATGCTGAAATAAAATTTATGAAAGCAGCAGCTCAAATTACTGAATTGGGAATGAAGAAAGCTTTTGAAACTATAAATCCTGGAGTTAGACAATGCGATGCAGTTTCAGAAATTTATACTACATTAATAAAAGGAACACCTGAATTTGGGGGAGATTATTCATCTATTGTTCCAATGATACCAACTGGAAAAGGTACATCGGCTTCACACCTAACATGGTCAGAAGATAAATTTGTAGAGGGAGAAGCTACAATTATTGAATTATCAGGAGTTAATAAAAAATATCATTGCCCTATGGCTCGAACAGTTTTGCTAGGTAAACCTGATCAAAAGAAAATTGATACAATGAAGAAAACAAATGAAGCACTTCAAGCTGGCATTGATTTAGTCAAAGCGGGCAATACTGCTGATGATGTTGCCCAAGCTTTTTGGAAAATATTAGATAAGTATGGAATTGAAAAAACTTCAAGAACTGGATATTCAATTGGTATCGGTTATCCACCAGACTGGGGAGAACACACTTTAAATATATCAAAAGGTGATATGACTGTGTTACAACCTAACGTTACTTTTCATATGATTGCAGTAATGCAATTTGGAAATTGGGGAGTAGAGGCCTCTGAAGCCATTAGAGTTACTGATAAAGGTTTTGAACTATTTTGTAATTTTTCCAAGGAACTTCATATTAAAAGCTAATTATTAGGGGTTGATATTTATTCTCACAAATGTTTTAAATTCATTAAATTATTACAATGAACAAAGAATTCGTCAAATTTGATAAAGTAGATAAAAGTTATGATGGTAAAATACTAGTTGTAAAAGATCTTCAATTAGATATTGAAGAAGGTGAGTTTGTTACAATGTTAGGACCTTCTGGTTCTGGTAAAACTACTTGTCTAATGATGTTAGCAGGATTTGAAACGCCAACTCATGGTGAAATTTATTTAGATGGAAGAGCAATATCAAGTATTCCACCCCACAAAAGAGGTATTGGAATGGTGTTCCAAAACTATGCTTTGTTCCCTCATATGACAGTTTATGAAAATTTAGCATTTCCATTAAGAGTTAGAAAAATTCCAAAAGATGAAGCAGATAAAAAAATTGATAAAGCATTATCAATGGTATCACTACAAGGTTTTGCTGACAGAATGCCAGGTCAGCTGTCAGGTGGACAACAACAAAGGGTAGCAGTTGCAAGATCTTTAGTGTTTGATCCACAGCTAGTTTTAATGGATGAACCTCTAGGTGCTTTAGATAAAAATTTAAGAGAGAGTATGCAATATGAGATTAAACATATTCATGAAAGTATTGGTGTTACAGTTGTTTATGTTACCCATGATCAAAGTGAAGCTTTAACAATGTCAAATCGTATCGCTGTATTCAATGATGGTAAAGTTCAACAACTATCAAGTCCTGATGAGCTTTATGAAAAACCAGTTAATTCTTTTGTTGCAGAATTTATTGGTGAAAACAATACGTTTGCTGGTGAGGTTTCAGATATTTCAGGTGGAAAATGTAAAGTAAAAGTAGCTAACACAGAAATATTAGCAAATCCTATATCAGTAAAAAGCAAAGGAGAAAAAACAAAAATTTCTTTAAGACCCGAAAGAGCCTTGATAAATCCAAGTGATAAAATGGATAACATTCATTCTGGAAAAATTGAAGAAGTGATATATCACGGAGATCATACAAGAGTTCGAATTAATGTCTTGGGTAACAATCAATTTATTCTGAAAGTTCCAAATAGTTCAGCTAATATGGACATCAAACTTGGTAAAGATATTAAAATTGGCTGGAATAGTGACGATGCTAGAGCTTTAGACCCTAAGTAATATTTACTATATATATCATTAAATTAAGCAAAATGGGCTGTTGACTCTCTTAGTTGATCTTGTTGTAATCTCTTTTTTAAAAAAACGTTTAAACGGAGGAAAAATGAAAACAATTAGTAAATTATTACTAGCTATTTCTTTTGCTATCTCTGTAACTACTTCAGCATTTGCAGTAACTGCAGTGTCTTGGGGTGGAGCTTACACAGAGTCTCAAAAGTTAGGTTATGGTGATCCTACTGCTAAGAAACTTGGTATAGAAATTAACTGGGTTGATTATTCAGGTGGATTATCTGAGATCAAAGCACAAAAAGAAGCTGGCGCAATTACGTGGGATATTATTGACGTATTTGCAATGGATACTATCAATGGATGTGACGAAGGATTATTTGTTGAATTCGATTTTGACAAAGACTTCCCACCTGCACCAGATGGAACTCCTGCAAGTAAAGATTTCTTTACTTCAATGCCAAGTAAATGTGCTGTAGGAAATATTTTATATTCTTGGAACTACGCTTACAACAAAAATAATGTTAAAGGCACTCCGAAGACTATCAAAGATTTCTTTAACACTAAAAAATTCCCTGGAAAAAGAGCTATCTACACAAGTGCTTTAACGAACTTAGAGATCGCTTTAGCTGCAGATGGTATTAAACCAGGAAAAGGTGGAGCAAAAATCTACAAAGCTTTAGAAACAGAAAAAGGTGTTGAAAGAGCTATGAACAAGATCAAAGAATTATGTACAGATCCAAAAGGTGGATGTGTATTTTGGTCTGCAGGTGCTCAACCGCCAGAACTATTAGTTTCAGGTGAAGTTGTAATGGCTACAGGTTGGAATGGTAGATTCTTCAATGCAGAAGTTGGAGAAGGTGCACCAATCGTACAAGTATGGGATGGACAAGGTCTTGACTACGAATATTTCGTTCAAGTTAAGGGTGGACCAAACGATGCTAATGGTAAAGCTAAGAAAGCTTTAGCTATGATGACTAGTACAGAAATGTTAGCTGGAAGTGCAAAATACATTGCATACGCTCCTTGGAGAAAATCTTCTATAGCGATTATGGAAGCAGGAGAGCCTTGGTATAAAGATGGTAAGACTAATATGGTACCACAAATGCCAACAGCACCACAAAACACTAAAAACTATTTCTTAGTTGACCCTATCTTCTGGGCTGACAATGGAACTGAGCTTGGTGAGAAGTGGGAAGCTATGAAAGCTGGACTATAATTTAAGTTTTATTAAACTTAATTATATATTATAATTTAAGGGCGGTTATTTAATAACCGCCCTTTTTATTTATGAGCTCAGAAACACAAAAAATTTTAACAACTGATGGAATACCCTTAGAGGTAAGTCTAAAGAAAGCTGAAAGAAGAAATAAGATAAAAGCTTTCCTACTTGTTGCGCCTTTACTATTATTTTTAATTATTACCTACGTTTTTCCAATTGGTGACATGCTTATGAGAAGCGTCGATGATAAAATGGTAACTGAAATGCTTCCCAAAACATTTAAAGCAATGGAAAAGTGGGATGGTAAAGAATTACCTGAGGAAGAAGTTTTTGCAGCTTTTCACGAAGATTTTAAAAAATTAGTAGAGGAAAAACGAGAGGGTAAATTATCAACACAGCTAAATTATACGAAGAATGGTTTTAAAAGTATTATAAAAAAATTAAGAAGGAAATCAAAATCCTTTGAAGAAGGAAATTATAAAGAACAGATAATGGCAGTCCATAAGAGATGGGCAGATGTTGAATATTGGAAAGCAATCAAACGAAGAGCTCCAGCAATTACTGGTCAGAAATATCTAAAAGGTATGGACATGTATAAGAATGAAAGTGGAGAAATAGTCAGTGTTGAGGAAGATAGAAGAATACATAGAATTTTATGGCTTAGAACTTTAGAAATTGCATTCTTTGTAACCCTGTTTTGTTTTTTGATGGCCTATCCCATAGCTCATTTGTTAGCTACTTTGCCAATGAAGTACAGTAACTTACTAATGATCTGTGTACTGCTTCCGTTTTGGACATCATTACTTGTAAGAACAGCTAGTTGGATGATTTTGTTGCAACAACAAGGGGTCGTAAATGATTTCTTTGTTTGGATTGGTTTAGTCGCTGACGATGCAAGACCAGAAATGATGTACAATAAAACTGGAACATATGTAGCAATGACACAAATTTTATTACCCTTTATGGTTTTACCTCTTTATAGTGTTATGAAAACTATTTCACCAAGCTTAATGAGGGCTGGAAAATCATTAGGTGGAACACCAATAGTCGCTTTTTGGAAAGTTTATTTTCCTTTAACAATTCCTGGTATTGGAGCAGGATGTTTGTTGTGTTTTATATTAGCAATTGGTTATTATATTACACCTGCTTTAGTTGGAGGTGCTTCAGGTACCCTAATTAGTAACCAAATCGCTTTTCATATGAAAAGTACACTGGATTGGAGTTTTGCATCAGCAATGGGCCTAATGTTACTTGCTGGAGTTTTAGCAATTTACTGGGTGTATAATAAGTTGGTTGGAATAGATAATATTAAGTTAGGATAAATAGAATGGCTTTACCAAAACATACAGAATTACATTACAGAATTTGGCACTATTTTTATTTATTTATCTGTGGATCAGTTTTCTTTTTTTTAATTGCACCCTTATTTGTAATTTTTCCATTATCTTTTAATGCAGAAGAGTTTTTAAGTTTCTCTGATGGCATGAAGAGTCTTGATCCAGATGCTTTTTCATTAAGATGGTATAAGGACATGATTTATGGAACTAAAAACCCTTGGGGATTAGCTGCTAAAAATAGTTTTATAATCGCTATTTTTGCAACGATAGGTTCGGTTCTTCTTGGAACAGTTGCAGCATTAGGATTGAGCAGTAGACATATGCCTTACAAAGGTATCATCATGGCAGTATTAATCTCTCCAATGATTGTCCCTCTGATTATTTCAGGTGTAGCAATATTTTTCTTTATGGCTAAATCTGGTTTAGCAGCAACACATACAGGAATAGTTTTAGCTCATATTATTCTAGGTACACCATTTGTTGTTATTACGGTTACCGCTACTTTATCGGGATTTGATCATAGTGTTACAAGAGCAGCAGCAAGTCTTGGAAGTAATCCAGTAAACACTTTTATGAAAATTACATTACCATTAATATTGCCTGGGGTTATTTCTGGAGGATTATTTGCATTTGTAACATCATTTGATGAAGTTGTGGTTGTTTTATTTTTAGCTGGATTAGAAAATACAACTATTCCAATTCAGATGTGGACAGGTTTAAGAGAACAGTTAAGTCCAACTATTCTCGCAGTTGCAACTTGTCTAATTATTTTGTCCACATTAATATTAGTTACCGCTGAGCTTTTAAGAAGAAGATCTGAGAGACTCAGAGGAATAAATCGATAGTAAAATCATTTAATGAAAATTAAGAACGTAGTGGTGATTGGCTCTGGAACAATGGGTAGTGGTATTGCTGCTCACTTATGTAATGCAAATGTACCTGTAACTTTACTTGATTTAAAAACAGAGATAAGTGAAAAAGCTAGAGAAAGAATTCATAAGTCAAGACCCCCTCTACTAATTGATAAATCTAAAATTAATAATATTAAAGTTGGAAATATTTCAGATGATTTTGATGTAGTTAAAGACGCGGATTGGATTGTTGAAGCAGTAGTAGAAAGAATAGATATTAAACATCAAATTTATGAAAAGATATTTAAAGCAAGAAAAGATGGAGCTATAGTCTCATCAAACACATCATCAATTCCAATTAAAGTTTTATCTGAACATTTAACAGACATAGAAAAAAAAGATTTTTGTATTACACACTTTTTTAATCCAGTCAGATATATGGGTCTACTTGAGATTGTTAAAAATGAAAACAATGATCTTAATAAGATTAATCAATTAAAAGAATTTTGTGAAGTAGAATTAGGCAAGGGTGCAATAGTTTGTAACGATACTCCAGGGTTTTTAGGAAACAGAGTTGGTGTTTATGCAATGCAAGTTGCTATGACAGAAGCTTTTAAGATGAAACTTTCTGTTGAAGAAGCAGACGCAATATTTGGGAGACCGATGGGAATTCCTAAAACAGGTGTATTCGGACTGTATGATTTAATTGGTATCGATTTAATGGCTGATGTATTGAAAAGTTTTATTAAAGAATTACCAGAGACAGATGAGTTTCATGAAGTTGCAAAAGAAATACCATTAGTAAAAAAATTAATTGAAACTGGCTATACAGGAAGAAAAGGTAAAGGTGGATTTTATCGAATGAACAAAACTGGAGCCACTAAAGTAATGGAAGCTATCAACCTTGAATCTGGAGATTACTCTCCTAGCAAAAAGATCGATGTTAAATCGGATAAAGTAGATCTACAGACATTAATCAATAGAAAAGATAAGTATGGTGAATATGCTTGGTCAGTTTTATCTAAAATAATTAAATATGCTTCCTCATTAGTTCCGGGTATTACAAAAGAATTTAATGATATTGATGAAGCAATGAGACTAGGTTTTAACTGGGCCAAAGGTCCTTTCGAGATGCTTGAAGAAATAGGTGTTAAAGATTTCTTTAATAGAGTTGATGATTTCGCAGGTAATAATTTTTTAGAAAATTTATCAAAAACTAAAAATGAAGACTTTTATGGTGAGAGACAGAAATATACGAACATAGAAACTTTAGGGAAAGTTAAAAAAACAGCATCTAGCCTAGATGGAAATGATTCTGCAAAAATTTACAGGTTTAATGATTATAACATTGTTGAATTTACAACTAAGGCCAATGCATTGGATTATGACTCAATGGATGCTTTAAAAAAAGCTACTGACAAACCTTTAATTATAATAAATGAAAGTATGCAGTTTTCTGCTGGAGTAAACTTAACTTATACAATGCAGTTTGCCGATAAAAAAGATTTCAAATCAATTGAAAAATTTATCAAATATTTTCAAGAAACATGTAAACATCTAAAATACTCAAAACATCCAGTTATTTCAGCTCCATCAGGATTAACTTTGGGTGGTGGATTTGAGGTTATGGTACAAAGTAATTTTGTTGCATCACATACCAACATTGTGGTTGGATTAGTTGAGACTATTGTTGGATTAATCCCTGCTGGTGGTGGTTGTAAAGAAATGTTAGCTAGATGGCTAAGTACAGAAGAGGCAAAGGCAGATCCAAATTATGCACCGCTAAAAGTTTTTGACATTATTGGTTATGGTAAAACAGCTACCTCACCAGTAGAAGCAGAACCAATGAAATATTTGAGACCAGAGGATAAAAAAATAATGAATAGAAATAGTTTATTAGAAGTTTCTAAAAAAATTCTTATGGAAAACAAAAATTTTAAAGCACCAAATGAATTTGAATTTAAACTACCTGGTAAAGCCGTAAGAGGGGAGATGGATAAAATTTTAGATAAACTTTATAATGATAAAGTTATTTTAGATCACGGTGTTTTAGTTGCGAAAGAATTAGCACATGTTTTAAGTGGAGGAGATACCACAATTGATAAAACTTTATCAGAAGACGATTTATTTAAATTAGAACTAGATGCTTTTATGAGATTAATTGAAACTCAAAAAACCCAAGATAGAATAAAGCATACTTTAGCTACCGGAAAACCCTTAGTTAACTAACATCCTAATTGAATTTATAAAGTCAGGTCTTAATACATATTGAGATTTGTCTAAATATTTAATTTTTTCTAAAGCTTTCAAGCCATAAATTACTTTTCCAATAGGAGTATATTCAGTTTCATATAAAGGTTCATCTCTCAACACAATAAAGAATTGACTGTCTTCAGTATTGTATTTTTGTGTTCTAGCTAAAGCAACACTACCTTTATCAAAATTAAATGGTGCATCTACTTCAGAATTAATTGTTCCTAATCCTGACTTTCCTGTTCCAATTTTTCCATAATCTATATTCCCTTTTTTTCCAAATTCTAAATCTCCAGCCTGCGCAAGTGTATCTTTAATAACTCTGTGAAAGGCAATATCATCATAAGCCTTAGTATTAATTAAAGTTATAAATCTTTTTACTCCATTAGGAGAAATTTTTGGATAAAGTTCAATAATAACATTTCCACAAGGTACATTTAATATTGCAATGTTTTTAGGATTATCAAATTTAATTTTTTTAGGATCATAACTTTTGACAAACAAACATTTATCTTTAATTAAAAGGAAAGAACCAAATGTAAATGTTGCTAAAAGAATAATAAAAACAAAAATTATTTTTTCAGATCTAGAGGCTTTAATTTTCTTAATCATAAAACAAAGTTTTCATCTATTTTTAATAGGTTATTTTTTATGAATTGGATTTTTTTATTTAAAATAGGATCATTATTACTCAAATCTGACCCAATCATTAAATGGGAGAAAACTTCAGCCATGTCTTCTGATGCAGTCGATTGTGAATATTCTGTAAAAAAACCCTCTGTATTAGAATAAGTATCAAGCCCCAATTTATCTGTGCAAGTAGAACATTCTGCGTATCTAAAATTTTTAACATTAAAATTAGACCATACTTTTTCATCAAATATCTCTTTGTAGCTATCATTAATGATATGGAATACTTCATGATGAATTACTCTTTCAAAATATTTTTCATCAAATCTTATATCTAGGATTAAAGTTTTCATTACATTATCCGGTATTCCGGCAGTATTAATATTTGAAATTGATAAATCTTCACAAAGAACAATGTATTTGAGATTAATCTTTTTTAAAAATTTTTGATTATATCTATTTAGATTTTTTTGAATTATTTCATATTTTTTGTCTAAAGTTTTTTTTTCTGAGTTAAAGCAATTAATATTATTATCTACACCAATTGTGAATGGTTGTTTGGCGTACAAGTATCTAAGTTTATTTGAAGTGTTGATCTCATAAATTTCAAGATTAGGAATTTTTATTAGATTATAAATTGTATTAGCTTGAGATTGTGTAAAGATAAACAAAGATAATATAATTATTCTTATTATATTCATAAATTTTTATTTAGAAGATATTCCAATTTAAAAGAATGTGATACAATTTTACTGTGAAAAAAAAAAGAAATAAAGATCCAATCCAACCTGTTAGTGGAACTAAAGTACCACGGTTTGCTGGGCCTTCAACATTTGCAAGATTGCCAGAGCTAAGAGATGTTGAAAGTTGCGATGTTGCAATAGTTGGGATCCCATTTGATGCAGGGACAAGTTATAGACCTGGCGCTAGATTTGGACCTATGAGCATTAGACAGGCCTCACGACATTTAAGAACCAATTATCATCCAAGTTACGATGTAGAGCCCTTTAAAGTACAACAAGTAGCTGATGCAGGTGATATCACTTGTAATCCATTTAGCATTGATGAATCGATAAAACAAATAGAGGCTGGAGCGACAGATTTATTAAATAAAGTTGGTGGTATAATAAGTTTAGGTGGTGACCACACCATCGCTGTACCACTTCTTAGAGCGATTAATAAAAAATGTAATGGACCAGTTTCATTAGTTCATTTTGATGCTCACCTCGATACCTGGGATACTTATTTTGGTGCTCCATATACACATGGAACTCCTTTTAGAAGAGCAAGGGAAGAAGGATTATTTTTAGATGATGCTTCAATGCATGTTGGTATTAGAGGTCCACTCTATAGTAGAGATGATATTAAAAATGATGAAAGTTTTGGTTTTAAAATAATTCACTGTGATGAATTTCAAACAGAGGGAACGGATAAAATTGCAGAAAGAATTAAAAAAAGAGTGGGTGATAATCCTTTATATTTATCAATTGATATTGATGTTCTTGATCCAGCTTTTGCACCTGGAACAGGGACACCAGAAATAGCTGGAATGACCACAAGAGAAATGGTCAATGTTCTTAGGGGATTATCTGGATTAAATTTAGTATCAGCAGATGTAGTCGAAGTTTCGCCTGCTTATGATCATGCTGAAGTAACCTCACTTGCAGCTGCAACAATTGTTTACGAATTAACAAATTTATTTGCAAAATCATAAAGAAAGGATAGTTATAAGAAATGTTAGATAAGAAAAATTTTTATATTAATGGTCAATGGGTTTCTCCAAAAAAAACTAATGACTTAAAAGTAATAGATCCCTCAACAGAAGAAGAGTGTGCAGTAATATCTTTAGGTGGAGTTGAGGATGTTAATGATGCGGTAAGTGCTGCTACAAAAGCATTTGAGACTTGGGCATTTTCTTCAAAAGAAGAAAGATTGAAATATTTAGAAGCTTTGTACGTTGTGTATAAAAATAGATGGGCCGATATGGCAAAAGCTATATCACTAGAAATGGGTGCACCAATAGATTTTTCAACTCAATTACAAGCAGGAACAGGTGCCAGTCATATAAAAACATTTATTAAAGTTTTAAAAGATTATAAATTTGAAGAAAATTTAGGAGAGCATGCTCCTAATTGTAAAATTTTACATGAACCCAAAGGTGTTTGTGCACTAATTACACCATGGAACTGGCCAATGAATCAAACATGTCTAAAAGTCATTCCAGCAATAGCAAGTGGTTGTACGATGGTACTAAAACCATCTGAGATAGCTCCATTGTCATCAATGATATTAGCAGAAATGATTGATGAGATAAAACTACCAAAAGGTGTTTTTAATTTAGTGAATGGGGATGGGGCAGTAACTGGTAATGCTTTGACAAGTCATCCTGGTATAAATATGATTTCATTTACAGGATCAACAAGAGCAGGTGCTTTAATTTCTGAGAACGCATCTAAAGATTTTAAAAGAGTTAGTTTAGAACTAGGTGGTAAAGGTGCCAATATTATATTTAAAGATGCTGATGCTGAGGCAGTTGAAAGGGGTGCTTTAAGGTGTTTTAGAAATACAGGACAATCATGTAATGCTCCAACAAGAATGTTAGTAGAGAAATCAATGTACAAAGAAGCGGTTGAGAGAGTTAGAAATTTTGCAAATTCAATGAAGGTTGATATTGCAACTAAACAGGGCGACCACATAGGTCCAGTAGTATCCAAAACTCAATTTGAAAAAATTCAGTCTTTAATTCAAGTAGGAATTGATGAAGGTGCCAAATTGATTGCTGGAGGAACTGGTAAGCCAGATGGATTAAACAAAGGTTATTTTGTTAAACCCACAGCTTTTGCAGATGTAAATAATCAGATGCAAATTGCAAGAACTGAAATTTTTGGACCAGTCTTATCTATTATTCCTTTTGAAACTGAAGAAGAGGCAATATCTATTGCAAACGATACTCCTTATGGACTTTTAAATTTTATTCAAACTCAAGATAAAGAAAAAGCTAATCGTGTAGCTAAAAAATTAAGGTCTGGAATGGTAGATATAAATGGAGCAGGCCCTGCACCTGATGCACCTTTTGGTGGCTACAAGCATTCTGGTATAGGTCGTGAAGCAGGCAAATATGGTCTTGAGGAATATCTAGAAGTTAAATCAGTTAGTGGTTGGAATAACTAGTTTTTATCAACTAAGAAGTGTTCATTTTAGGTTAACATTAATTTAACATTGATAGTCAACACTTAAAAGCCTATAAAAAAAAATCATTTGTTTGTATTTAATAAAGAAATCATTAGGGTTCTGCTATTAACGTTGCGATATTATTAATTAGTTGTAACTCGCAATACACAGAGGAGATAAATATGAGTAGATCAAAATCGCTCTACAACGCGGATTTAGCACCAACTCCATCAAATAAGAAAAATTGGGGATGGTTCGAAATCTTTAACGTATGGGCAAATGATGTTCAAAGTTTATTTGGATATACTTTGGCAGCATCATTATTCTTAGCCTCAGGATTAAACGGCTGGGCAGTATTTGCAGCACTAATACTAGCTGGCTTTTTTATCATGTGGTTAGTTAACTTATCAGGAAAACCAAGTGTTAAACATGGAATTCCTTATCCAGTATTCGCTCGAGTAAGTATGGGTGTATTTGGTGCAAACTTTCCTGCAATGGCAAGAGGGCTTGTTGCTATGTTCTGGTATGGAGCGCAAACGTATGCGGCATCAACTGCTGTAGCACTTCTAATTACAGGTATCACTGGTAACCCAGGTACTGAGATGTTTTTAGGAATGACTGGAGTAATGTGGGTGTCATTTATATTTGTATCAGCTTTCCAAGTTTACTTATTCTGGCAGGGTGTAGATCTTGTAAAAAGATTTTTAAACTTTGCAGGACCAGCAGTATATGTTGTGATGATTATATTGATGTTAGTAATTTGGTTCAAAGCTGGTGGTGGACTTTTATCAGAAGTTGGTGAAATATTTTCTGGTGGAACAAGATCAGGTGGATTTGAAGGCTTAGGTTCATTTGGAGCTTTCCTAGCGGTATTTTCAATTATGGTAGGATACTTCGCTGCTGTAGTAATCAATTTTGGTGACTTTGCTAGATTTGTTAAAAATGAAGATGAAATGAAAAAAGGTAACCTATGGGGATTAGTAGGTAACGTTATTTTCTTCTCATTCATTACTTTAATGATTACTGGTGGAACAATTGCTATCTTTGGAGAATACGTAGCAAATCCAACAGACATGGTAGCTAAAGTAGATAATATTGTATTAACTATCGTTGCAGCTTTTGCATTCTTTGCAGCAACAGTTGGTATTAATATGGTAGCTAATTTTATACCTCCTGCTTATGACCTTGCTAACTTAATGCCAAGCAAAATCAATTTTAGAACTGGTGGTTTAATTACTGCCGCTTTTGGTTTTGTTATTGGTGGTATGTGGGTTGCAGTAATCACTCAAATGGGACTGTTTCCATTTGTAAACACTTTAGGTGCTATTTTAGCTCCAGTGTTTGGTATAATGATTGTTGACTACTATGTAATCAAAAAACAAAGACTAGATGTTGATGATTTATTTAGTGACTCACCAAAAGGTAAGTATCACTATAATGGCGGTTTCAACGGTAAAGGTATGTTAGCATGGGCGCTCTCAGGTTACATTGCTGTTGGTACAGTTTGGCCAAACATTCTATTCTTAGGAATGGATGATTTCTTTGCTAACCTTGGTGGTGGTGGAGGATACGCTTGGATAATTGGAGCATCATTAGGTGCTGTAATTCACCTTGCT
This sequence comes from Pelagibacterales bacterium SAG-MED19, assembly GCA_014654035.1. Taxonomy (GTDB): domain Bacteria; phylum Pseudomonadota; class Alphaproteobacteria; order Pelagibacterales; family Pelagibacteraceae; genus Pelagibacter. Next base: position 41,201 of record JACWDQ010000005.1, read on the forward strand.
ATATCATCTAAGAAATAATTAAATTTTAAATTAAAGCCCATCAATTTTTATTGATGGGCTTTTTTTTATGTCTGAAATTCTAAAGTAATATTTTCTTTATTTAGATCATGAAGCACTAAATTATCTCCATTACCCAATCTATCTACAACTAAAAAATTCATATCTTCTGTTGAGATTAATGGGAAGTGCCAAACACCTGGATTATAATTAACACCAATTCCTTTGGGAATTATAAATGATTCAATTTTATTTAAGTCAGGCTTGTCTCCCTCAGGAGCGACGAATGCTAAAAATGTTGTTTCTTTCATTGGAATAAAAGCTTGGCTTCCAAGTGGATGTTTTTCCATCACATCAACTCTCATTGGAAAGGATCTTTTTAATGCTGAAAAAATACTAATTGTAGACTCGCCATTATCTTTTTTTGTATTTAAATTGACAATACCATCATATCTTTTTGCGTAGCCGTCATTAATTTCGATTGGCTTGATATCTGCTGTTGTTATCATGTCACCAAATTTTTTAAAATTTTCTTTAGTAATAGGCTTTGGTTTAATAACTAAATTTGTCATATTTTTTTACCAAAAATTTTAAATCTCGAAATACCTCCATCTGGAAATATATTAATTTTTACGTGATTAATTTTTTCTTTTTTCATTAAAGAATTTTTGAATGTATGAGTTTTGTTAGCTGACAATTTTGTATTTTTTAATAAATATTTCCATTTATTTGAAGAGTTCACTATTTTTTTTGAACTTTTAGGTGGTAAATAAGTGGCTTGTAAAGAACAGTAACTAGGAAAATTTCCTTTAAAGTGATGAGTTGAAATTTCAATTTTATCAATAGAGCTTCCATCAATTGAATTTAAAATTAACCAATCATTTCCTTTACCTCTTCGTCTTCTTGTTTCCCAGCCGTCACCCATATTTTTTGCTTTACCTGGAGCTAAAATATTTTCAGCTTTACCAAAGTGTTCATTGTTACAAGCGATAACTGACGCCCCATCCAATAATGAGGCAAGATTTATTTTTTTATTGATAATTTTTCTTGATTTTGCAATAGATCCATACAACCTCAATCTGGCAACGCCTCCATCAGGAAAAATATTAAATTTGATATGACTAAATATTTTTTTGTTTTTGACTGAAAAAAAATGATGGGAATTAGCTTTAACCCTTTTTTTTGCAAGAATTGATGTCCATTTCAATTGATTTATTTTATTTGAGCTAGAGAATGCTCCTTCAATTGAAACCATTGATGGTTGATTGCCATTAAAGTGAGATGTATCTACATCAATCTTAGAAATTTTTCCTGACTTACCAAGTTTTAAAACAATGTAATCATGCCCTGAGGTTCTTTTTCTTCTCGACTCCCATCCATCCATCCATTTTCCATGTTTATCAAATACACCTTCTTTAAATACTGGAATTGTTGGACTTATAATTCTATTAGCTGATGCGAAAAAGTCGTCAGTTTTATAAACCACCTTTGTACCAAGCCTAGGTTGAGCTAAGTCTATTAATCCGTTCGTGAATATTATTTTTTCTTTCATATTATGAATAATTTTTAATCCAATGTTTAGCTATATCAATCCTTTTACAAATCCATATATCTTCAAATTTTAGAACATAATCCAAAAATTTTTTCAATGACTGAATTCTTCCAGGTCTACCTATTAGTCTGCAATGTAATCCTACAGACATCATTTTAGGGGTTGTTTTTCCCTCTTCATATAAAGTATCAAAACTGTCTTTTAGGTAATTGTAAAAATGATCACCTGTATTAAACCCTTGGTTAGTAGCAAATCTCATATCATTATTATCTAAAGTATAAGGAATGATAAGTTGTTTCTTTTTATCTCTGTATTCCCAATAGGGCAGATCATCACTATAACTATCACTATCATATAAAAAACCGCCATCATCAAAAACTAAATCTCTAGTGTTAGGGCTACATCGACCTGTATACCAACCCAAAGGTCTTGAGCCAAAAATATCTTTAATTGTTTTTATAGCTTGTTGCATATGTTTTTTTTCGACAGATTTTTTTACATCTTGGTAATCAATCCATCTATAACCATGAGCTGCTATTTCGTAGTCACCATTTTTTAGAGCGTCACATACTTCAAGGTTTTGTTTTAATGCAAGTCCTACTGCAAAGATTGTTACAGGAATTTTCTTTTCTTTAAATAAGCTATCTAGTCGCCAAAATCCAGCTCTGGATCCATATTCATAAATACTTTCCATACTTACATGTCTTCCCTTAACAGCTTTGGCACCAATTATCTCAGATAAAAAAGTTTCAGAATATTTATCTCCATTTAAAATAGAATTTTCTCCACCTTCTTCATAGTTTAATACAAATTGCAGTGCTAATTTAGCATTATTAGGCCATGAAATTTTTTTTCCTTTTTGACCATAGCCTACGAGATCTCTTGAATTTTTTTTAATCATGTACAATTATAATTTAATTTAGATTTCTTAACAATTTATTAATTTGAAATAGAAATAGACTTTATACCATTTAAAAAGTTTATGCATTTCTTTAATTCATTAAGTTCAATAAATTCATCTACTTTATGAGCCTGTTCTATAGATCCAGGTCCACATACAACAGTGCTAATACCTATCTCTTGAAATAAACCTGCCTCAGTTCCAAATGAAACAACTTCTCTTGAATTATCACCAGTTAAACTGGAAACTAATTCACATGCTTCAGATTTATTAACACGATCAAACCCTGTTACTTCTCCAATAATTTCTTTTTTTATATTAGATTTTGAAAAAACTTTTTTCATTTCTGGTAAAAGAATTTCATTTGCATACTTATCGATTTCATTATTCAAAAATATTCCATCTTCTTTAATAACAGGTCTTGTTTCCCAATTGATATGACATTTATCAGCAATTACATTATGAGCTATTCCTCCAAAAATTCCTCCTACTTGTAAAGTTGAGAAAGGAGGATCAAAAATAGAGCCTTTAGGAGCTCTTTTTTTTAGTTCTTCTCTTAGTTCAATTAATTTATTTGCGTATCTAGCAGCAAATTCTACTGCACTAACACCTTTATGTGGTGCTGAACTATGTCCAGCCAACCCTTCAAAATAAGTTGTATATTCATAACATCCTTTATGAGCATCGATAATTTTCATTTTAGTTGGTTCTCCAATTATACAAATACCATCTTGAATATTTCTTTTTTTTAATTCCTCAATTAATATTGGAGCTCCTAAACATGCAGTTTCCTCATCAAAAGTAAAACAAAAATGAATATCTCTATTTAAATTTGTTTCAGCATAAATAGGAGCAAAAGCTAAAGTGCAAGCTATAAATCCTTTCATATCACACGAGCCTCTTCCATAAAGTTTATCTCCCTTAACAGTAGCTTGGAATGGATCTGTGCTCCAACTTTTTGAAACTGGTACAGTATCTGTATGCCCAGATAAAATTATTGGCTTTATTCCATTGGTTTTTTTTGCTTTAAGGGTAGCAAATAGATTGACTCTTTTTTTTTCTGAATCAAAAGTTTTAAAAGAGGTGGCTCCTAGCTTGTGAAGGTGGTCTTCACAATAATTAATCAAAGCACTATTATCTTCCCCTGAAATTGTTCTAAAACCTATTAGATCAGTTAAAATTTTTACTGAATTATTATATAATTCCTCTAAATTAATTTCTGTACTCATAACTAATAATTAATATAAATACTGCATTTATGAAAGAACAAATAACATATGACATTTTTGAAAAAGTTGACATTAGAGTAGGCACTGTAATATCAGTTAAAAAAAATGAAAAAGCTAGAAAACCGTCACTAGTTGTAGAGGTAGATTTTGGTGGGGAAATAGGGATCAAGCAATCTTCAGCTCAAATTACTCATTATTATAATGAAGAGAATTTAAAAGGGAAACAGGTAATAGGTGTGTGTAATTTTGCTGAAAAAAACATTGCTGGGGTTGTTTCTCAGGTTTTAATTTTAGGCTCTATTGATAAAGAAGGTAAAGTAATTTTAGTTCATCCATCTCAAAAATCAGAAAATGGATTGCCAATAGCCTAATTATGCATCCTGAAATATTATCAATAGCTTTATTCTGGTTTGTAACAGCTTATACACCAGGACCAAATAATGTTGTTGCTTCTTATTCAGGTTTTAATTTTGGAATTACAAAAACTATTCCACATATTCTTGGTGTAACATTAGGCTTTACTTCATTAGTTATTTTTTTGACTATTGGTTTAATCAATGTATTTAAATTATTCCCAATTATACAAGTAATAATAAAATACCTAGGAACTTTGTTTCTAATATATTTAGCTTATAAAATTGCTTCATCTACAAACTCAGATGAGACTAAAAAAGAAAATCCAGTTAAATTCATAGAAACTTTTCTTTTTCAATATTTAAACCCTAAAGGTGTGATGGTTGCTATAATAGTAGTTTCTACTTATGTGGAACTAGGAGAAAATTATATTAATTATGCGACTCAAGTAGTTTTCCTTGCTTTCTTGTTTTCATCAACAAGTATTACTTTATGGACCTTTATAGGTAAATTTTTAAGGAAATTTGCGACAAATGATAAATTTATTAAGTACTTTAATTATGCTATGTCAGGGCTTCTTCTTTTGAGCATAATTACATTTTATATATAAACTATGAAACCAGGAACAAAAAATTCATACAATTCTCTGACAGATCTTAAAATTGATAATAGAAATTTCAAGATTTACTCTTTGTCTAAAGCAGAGTCTAATGGTTTAACAGGTATTTCAAAATTACCAAAATCATTAAAAGTTCTTCTCGAGAATCTTCTTAGATATGAAGATGACTTATCAGTCACCAAAGATCAAATTGATTCAATAAAAAATTGGCTTAAAAGTAAAAAATCTAAAACAGAAATTGCTTATAGACCTGCAAGAGTTTTGTTGCAAGATTATACAGGAATACCTGCGGTAGCTGATTTAGCTGCAATGCGAGAAGCTGTAAAAGAAAAAAATAAGGATCCAAATACAATCAACCCTTTATCTGCAGTAGATTTAGTTATTGATCATTCAGTTCAAGTGGATCAATCCTCTAAATCAGATTCTTTTGATAAAAATGTTGAAATTGAATTTAACAGAAATGGTGAAAGATATTCTTTTTTAAAATGGGGACAACAAGCTTTTGACAATTTTAGAATTGTCCCTCCAGGTACAGGAATATGTCACCAAGTAAATCTTGAATATTTATCTAAGGTTGTGTGGAGTGAAGAATATAGAGGTGAAAAATACCTTTTCCCAGATACCTTAGTTGGTACAGATAGTCATACAACTATGGTTAATGGTTTGTCAGTTTTAGGATGGGGAGTTGGAGGAATAGAAGCAGAAGCTGGCATGTTAGGACAACCAATATCAATGTTGATCCCAGAAGTAGTTGGATTTGAAGTAAAAAATAAAATGCCTGAAGGTACGACAGCAACTGATTTAGTTTTAACAGTTGTAAAAATGTTAAGAGATAAAGGTGTGGTTGGAAAATTTGTTGAGTTTTATGGAGAGGGATTAAAAAATTTAACTTTGGCAGATCGTGCAACTATAGCAAACATGGCACCAGAATATGGAGCAACATGCGGTTTTTTTCCAATTGATAATGAGACATTGAAATATTTAAAATTTTCAGGAAGAGACAATTTAACAATAAAAATTGTTGAAGAATACGCAAAAGTCCAAGGGTTATGGGCAAGCGATGAAATTGAATTTACTGATAAATTAACTTTAGATATGTCAACTATAGTGCCTACAATTTCAGGACCAAAGAGACCACAAGATAAAGTCTTGTTATCTGATGCCTCTCAAAAATTCAAAAAAAGTTTTTTTGAAATTACTAATAAAAAAGATTTTTCAACCTCTAAAGTTCCAAATACTGATTATGATATAAAAGATGGTTCAATTTTAATTGCAGCAATAACCTCTTGTACGAATACTTCTAACCCCAACGTACTTATTGGAGCAGGATTACTTGCAAAAAAAGCAGTAGAATTAGGCTTAGAAGTTAAACCTTGGGTTAAGACTTCATTAGCCCCAGGCTCACAAGTTGTCACTGATTATTTGGAAAAAGCAGGACTCAATACTTATCTTGATAAACTTGGATTTAATCTCGTTGGTTATGGCTGCACAACATGCATTGGAAATTCTGGACCTTTAGCTGAAAATATTGTTACAGCCATTCAAAATGAAAATATTTATGCTGTGTCGGTTTTATCAGGAAATAGAAATTTTGAAGGAAGAATATCTCCACATATCAAAGCTAATTATTTAGCTTCACCACCATTAGTTGTTGCTTATGCTTTAGCCGGGCATATGGGTTTTGACTTATATAAAGATGCTTTTGGAAAAGATAAAAATGGAAATGAAATCTTTATGAAAGATATTTGGCCATCAAATAAAGAGATAGAAGAAACCTTAAAAATATCTTTAAGCGCAGATATGTTTGTTAAAAGATATTCAAATGTATCTGAAGGGCCAAAACAATGGCAAAAAATTAAGACTGAAAAAACTAGTATTTATAATTGGGAAGAAAATTCTACATATGTGAAAAAACCTCCTTTTTTTGAAAATTTACCAGATAAGCCTGAAGGTTTCAAAAGAATCAAAGACGCGAGACCACTCCTGATTTTGGGAGATATGGTAACAACTGATCACATTTCTCCAGCTGGAAATATTCAAAAAGAAAGTCCAACAGGTGAATATTTTATGAAGCATCAAATTTTACCTAAAGATTACAATTCATATGGCTCAAGAAGAGGTAATCATGAGGTGATGATGAGAGGTACATTTGCAAATATAAGAATAAGAAATGAAATGGCGCCAGGAACAGAGGGTGGTTTTACAAAATTATATCCAGAAGAAAAAATTATGCCAATTTATGATGCTGTTGTTGAGTATAAAAAAAGAGGAACAGATTTAGTAGTTATAGGCGGTAAAGAATATGGGACTGGATCTTCAAGAGATTGGGCCGCTAAAGGAACAAAGTTATTAGGTGTAAAAGCTGTCATAGCTGAAAGTTTTGAGAGAATTCATAGATCAAATTTAATTGGTATGGGAATCTTACCTTTACAGTTTATCAATAATATTGATAGAAAAAAATTGAATTTAAAAGGCTCGGAACTAATAAGTGTCATTGAAATTGAAAAAGGAATAAACCCATCAGAAAAAGTTAATCTTGAAATTAAGTATTTATCTGGTGAGATTAAAAGAATAGAAACATTGTGCAGGATAGATACTAAAAATGAATTAGAGTATTATAAAAATGGTGGAATACTTCAGTATGTTCTTAGAAATATGATTTGATTATGGATGAAGAAATTACAATAATTAATGAAAAAACTAGAAATGAAAAAATAAAAAGTTTTTTTGTAGAAAATAAAAAAAAGCTTACATTTTCAATTATATTTTTAGTGCTCTTAACTTTAGTTTTTTATTCTTATAAACTTTATGAGGATAAACAGAGACAATCTATTTCTAATGGATATAACTCCGCAGTAATAGAGTATGAAAATGGTGATAAAAGTAAAATTGTGTCAAAACTTGAAGAGGTAATAAAAGACAAAGATACCACTTATTCACCTTTAGCATTATATTACTTAATAGATAATAATTTGATTGAAAATACAGATCAAGTAAATGAATTTTTTGATATTTTAATAGATAAAACTAATTTAGAGTCTGAAATTAAAAATCTTATAATCTATAAAAAAGCGCTTTATAATGCTGATTTTGTAAGTGAAAGCGAATTGTTAAATATTTTAAATCCAATTATAAATTCTAACAGTATATGGAAGTCTCATGCTTTATATTTAATAGCAGAGTATTTTTATTCAAAAAATGAAAAAAAAAAATCAAAGGAATTTTTTAGTCAAATTCTAAGTATAGAAAATGCTAATCGTGATATCATTAGAGATACACAAAAAAGACTCAATAGAGATTTAAGTGAATAAATTAATAAATTTATTAATAATTTCATTTTTAATTCAAGGATGTTCTTTAAATAAAAATTCAAAATTTTGGACAACTTCTAAAATTGTAGAGGAAAATAATGAAGTTATTTATACAGACGTATTTCCAAAAGAAGAAGCTTTAAAAAAAGAATTTAATTCAAATCTGAAGATTAAATTAACTACTAAACCTGAGAATAGTACGTTAGTAAATAATTACTTTAATAACAACAAAAGACTAAATTTTAATGGTACTTTAAAAAAATTATCCCAATTTAAATTTTCTAAAATAGAAAATTTTAATCAATATCAACCAGAAATTTCTTTTTTCAAAAAAAATATTATTTTTTTTGATAATAAAGGTTCAATTTTTAAATTTAATGATGAGTCAAAATTAGTATGGAAAAAAAACTATTATTCGAAACTTGAAAAAAAACAAAAACCAATTCTGCAATTAGTTAATAATGGAAAGTATTTAATTGTTGCAGATAATATTGCAAAATATTATATGCTTGATATTAAAACTGGAGATTTGATTTGGACAAAGGATAACTTAGCACCATTTAATTCTCAAATTAAAATACATAAAGATAAATTTTTTATAATTGATTTTTCAAATACACTTAGATGTTTTTCTATAAAAGATGGTAATGAACTATGGAATGTAAAAACAGAAAATTCATTAATTAGATCACAAAAAAAACTTTCAATAGTAATAGTAAATAATGTACTTTATTTTAATAACTCTATTGGTGATATTAGTGCTGTAGATATAAGTAAAGGTAAATTATTGTGGCAATTACCAACTCAAAGTAGTCGAATTTATGAGTCAGCTTTTTCTTTACAAGCATCAGATATTATTACAGACAAACAAAATTTATTTATCTCTAACAATAAAAATCAACTTTTTTCAATTGATATTAAAACTGGAAGTTTTAATTGGGAAAATAAAGTAAATTCAAATCTAAGATCTACAATTGTAGGAAATTATTTATTTTCAGTTTCTTTAGAGGGATATTTAATTATTATTGAAAAAAAATCTGGAAATATCGTAAGAGTTACTGATGCATTTAAGAATTTTAAAGTTAAAAAAAGACCAAAAATTAAACCTACTGGTTTTGTCGTTGGATTAAGAAATGTTTATCTTTCTACATCAAATGGTAGATTATTAGTGATTGAAATAGAGTCTGGAAAAATTATTTCTACTTTAAAAATTGATAATGACAAAATTTCCAAACCCTTTGTTCAAAATAAAAATTTATTTTTAATTAGAGATAATGCTATAATTAAACTGAACTAATGTTTTTAAAATTTCTGGAAAGAGTTGGACGTAAGAAAGTTGTTCTTGACAGAGGTCCATCTCATCCAAGATATAATGAAGCTAAACCTTGGATGAACAGATATTATGTTCTCTTTAGAAATCGACCAAGATGGTTTCCATTTAATGTATTGATCCATGAGATGTTAGCAGATGATCATGGAGAAGGTGTTCACAATCATTTATGCCCTTACATTACAATAATTTTAAGAGGAGGCTATTGGGAAACAAGAAAAAATGGAAAATTTTGGAGAAAACCTGGATACATAGGTTTTCGTTCAGCAAATGATTACCATAGAGTTGATTTAAAAAAAGGGACAAAACCAATGACTATTTTTATTCCAGGACCTTTTGGATTGAGAGTAGGACCAAGATCAGAGTATGGAATAGATTTTAAAAAAAAATGAATTTAAATAAATTATTTATAAAGCATTGTGAGAAAAATAAATATGAAATTAATCAAAATCAATTAGACATAATAAAAGATCTAAAAGATTTTTATAATGATAATTTTAATCAGTCCTTTCTTAATAAAATTTTTAAAAAAAAAAATAGCAAGTTGGGATTTTATCTGGTTGGTGATGTGGGGGTTGGTAAAACAATGATTTTAAATTTTTTCTTTAAAGAAATAAGCGAAAGAAAGCTTAGGCTACATTTTAACGAATTCATGATTGAATTTCATAATTTTGTTTTTGAAAACAAAAATAAAGAAAAAGGTATAGAATTATTTGTAGAAAACCTAAAAAAGAGAGTACAATTAATTTATTTTGATGAATTCCAAGTTACTAATATTGTTGATGCTATGATTTTAGGCAAATTGTTTAAGAAAATATTTGAAGAAAAAATTAATGTCATTTTCTCATCAAATATCAATATTAATGATCTTTATAAAGATGGATTACAAAGAGATCAATTTATTCCATTTATTAAAGTATTGGAAAATAACTCCCTAGAGAAAGAGTTATTGATTGAAGAAGATTATCGTTCAAGTAAAAATAATAGTCTAGATAGATTTTTGTTTCCAATAAATCAATCAACTAACTTCAAATTTAATAAATTTTTTAGAAAAATAACAAAGAATAAAGTTAAGACTCAAAAGATTTTAGAAATTAAGGGACGTAAACTAAAAATAGAAAATTTTTATGACAAAGTAATTAAATTTGATTTTAATGAATTGTGTAATAAATATTTAGGATCTGAGGATTACATAAGTATTGCTAATACTTGTGATTTTATTTTTATTGAAAACTTACCTGATTTTAACGAAGATAATTCAAATCAACAACAAAGATTTATAACTTTAATAGACATAATTTATGAAAAAAAGATACCCTTAATGATTACTTCTAAATTAAATTTAGAGTCAATTAATTCATCTAAAAGTATGAAAGAACCATTTAAAAGAACTATTAGCCGATTATACGAATTAACTTCAATAAATTTTAATTAACTTATGAGACAAGAATTTTTTAATTTTGAAATGAATACAAATGGTCAAAAACTGTATGAGTTTACAGAACAAATAAACGATTGGGTAAAAAAAAATAATTTTAAAAATGGTATTTTAAATTTAAACATTCAACATACTAGTGCTTCATTAATTATTCAGGAAAATGCTGATCCTGACGTACAAACTGATTTAATAAACTACTTTAATAAATTAGCTCCAATGGATAATTCTCTTTATACTCATACTACAGAGGGAAAAGATGATATGCCGGCTCATATAAAATCATCGCTAACTAATAATCAAATAACTTTAAGTGTTAAAAAAGGAATGCTCGTACTTGGAACTTGGCAAGGTTTGTATCTTTTTGAACATCGATTAGCTAATCAATCAAGAAAAATTATGTTTCATTTCTTAGGTGACTAATACTTTTTATCTATAGGGATTATAGGCCCATTGTAAAATGGCTTGTCTTTGTCTTCTTCTACACCCAAGATCACCCTTTTCACAATTTTTTTCAATTGCCAATACGTGTCTTCTAAAATTTTTCCATCTCTTAATTTGTATCTCATCAATATGAGAAATTCTTCTTCCATTTGTAAATCTGCAATACCACTGAAACCATCCAAGTGGATCTTCCTTAAAAATCCAACCTTTTTCGATCCAATGTTCTCTCGATAGTCCTGATACAATTTTGAATCTATTTAAATTTACATCAAAAGTTTTACTTAATTTAACATTTTTGAACCAAGCTTTTGGATATTCTTTAATATCTAAACCAAAATATGCACCACCAAAAACACCTAATTCCATCATTCTTTTCGGAGTTAATTCTGGTTTAAAAATTTTATAAAAATCTAATTTTTCAGTTTTCTTTTTAAGAGTTTTTTTCATTTGATTATTTTTATTGGTTTATAAGTTTTTGATACATTTTCTCGTCTGTATCTCCTTCGCAACCAATTAACATCACATTCGAGTCTTTATTTAATCCAATTTTTTCTTTTATTTTTTCGTCCTCACAACTTGTAATTAAACTGATTACGCCAGGTGCAGAATTTTCTCCAGCAATTATTTTCTCTTCACTAAAACTTGCGTTTCCTAACAGTTTCATAGTTTTTGCAATATCATCATCTGGTAAACTGATACAATATTTAACAGAGTTTTTTAAGATTTCCCATGGGACCAATGATACTTCTCCACATGACATGCCACCCATTAAGCTTTCTCTTTTAATATCAATCTTTTCTATTTTGCCAGTTCTAATACTTTCCAAAACGCATGCTGCACTATCTGGCTCAACAGTTATAGTGGTTGGAACATTATTAAGATATCTTGCTATACCAGCTATCATTGCTCCTGCCATACCACCTACACCTGCTTGTAAAATTATATGAGTGATTTTGCTTTCATTAATTTGATCAATAATTTCTCTCATCATAACTGTATAACCTGCCATGGTATATTTTGGAACAATCATATAATCTTTCCAGGCAACATCTTGAACGATTTGCCAGTTATTATCTGTTGATTGTTTAATGCACTCAATTAATGATTTTTCATAATTGCCTTTGACTTTTACGACATCAGCACCAAGATCAGCCATTGCTTGTCCTCTTGCATCACTAACAAATTCGCTAATAAAAATTTTACATTTAAGACCGAGTCTTCGCGCACCCCAAGCAACAGATCTACCATGATTGCCTGCAGTTGCAGTTGCAACTACAATGTCTTTATTTCCATTAGAAACCTTTTCCACTGCATAGGCCCCACCTAGTGCCTTAAAAGATTTAAGGTCAAATCTTTTACTTTCATCTTTGTAAAAAATTTTACTCAATCCTAATTCTTTTGAAAGTTTATTTAATTGTATTAATGGTGTAGGAGAGTATCCTTTCCAACTAGAAATACTTGAGTAAGCATCATCAATATCTTTTTTAGATAATGAGCTTAGAATTTTATTTTTATCAAATAAAAAATTATTATTTTCGATAAATTCACTGTGTTTCCACATATGGCCGTTAGATAAAATTGTCATATTCTAACAGTCTAATGTATTATCTCGCTCCCACCTAGTAATAGGTTTCGTTTTATCAAAATTTTCTTTTTGTTTAAATTCTTTAAGTTCTGAGTTTCTAAGTTTGATATAACTACTTATTGTTTCTTTACCAAATGCATCGTTCATATCTTTATTATTTTTAAGCTTTTCAAGAGATTGATCTAATTCATCTGGAAGTTTTGGAAGGTCAGGATACTTTTCATGATCTTCATACATATTACAGTTCAGTGGTTTTCCTGGATCTATCTTATTTTTTAACCCATCTAAGCCAGCAGCTAAAACACTTGCTTGCAACAAATAAGGATTAGCTGAGCCATCCATTAATCTTAGTTCAAATCTACCTGGATCAGGAATTCTAATCATATGAGTTCTATTGTTACCTGTGTAAGAAATACTACTTGGAGACCACGAAGCCCCAGATTTTGTTGGTGGAGCATTAATTCTTCGATAACTGTTAATTGTAGGATTGAAAAAAGCAGATAATGATGATGCGTTTTTAATTACCCCTCCAAGAAAATTATACGCCATTTTACTTAAACCTAGGTTGTTTGATTTATCTAAAAACTTATTTTTATTTCCATCCCAAACAGAAATATGCGCATGACATCCATTTCCAGTTAAATTTTCAAATGGTTTAGGCATGAAAGTTGCTCTTAAACCATGTTTTTCTGCAATAGTTTTCACCATAAATTTAAAGAAAGTATGTCTATCAGCTGTTACTAAACAGTCATCATAGTCCCAATTCATTTCAAATTGACCATTAGCATCTTCATGATCATTTTGATAAGGACCCCATCCCATGTTAATCATACAATCACAAATTTCTTTAATTAAATCATATCTTCTCATTAATGCCGATTGATCATAGCAGGGCTTTGATTGAGTATCTCTTGGATCAGCTATTGAATTCCCATCTGGTGAAATAAGAAAATATTCACATTCTACACCAGACTTCATTGTAAGACCTTTTTTTTCAAGTTTTTTAATTTGGTTTTTAAGCATTACTCTTGGAGATGCTTCTACAGGCTTTCCATTCATCCACAAATCTGATGCTAACCAACCCACTTCTTTATTCCACGGTAATTGAATAAGACTATCAGGATCTGGAATTCCAAACATATCAGAGTCAGCAGGGGACATGTCAAGCCATGCAGCAAACCCTGCAAATCCAGCACCAGCCTCTTGCATTTCTTTAATAGCTCGCGTAGGAACTAATTTTGATCTTAATACTCCAAACAAGTCTACAAAACTAATTAGGAAATATTTTATTTTTTTTTCTTTAGCAATTTTGAATAAGTTTTTTGGCATAAATTAAATTAACATAATTATTTGAAAAAAGAAAAAATTGTTTCTTTATAATATATTAGATTAACAACAATGATTATAATTACTGCTAATATAACTCCATATTTTGCTTTAGGGAATGCAACCCCACGCATTTTGGTTGGTCTTAATTCTTCGTTATTATTTTCTTCAGGCATTTTTTGATTAAAGATTAAAAAAGGGCGCCACAGTTAAGTAGCGCCCAAATTTTATTTTAAATTACCATTCGGTAACATTGCTTTTATGATCATTTGGACCATGTCTTTTTCTAGAAAGTCTATCAAGCTCATCACTTTCAGACTTTGCTGTCAAAACATGCCAGCCTAACCATAAAACAACACCAATAATAACTAGTGTCGTTTCCATTGATCCAGCACCAGGGTAAACAGCGCCAACAACTTCTTCAGCACTTAGGTGATCGATCCAGTTTGTAACTGTAGCCATATTTTATCTCCTTTACCTGGTTGCAGATGAAACTGCTCTTTCATCTTTTTTAGCAGATTCCATCATTTCGTAGTCAAGTCCAGCTATTTCAACATCTCGTGGGATTCTTAATTTACCCATTCCATGAAGTACTTTAGCTATTACATAACCTGGTAGCATTCCAAGAACACCAAACATTATTATTGCTCCTAAGAATTGCCCCAATGGATTGATTGATGCATAAGTTGTTCCGTCCCACATAGCACCAACACTGTAACCAGATGATGGATAACCATTTAAGACAAAACCACATATTACTAGACCAACAAATCCAGCATAACCATGTACTGCTACTGCACCAACTGCATCATCGATTTTGAACTTACGCTCAACCCAGTAATGTAGTTTGTATGCAATCACAACACCGATCATACCAATGATCATTGCTTGAATTGGATGATATAAATCATTTCCAGCTGAAGCACAGATAACACCTGCTAGTCCACTTGAGTATGTCCAGAAAGGATCACCTTTAGCAATCCAATAACCGGCTAATAATCCTCCTGATAATGACATCAAGAAGTTGAAAGTAATACCACTAAGTGTAGTAGGGGTTACGTATATGTTTGTAGCTGTCCAGTATGTTACACCTTCCATTCCATATTCAGGTCCAAGATCAAATATCGGTATATTACATGCTGCATAAAATCCCCAGAAACCAGTATAAATTAAAAATAATCCAACTGTTACTAGCCAAGGATTTCTTGGTCCTATGTTTCTTGGTTCACCACTAGATGAAAACTTACCAATTCTTGGTCCTAAAACACATAGAACACCTAAAGCAAATCCACCCGCAATTGCGTGAATTACACCCGATGCATAAGCATCATGATATCCTAAAATTTTTAGCATCCATCCATCAAAGTGCCATCCCCAAGCAGCGTCAATTGTCCAAAATACAGATCCAATTGCTATTGCTAAAATTCCAAAAGCAAATGTTGTAATTCTTTCAATTATTGCTCCTGAAACAATAGAAGCAGCTGTCCATGAGAACAGTAAGAAAGCAGCCCAGAATACACCACTTATGTGGTCACCTAAGTTAATCGCCATATATTCTGTGTTAGCTAAGTACCATTTAGCACTAAAAGTACTTTCATCGGTAATTAAAGCAGTGCTTTCATTCATTATTGAAGGTGCTATTCCCGGTCCTGTTGGGAATGCCCAATAAATCCACCAACCAAAGAAAAACCAAGTCACTGTTACCAATGGTATCAGCATTGTATTTTTCATAAGAGTATGTTGATGATGTTTGTATCGAGAAGCTCCAACTTCATACATACAGAAACCGACGTGAATTAAAAACATCAGTACCACTGTTACCCAGTAGTAAAATTCTGTAAATATAGTAGTAAGAGCACCTAACTGATCAGTCATATTCTCTATCTCCTTATTTAGTTTTGAAAATCCTATAAAATTTTAACAGGTGTGACAAATGAAACAATCTTCTAAAACCTAGTATAGGCAATAGATTTTAAAATAAAATCAACTTAAGATTGTGTAATTAAAATTTTAGGTAAGCTTTTTTCAAATCAACAAGAGGATGTTTCGGAGACATTTGAAATTTAACTAATAACTCTCTTGCTATCATATCTCTATCTTGTTGATTGTCAGGTAGTTTAATAGATTTTGGAATAGTTACCCAACCATTTGCATTTCTACAAAATACAGCCGGTCTTCCTTCTTCATAACCCATATGAACATCTTCTAACCAATTCAAATCGTCCCATCCCATTGCTTCTACGTATTTTTTAAGAAATGGTGTTATCTTTTTATAATCAGGAAGTAAATTAACATCGTATCTATATCCGATATGTTGGCCAATTAGTTTTTCTCTTGCCGTTTCTTTAAAAGTACCAAGCTTCATTTTCTTTTCTTTTTTTGGTTTGCTTTTTACTTTTTTAGTTTTTTTCTTAGCCATTATTACCTCTATATTTTATGAAAGTTGTCTACACCAACAGTATAATTAGTTCCAGCTAGTGGTACTTTAGCTAAAGCAGATGCTTCCGATGTTAATGCGGCCAAATCTTCAGGCTCTAAAGAGTGAATATTAGTTTTACCACACGCTCTTGCTAAAAGTTGTGCTTCTAAAGTCATTGAGTGTAAGTAGTTGTATACTCTTAACGCAGCATCATCAGGGTTTAATCTTGCTCTTAATTTTGGATCTTGTGTTGCAACACCAACTGGACATCTTCCAGTATGACAGTGGTAACATTCACCAGCTTTAACACCCATTTCTTTTTCAAAGTTTGCTTCTGGAATATCTTTATTACAGTTTAAAGCTATCATTGATCCAGTACCAATTGCAATTGCATCAGCACCTAATGCTAAAGCTTTTGCCATATCAGCACCATCTCTTACTCCACCAGCATAAATTAAAGTTACTTTACCAGTTTTACCAACATCATCTAATGCTCTTCTTGCCTCTCTGATTGCGGCAATACCTGGAATACCTGTGTTTGCTGCAGCTATGTGAGGACCTGCTCCAGTAGATCCTTCCATACCATCCAGATAAATAGAGTCGGGATCACATTTTGCAGCCATACGAACATCATCATAAACTTTTGATGCTCCTAATTTTAATTGAATAGGCACTTTATTTTTTGTTAGCTGTCTTAATTCTTCAACCTTTAAAGCTAAGTCATCTGGACCTAACCAGTCAGGGTGTCTAGCGGGAGATCTTTGATCAATACCAGAAGGTAACGATCTCATTTCAGCTACTTGATCAGTAACTTTTTGACCCATTAAGTGTCCACCCATTCCAACCTTTTGTCCTTGACCAATAAATACTTCAATACCATCTGCTAATTGAGCGTGATGAGGATTAAATCCATATCTTGATTGAATACATTGATAATACCATTTTTCAGAATATCTTCTTTCGTCAGGTATCATTCCACCTTCACCTGAGCATGTAGCGCTTCCAGCCATTGTTGCTCCTCTTGCTAAAGCAGTTTTTGCCTCATAAGACAGTGCACCAAAACTCATACCAGTAATATAAACTGGAATATCTAATTCAATTGGATTTTCACATCTAGGACCAATTACAGTTTTTGTTTCACATTTTTCTCTGTAACCTTCAATTACAAATCTTGTAAGAGTACCCGGCAAGAAAACCAAATCATCAAAAGTAGGAATTTTTTTCATTAATGCCATTCCACGCATTCTGTATCTTCCTAATTGTGATTTAATATGGATATCGTCTATTACTTCAGGAGTAAAAATAGCATTGTGTCCAAGTAAGCTTTTATTTCTCTTACCTTCTTCGTGTGCATGAACATCTGCTTTTCCACCAACTCCTTTTCCATTTGATTTCTTTTTTACTTTTCTTTTTGCCATTAGATTGCTCCTTTTTTCTCAGTAGGTTCTAAATTGTCATAATTCCAAAGTTTTTTACCAGCTACTATTTTTTTCATTTTACTAACATCAAAATTTTCACCAATCTCAGCAACTTTTAATTTTCTTCTAAGCCAATCTTGGTCACTTTTTGTAAGTTCAGCGTCTACAGCATCACTACCATAAGACCCAATTTCTCCACCTACGAAAATTGTCCCATCATACATAGAGTCACCTAAGTTAATTCCAACATCCCCTAAAATGATAATTCTTCCTCTTTGCATCATAAAACCTGTAAATGCACCAGCGTCACCACCTATAATTATAGTTCCACCCTTCATATCAATACCAGTTCTGGCCCCAACACTTCCTTTACAGATTAAATCTCCACCTCTGATTGCAGCTCCAAAACATGATCCAGCATTTTTCTCAATCACTACTTTTCCTGCCATTAAGTTTTCAGCGCAAGACCAACCAACTCTTCCATTAATTCTTACAATAGGACCATCACATGAACCCATTCCAAAGTAACCTAAACTACCTTCAAAAATTAAATTTAATTTATTTAAGATACCAACCCCTAAGCTGTGTTTACCTTGAGGATTTTTAATTACAATTGTTCCATAACCTTCACTCATTAAACTATCTATCTTTTTGTTAGCTTCTGCTGCAGACATATCTTTTACATCAAGATCTGTTCTTTTATTAAAATCTACATCATAAGTTCCAAAGTAATAGAAATTTTCAGCTTCGTCTGGGTTAAAAAACTTTTGTTGAGTTCTTCCTGTTAGAACTTCGGTATGCATACCCATTGCTTGGGATTTAGTTTTCTTTTCAGTATTTTTTAGATTTGCCATACTTTAACCTCCCCATCAAATGGATCATAAGTATCAATCTCTTGTGGTAAGATTGATCTGATTGCTATTTCTTCTGATCCCATTGCCACTAAATCATCTGACTCATAAAGGACTAAAGGTTTTGCAGCCATGGTATCTTTTGCCATACCTAAAGAGTCTTTTGTTGCAACAAAATAAGTAAAAACACCATCTAAACCTGATAATGACTCTTTCATACCTTCTTCCAAACTAGCACCTTCCCTCATCTTCTGAGCAATATAAACAGCAATTAATTCTGAGTCACACTCAGACATAAATCTCATTCCTTTATTTTCTAAAGCTCTTCTATTATTCCAATAATTTGTTAATTGACCATTATGTACGACAGACACATCACTAAAAGGATATCCCCAAAAAGGATGGGCAGATTTAATATCTACTCCTGACTCTGTTGCCATTCTAGCATGCCCAATTGCATGTGTACCAACAAGTTTGTCAAGATTATATCTATCACAAACCATTTTTGCATTTCCAAGATCTTTGATTACTTCTAATGATTTACCCATGGAGAGTATTTCAACACCAGGGATACTTTCTATTTTTTGGGAAAATTCTAATAAATCTTTTTTATCATATTGAATTTCATATCTAAGAGAATATGGAAGTATTCTTTCTTCTTTAATAATTTTTGCACCCATTTCAGAAAGGTAGCTATCTACAATTTTTTTTCTTTCATCATAAACAGACACGTCTTCAGCAACAGATGTACTTCCTTCACCTACGTTTTCACCAACTTTAAATCTCATAATGAAATTTTTACCATCTGTGTCCCCATAAAGTGCATAACCTGTAGAGTCTTCTCCTCTATGTTTAAGAGCTTGCAGCATTCCTTGCAATTCATGCCCTACTTTTGAAGATTTACCTCTATGAATTAATCCCGCTATTCCGCACATATCTTTCCCTCTCTATAATTTTAAAGTCTATGGTAGACAATCTAAATAAGTATCTAGATCCCATTGAGTTGTTGCACCTAAAAACTTTTCCCATTCATCATTTTTATACCAATGAAATATTTTATACATTTCATCAGGCATTGCAGATTGAATAACTTTGTCTTCAGATAATCTTTCAAGTGCCTCACCTAAGCTTAAAGGTAATTTTTTTACATCTTTCCCAGCTTTTTGAGCCTCATAAATATTTCTAGACTCTGGTTTTCCTGGGTCGATATTATTTGTTAGACCATCATCAAAAGCTTTTAATAAAGCAGATCCCATTAAATATGGATTGTGCATGGAGTCTACTGATCTATATTCAAATCTTCCTGGAGCAGAAACTCTTAATCCACAAGTTCTATTTTGATATCCCCAGTCCGCATATACTGGTGCCCAAAAACCCTGATCCCACAATCTTCTGTATGAATTCACTGTAGAAGATCCAATAGCTGTTAATGCTGGAAGGTGTTTCATAACACCACCAATAGATTTTAAACCTATTTTTCCAGGTAATTGAACATCTTTAGTATCAGGCATAAAAGTATTTGTTCCTCCTTCAACGTAACTAAATACTTCATCCATTCCTGGAATAGACTTATGACCTAGTTTGTTTAATTTATCCTTCCCCCCTGTCCATAAAGACATATTTGTGTGACAACCACTTGCAGATACACCCATAAATGGTTTTGTCATAAAACAAGCAATTAAATTAAATTCTCTAGCTACCTGTGCACAGATTTGTCTATAAGTTGAAAGTCTGTCTGCATTTCTTAGAACATCATCATACATCCAGTTTAATTCTAATTGTCCAGGTGCATCTTCATGATCACCTTGAATCATATCAAAACCCATTGCTCTAGCGTATTCCATAACTTTCATAAATACTGGTCTTAACGACTCAAATTGATCAATGTGATAGCAATAAGGTTTTGAAAAACCTTTTCCAGTTGGAGTACCATCTGGATTTTTTGTTAACCACATCATCTCAGGTTCAGTACCTACTCTTAATTGATAACCATGTTTCTTCTTAAATTCTTCAGCAATTATTCTTAAATTACCTCTACAATCAGATGTTAAATGTCCACCTGGGTTTTCTCTTTCTTCTCTGTTTCTAAAACAAGTAACGAATACTCTTGCAACTTTTTTATCCCAAGGCAACTGACAAAAAGTTTCAGGATCAGGGATTCCAACGAGCTCTTTAGCTTCAGGTCCGTACCCAATATAATTATTATGTCTATCTAAAAATAAGTTTGCAGTCGCACCATAAACTAACTGAAATCCTTTTTCACAAGTTCTCTCCCAATGGTCAGAAGGGATACCTTTACCAACAACTCTTCCTGTTACGGATATAAATTGAAAAAAAATATACTCAACACCAAGTTCATTTATTTTAGCTCTAACTTGTTTTACAAGTTTATCTCTACCAGGTTTATTTACGTGTTTTTCTAGATCAGTCATAGTCCCCTCTGTTAAGAATTTTTAGTTCAAAAAGGTAACTGAAAAAAAAACGTCTGTCTACTCAGATAAACTAGCTCCAAGGAAACGGACTGTTCGAAGTAGGGTGAAGCTCACCCTTCTCGTATCGGTTGAATCTAAAAGGTTTCAACAAGTCACTTTCTTGTCCTAAAATTTCTTTTGCCACTAATTCACCAACTCCTATCATTTTGTAACCATGGTTGGCATCTGCAATCATATAAACATTTTCTAAAAATCTATCGAAGATTGGAAATGAGTCTGGTGTCATACATCCAAGACCACCTGATGGACCTTTTCTGTATAAATCAGATTTTCCTTCAAATCTTTTTTGGCAATGCGCCAAAGCAGAACACCACATATCATTAAAAGCTTCTGTTGTTTGGTATTCTGGAGACTCAATTCCGTATGGATCTACATTTACTTCATCAAAATGCTTATCAACAATGTAAGGAGACGTACCACCTTGAACACCTAAGCCTTCGATATCAGGTTTATAATAAATTCCCCAAATTTTATCTGTTATTAATTTTTTTGTTTTATCAGAATATAAAGGAGCAGTAGAGTCTACATGAATTACTGGAGGCTGTTCGCCGTTATTCATTTTTAAAAAATCTGGCTCAACACCAATTACACCTTCCTGTAACATCCAATAAGTCCACATGTCAGTTGTATGCATTTTGCCATCTTTACCTTTGATGTTTGCAGTTTTAGGAAGTTCAAGCATATTCCAGAAATCTCTAGCCCAAGGACCAGCTCCAATAACCACTTGTTCGCAATCTATTGTACCCTGATCTGTTTCAACTCCAGTCACAGCTTTACTATTACTACCTCTTTTAAAACCATTAACTTTTACACCTTTTATAACTTGAACACCATTTGAAGTAGATTTGTTTTCAAGCGCCTTAATAGAGTCCTTGTTAAATGCATATCCACCTTTTTTTTCATGAAGCACGGATGTAATTCCTTGCGCTTGCCAGTCATCAAACATTCCCTTCATGTATTTCATACAATCCTTTTCACCTTCAATGAATTCTGACTCATAGCCAATAGCTTTTTGTTGTTCGTAAATTGTTGCAACGTCTTTATGCATAACTTCTGGAGAAATTTGCAAATATCCAACAGCATTATATTTAAAAGCTTTAGGATCACTCTCCCAAACTGAAACTGAATGAGCCATTAATTCTCTCATGGCTGGTTGAAAATAATTATTTCTTACAACTCCACAAGCTATTCCGCTCGCGCCAGCAGCAATATCTTTTTTTTCTAAAACTACAATGTCACCTGGATTTTTATATGTCTCCGATAATTTCCATGCAGTACTTAACCCGTGGATACCTCCACCAATGATTACTACCTTTGCTTTTGTCGGTAATGACATACAGCTATCTTTATTTTTCGTAGGACTTAAATATATAATTTTTTTTATATATAAAAAATATAAGTAAAAACTATATGACTTTTAAAAACTTAAATGTTTTAAAGTTTCAAGATATTGATTGAATTCATCAATAAAAGATAGACTTGGTTTAATATGTTTTTTTCTTTGATCTCCCGATGTTTTTTCTAAGAAAAAGAAGCCTTTTTCACAAGCTTCATTTATCATTAAAGCAGATTTTGGGCGTGACGTTTTAAATAATTTTGTTTTTAATTCTTCTACTGTCAAATTTTCCTCATATTTATAGGCATGCATAACTAAAAGCATCATGTGATAGTGGGAAGGCGATTTCCGAAAAAAATAATTACTAGACATATGAGAAAGCTTCATTTGATCCTCCCAAAACTCTAATAAATCTTTAGTTGTTTTTGTCATTAAGATCTAACTCTAGTCTTTTTAGGGTCAAAATGAGGAAATGACACAACTTTTGCAGAAATTCTTTTTTGATGACCATCAATTTTTCCAACTTCTACCTCTGTTCCAGGTTCAGAATATTGGGTATCAATTCTACATAAAGCTATATTTTTGTTAAGAGTTGTAGATAAGCAACCACTTGTAACTATTCCAACCTGCGATCTTCCAACATGCACACAATCACCATGGCCAGCATGTTCTTTTCCAATCAACTCCAAACCGACAAGTTTTTTTTGCGGATTAGTTTTTCTCTCTTTTAAAACTTCTTTTCCTATGAAATCTTCTTCTTTTGTTTTTAGTGGAACTGCAAAACCAATCCCGGCTTCAAAGGGATCTTGTTGACCATCAAATTCATTACCAAATAAAATTAAACCTGCCTCAATTCTTAACTTGTCTAAAGCAGCAAATCCAGCTGGAATTAAACCTTCATCTTTACCAGCTTCCATTAGTTTATCCCAAACTTCAGGAGCATGTTTTGGATGGCACCAAACTTCGTACCCAAGTTCACCAGTATAACCTGTTCTTGAAACAATTAGTGGAATACCTTGAAGCTCTTCAACTCTACAAATTGTAAACCTAAACCATTCTAATTCTTCTATCGATGGCTGAGTAGGAGGAGTAAAAATTAATTTTTTTAAAATTTCTCTACTTTTAGGTCCTTGAATTGAAACATTACTAATTTGATCTGTTGAATTTTTAATATTTACTTTAAAGTTTTTTTTCTTTGCTACTTCTTTTAACCATTCACCAGCATATTCATCTCCACAAATCCATCTAAAACCAGTTTCACTTAATCTTAATAATGTACCATCGTCAAACATCATTCCATTTTCATAACACATTGCAGAATAAACAACTTGACCTATAGAAAGTTTTTTAATGTTCCTTGTTAATGTGTAATTCATCAATTCTTCAGCATCAGGTCCAATGATTTCAAATTTTCTCAAAGAAGATAAATCTATTAAAACAGCTTTTTCTCTACATGCATTATATTCTTCAACTACACCATGTTTAGTATAATCATTAGGTAACCAAAAACCTCTAGCATCAATAAAATTTCTTGTTAATTTTGAGGTTCTTTCATAAAAACCAGAATTTCTTGTAAGTTTTTTTTCAGAGTCTGTTTTCATTCTAAAAGCAAATGATTTTGAAAATTCCTTTTTTTTGTCATAAGTTCTAACAAAAATATCAGTTGGATTCCACGAATTACATGCATCAATATCACTGGGACACGCAGTTGTTCCGATTGTTAAATCTTTTAGAGCTCTAAACATCACATAATCACCAGGTCTTGCAAAAGATTCATCAGAAATTACAGAGTTTAATCCTGAGGCTGAAGTATTAAAAAATAAGTTTATAGCATGCCAACCTTTTTGTTTTTGGATACCATATTTAGACATTGAATTTGTTAAATTTTCAGAACAGTTTGGGTGACCAAAATATCCCGCATCTTCATAATATTTTGAAGTACAAGCTAGGTTGAATGTGTCATGCTTGCCAACAGTATCTCTAATCACTTCAATTAAAGGTTCATGATCAGTGTCATAAAATTTTGAAAACAATCCTGGTCCAGGAAAAGTATTACCCATAAAAGTTCTTGTTGTTTGCCAATCAAGACCTTTTTCAATTTTTTTGTCTAGCTTTTTAGTATCAAATGCCACAAAATCAGAACACTGCCTTCCTGCTGGGCTAATAACCTGAATGTAATCACCTTCTTTAACTTGATAAGAAATTGAAGTTTCTCTATCAATATTTTTTTCATAATTCGGCTCAAAAACTGGATCAGGTATAACTGATAATTCTTTATCATTAACTATTTTAGATCTTTTGATAAATATTGTTAAATCACTAGAGGGATTTTGTTCACTTACTAACATATCATTTTGTGGTGCTGAAAAGATTATGTAGCATTTATCTTTAGATTTTATCTTAATTTTTTCCCCGCTAGGAGTGTTGTTATCAAATAGAATAGATGATTTAGATTTATTAATATCTAAATTTCTTTTTTTTAATTGAAGATTGGTTGTTAAAGAGCTTTCATCTTGTTTCTTTAAAATTTCTTTGATAAAACTTTCTTTACCGTTTTCTTTTAAATTCAAAATTCCAAGTTCAGATTTTCCTTCTTTATCAAAACAAATTATTTCACAAATTTGATTTCCTTCATCATTGATAATTTCTATTTCATCATCTGGAAAAATCTGTAAGCCAGTAAGTCCACCTGCATTTACAACGTGTCTTTCAACTCCAGGTGGTAACACATTTAATCCTGGCTCTTTAATATCTAAAGTAGTTTGCGACATTTTTTATAATCTATTGTTATATTATATAAATATCTAGTAGTTGACTATCATTTTACTTAGGCACATACTATTCGCACTTAATATTAAGAAAGGGGAATAAATGCGAAAAATAATATCATTGATATCTGCAATGATAATTTCAGTAGTAAGTTTTGCTGGAATATCAAACGCAGCAGATAGTAAAAAGCCCATCGTGATCCCGACACATAACTGGTCAAGTCAAATTGTAATGGCTTACGTTATTGGTGGAATTATGGAAGAAATGGGAAATAATGTTAAATATGTAAACGCTGACTCACAAGCAGTTTACGAGTCAATTAGAATTGGCGACGTAACTATATCTCACGAAGTGTGGGAATCTGCTTTTGGTAAATCGTTCACAACTGCATTGGATAAAGGTGGATTGCTTGACTGGGGCGACCATGAAGCAAGAACACTTGAAGATATGGGATATCCAAATTGGGTTGCTGAAAAAGGATTATGCCCAGGATTACCAGACTGGACTGCTTTAAAAAATCCTGACTGTGCTAAAAACTTTACAACACCTGACTCTCCAGATGGAAAAGGAAGAATGTTGGAAGGTCCACAAACTTGGCATGGTGACTTAATTCCACAAAGGGTTGATGCTTTAGGTTTAGGAGATCTTTGGTGGGTTAAATTTGCTGGAAGTGCTGATGCACTTTGGGCAGAGTTATCAGCAGCTGAAAAAGAAGGAAGAGGAACAATCATCTTTAACTGGACACCTAACTTTACAGATGGTGCTGGTTTTACATTCATCGACTTTCCTCCGTACACAGCTGGTTGTAGACCAGAAGACGGTGGAGATGGAAAATGTGGTTCGCCAGATGGTTATTTGAAAAAAGCAGTTAATGCTGACTTTCCAAAAACTCATCCAAAAGCGGCAGCGATGTTTAAAAAACTTTCTTTCACAACAAGTCAAATTGGTGCAATGGCAGCTTTAGTTGACGTTGACAAAATGACTCACGAAGATGCTGCAAAAGCATGGTTGAAAAAGAACAAGAAAGTTTGGAAAGCTTTTACTAAATAAAGTTAAAAGCAATTAAATCTTTAAATCTCTCCCAACAATGTTGGGGGAGATTTTTTTTTAAATGGAAAAATTTAATGATTAAATATTTTTTAAGTATATTCATAAGTTTATTATTTTTTAATCAAACTTTAGCAAAAGATGTGAGTATAAATGAAAATATTGATCTTAAGTTTGTTTGTGATTTAGATAAAAAAATAATTAAGAATTCAGAATATAATTATCAAACTTTTTTAGCTAAAGATTTGAATGAAAAAGGTTTGGATAAATTTGAAATTAAATCAAAACAACCGGAGACACTTTTAATTAGAGGATTATCATTATTTCTTTCAAATACAGAAAAATTAAATGTTAAGGTTGTTAATAAGGATGTAGTTTTATTTAAATCAATTGATCAAGAAAAAAATTATTCAGAGTCTGGTATAATTACTAGAAAAACAGGAGAATTAATTCATGAAATTACAAGAAATATAAAAAGTGAAAATGCAGAAAAATATATTTCGATATATTCATGCATTAAACATGATCAAAAAGTCTGATTTTTTTTTGGCAAATTTTGTGTAAAGTATTGTTATGAAAAAATATCTCATCAGCATAATTTTAAGTTTATTAATCTCATCAGTTGTATTGGCACGAAGCACTGGCTGCAAAGAAGGAAATTGTGAAAATGGCTTTGGTAAATGGGTTTATACAGATAAAACTACTTATGAAGGAGAGTGGGTAGGAACAAAAAAAAATGGTCAAGGAGTTGAAACTTGGCCCAATGGATACATTTATAAAGGTGAATTTAAAAATAGTGAATGGAGTGGAGTTGGTGTATTAACTTTTCCTGATGGCTCAACCTACGAAGGTGAATGGGCCAAAGGTTTTATGAATGGGGAAGGAACTTTTACCTCATCCGATGGTACACAAAAATCAGGCACTTGGAAAAACGGAAAGATACAAGAGTAAATGTTAAAAGAAAATTATTTAAACAAAATTAAAGATTTACCTGAAACCACAAAACAATTTGGTGGTCTAGTATTTATACTTATAATTATATTTACTTCTTTTTCCATTTTAAACATTATGTTTGGTGGTGGTGATGAACTGGTTAGAAAAATGAAATTAGAGGAAGAAAGAATTGCACAAGAAAAGAAATTAAGTGAATTAATATCAAAACTACCCTCAGGAATCTTAGTAACTTTTGATGGCACAGATCATTATAAATTAACAGATGAAGTTTATGAACAGGTTTGTAAAGTAACAAAATTGATACCCCAAAGAGCAATTATGGGTGCAAATTTTTTAAATTTTAGAGCGCATGAAATTTACACAATAAATGGAAATAAAATTGATGAGACATTTGTCAAATGGGACGAGGAAAAAAATAAGTGTTTTGCAGGTTTTACTGTAAGTGGTGATAATGTTGGAGTAAATGAGTCAATAACTGTTAGCGGTGAAGCATTAAGTTTTTTAAGCACAGGTATTGATACTAGAGTTTATTACATTAAAAATTTTTAGGGGGAAAATATTAATATTATAGATTTAATTTTATCTTAATTTCATATAACTTAATTAATAATTTATGTCTGAGCCAGTAATCAAATGTGAGAATGTTTATAAAATTTTTGGTGCAGATGCTAAAAAAATGCTCCAAGATTCAAATGGAAATGTAGACGCTAAAACTTTCCAAGAAAATGGATGTATTGTTGGTGTTAACAATGCTTCGTTTGAAGTCTCAAAAGGCGAAATGTTAGTTGTGATGGGTTTATCAGGTTCTGGTAAATCAACATTGCTAAGATGTATTTCTAGATTAACTGATGCTACAGGTGGAAAAATTTTTATAGAAGGCCAAGATTTATTACAACTTAACAATAAAGAGCTCATTGATCTTAGAAGAAATAAAATGGGAATGGTTTTCCAAAGCTTTGCATTACTTCCACACAAAACTGTTGTTGAGAATATAGCTTTTCCACTTCAAATTAAAGGGATCAAAACTGAAGATAGTATAAGCAAAGCAATGGAAATAAAGACATTGTAGTTGCAACTGCAACTGCAGGCAATCATGGTAGATCTGTTGCTTGGGGTGCGCGAAGACTCGGTCTTAAATGTAAAATTTTTATTAGC
>JACWDQ010000050.1 GCA_014654035.1 Pelagibacterales bacterium SAG-MED19
TCTCCCTCAGACTCTCTTGAGACAGTAAAAGCACTGGAGGCTTCAGTAAATTCAAATAAATCAATATATATCAGGTTAACAGGCTCATCTAATAATCCGATTGTGAACGGTGTTGATTATAAATTTGAAATAGGAAAATCAATTCAGCTTAGAGAAGGTAAAGATATAACAATTTTTTCTGCAGGAGCAATGGTTTATAATTGTTTAGAAGCTGCAAAAAAGTTAAATGAAAAAAATATTTCTTGTAGTGTTATAAATATGCACACAATAAAACCCATAGATAAAGAGGCTATAAAAAAAGCGTGCGATGAAAACAAAATAATAGTTTCAGTTGAAGAACACAATGTAATTGGTGGTTTAGGTAGTGCAATAGCTGAATATAAAGCAACATTAAGCAACCCCCCCAAACAATTAATTATAGGAGTTGATGATTTCTATAGCAAGGGTGGTAGTTATAAATTTTTACAAGAAAAACATGGACTAAGTTCAGATAAAATTGTAGATAACATATTACAAAATCTAAAATAATTCATTATGGATAATAAAGCACAATACCAAAAAATATTTATGGAGTCTTTATCGATTGAAATTTCAAAATTTAATGAAAATATTAAATATAATGAAATTCCAGAATGGGATTCTATTGGTCACATGACTTTAATGTCAGGTTTAGAAGAAGGCTTTAAGATAGCTTTAGAAACTGATGATATTGTAGAGTTTGACTCTTATAAAACTGGGATTGAAATACTAAAAAAATATAAAGTTTTTTAATTTACAAATTGATTTTTATTTTTGAATAATAACTCTGCTAATTTAAAATCTTTGATGTTGTCAATATCTACAGCTTTATTTCTATCTAAGTGATAATAGCTAGATTTATTATTTAATTCCCCTTTATCTTTTAACAAACTAACAGTTTTAAATATATAAAAAGATCCACTATCACGATATAATTTTGGAATATCTTGAGTTCTATACTTAGCATATTTTTTAAAATAAAAATTAATCTTATTATCTG
>JACWDQ010000006.1 GCA_014654035.1 Pelagibacterales bacterium SAG-MED19
CCTTATAACAACATTAAAAAAATGGATTACCCAAATATGTTAATTACTACAAGCCTAAGTGATAATAGGGTATTATTTGATGAGCCTGCAAAATTTACTGCAAAACTAAGAGATTATAAAACTGATAATAATTTACTTCTGCTAAAAACTGAAATGAATGCTGGTCATGGAGGGAAATCAGGTAGAGATGGAGCAATAGAGGAAATTGCATTTGATTATGCATTTGCATTAAAAATTTCTAATAAAATTTAACTTTTTCAACCTTGAAATAAAAGAATTAATTACTAAATAAACTTTGTAAGTCGCCTAATGGGGCTTACATAAATAAACTTGCTTAAAAAAAAAGGAGGATATTATGACAAGTAAGGATCTATCTATCTTTAACTCACTAAGACCGTTTTCAATTGGATTTGACGATATGTTTGACCAATTTGAAAATATGTTGGGAAATGGTGCTTTGACGATGCAGTCAAATTACCCACCATATAACATCAGAAAAACTGGGAAAGATAACTATGCTATAGAAGTTGCTTTGGCTGGTTTTAATAAAAATGATGTTGAAGTTGAGTTCGAAGAGAATTTATTAACTGTTAGAACAAAGCAGATTAATAAATCTGAAGAAAATAATGCAGATGGAGAAATAATTCATAAGGGAATTTCTCAAAGACAATTTGCAAGATCATTTACCATTGCTGATGATGTTAAAGTTAATGGTGCTGAATTAAAAGATGGTCTTTTAACAATTTCTTGTGAAAGAATTATGCCAGAGCATAAAAAGAAAAAACTTATTGAAATCAAATAAGTAAGCCTTGCTTGCGGGGAATAAAATCTCCGCAAGTTCACTAGAAACACCCATTAGATATAAATCCAACAACAATAGAATTAGAATCTATCTCAAATCTTCTCTCACATGGAATTCCATATTTTTTGGTATTATAAACAAACACTAAATTACCCTTATCATTTTTAAAATCTTCGTCTGGTTTTCCCATTTCTATTTGTAAATTATTTAAGGAATTTCCTATAAATTTAGTGAGTTTTTGATTTTCTTTTTCAACTATTATGTTTGTCTTTTCTTTAATTGTTTTACAACCTGACAATAAAATCATTATTAAAAAGCTCAGAAAAATAAATTTGTACTTTTGCATAAATTAATATTTACAAATCAATTATGGCACAAATATAAACTTGTGAGTTGAAAAATGTGAATAAAGGCTAGTTTTAAAGGGTAATTTTAAAAAGAATCAAATATCTATCATTCATTAGGAGGACAAATGCTTGAAAATTATTTCAATTATAAAAAACACAAAACAGATTTTAAAACAGAAGTGATAGCAGGGACTACTACGTTCTTAACTATGGCTTATATAATGTTTTTAAATCCATTTATTTTATCTGGGGAATTTGCCGGACCTGATAAAGGTTTCTTTGATTTCGGTGCAGTATATACGGCAACTATTTTAGCTACAGCATTAGCTTGTTTCATTATGGCTTTTTACGGAAAAACATGGCCAATAGGACTCGCGCCTGGTATGGGTATAAATGCTTTTGTAGCTTTCGGGGTCTGTGCTGGAATGGGATACACACCTCAAGAGGCTTTAGGTGCTGTATTAGTTGCTGGTGTATTATTTTTAATAATATCTTTAACACCAATAAGAGCTTGGCTAATAAATTCAATTCCAAAAAGTTTAAAATTAGGAATTGGAGCAGGAATAGGTTTATTTTTGGCGATTATTGGTCTTCAAATAATGGAAGTTGTTGTTGATAATCCAGTTACGTTAGTTCAGCTAGGTAACTTAGGTGATCCATTAGTTTTATTGGGTTGTGCAACTTTTATAGCAATAATAGTTTTGGACAAAATGAATGTTAAAGGTAACATTATTATAGGTATTCTAGTATTCAGTATTATTGCTTGGGCAACAGGTCTTGCAAAATTTAATGGAATTGCAAGTTCACCACCGCCAATGACTTATCTATTTGAATTTGATTTATCAGCAGCAATGACAGCAGGTATGTCTACTGTCATATTTACTTTATTATTTATTGACTTCTTTGATACTGCTGGGACTTTAACTTCTGTAGCAAATGTTGCAGGAAAAATTGGAAAAGATGGGAAAGTTCAAGATATTAATAAAGCTATGTTGTCTGACAGTGTAAGTACTGTTGCTGGTGCAATGATGGGAACTACAACGGTTACAAGTTATGTAGAATCTGGTGCTGGAGTAAAAGCTGGTGGAAAAACTGGAATGACTTCTCTAGTAATTGGAATATTGTTTCTTGCATGTATATTTTTTGCTCCTTTAGCGACTAGTCTGCCTAAGCAAATAGATGGTGCAGCTTTATTGTTTGTTTCTGTTTTATTTATAAGAAACATTACAGATATAGAGTGGAACGATATTTCTGAGTCTGCTCCTGCTATTTTGGCGATGATTGCAATGCCTTTAACATACAGCATTAGTAATGGTATTGCTTTAGCGTTTGTATCATATGCTTTAATCAAAATATTTACTGGAAAATTTTCAAGTACTTCACCGGCAATATGGGTTATTGCTGTATTAAGTGTAGTAAGTTTTGCAGTTGCTTAAATAAAAGATTTAGTGGGGCCAGTATTTTTAGCTGGCCCTATTTATTTTTTTCAACTATTTTCTCAATAGATAATTCTTCATAATGCTCTGTAGGTTGTACTATCCAAGGATCTGAATCTAATCTAACAGGACAAAAATCTGGTTCAAACTTTGATGATTTCTTTTTCCACAAACAGGCAGTTTTAACTTCTTTAATATAATTTTTTGTTGGCCCATAATTTTTTAACCATTCAATACTTTTATTAAGTGTTAATCCAGTATCTGAAAGATCATCAATTAAGAGAACTTTGTTAAAATCTTTATCGTTGGCAAGTGAACTTATTTCTCTAGCAAACATCAGTTGACCTTGTTGGTCTTCTATGTTTTTTCCAGAATAACTTTGAATAACAATATAAGCTATCGGGAGTTTTAGTATTCTTGAGAGAATATCAATTATTGGTGCTGCGCCTCTCATAATTCCAATAAGGACTGTTGGCTTGTAATTATTATGAATTTGAATAGCTAATTTTTCAACAATTTTAGTATATTCTTCAAAAGTTATAATTAATTTATCTGCCATGGATTTTTTTATCATATAAAAAAAATTAAAAAAGACTAAAAAGTAATTATGAAAATTTTTGATTGTTTTATGTATTTTGATGAAGAGATTGTTTTAGACTTAAGGCTAAATGTTCTCAATGATTATGTAGACTATTTTGTTATAGTAGAAAGCACCTTCACTCATAGAGGAGATACAAGAAAATTAAAATTTAATCATGAAAAGTTTAAAAAATTTGAAAAGAAAATAGTCTATCTTGTTTATGATGAATATCCTTCAAATATTGAAGAAGCATTAAATGACGACAATCATGACGAAAAATCAAGAAAATATATTTTAAATGCTGCTTACAGAGAAAATGGTCAAAGAGATTTTATAATTAATGGATTACAAAATGCAAATGATGAAGATCTTATTTTGGTTTCTGATGTTGATGAAATTCCCAATTTAGAAAATCTTGATAAAAAAAATATAAATAACAAGATAATTCTTTTTAAGCAAAAAATGTTTTATTATAAATTTAATCTTAAATTACCAGGGTTGATTTGGACAGGTACAAAAGCATGCAAAAAGAAAGTATTACTATCCCCACAATGGCTAAGAAATATAAAAGATAAAAAGTATCCCTTCTATCGATTAGACACAATCTTCTCAAAAAAGAAATATATAAATATAGAATTTATAGATGATGGTGGTTGGCATTTTTCAAATATTAAAACTGCTGCAGAAATTCAGCATAAACTTAAATCATATCTTCATCATAGGGAGTTTGATGAAAATCCAATGACTGAAAATGAAATAAATAAAATAATAAAAAATAAACAAGCAATTTATGATTTAAAAGTTGATAAAAGAAATAACAAAATTGGAGATGGTAGCAAACTTGAAAATTATTCTTTAGACAAATTACCTAAATTTTTGCAAAATAATATTGAAAAATTTAAGGATTGGATTGATTAAATGAAAAAAGGTTACATCGTTTGCGTTTATGAAAATATTTCTGATGAAGAAGCACTAAAAAATTATGCTTTAAAAGCGAGAGAAGCAGTTAATAAATATAATGGTAAATTTTTAGTTAGAGGAAATAATAATATTGTAACTGAGGGTAAAAATTTTGTAAGAACAGTTGTGATAGAATTTTCTTCTTTTGAAATAGCAAAAAAATTTTTTCATTCATCAGAATATCAGTTAGCACATGAATTATTAAAAGATACTGTTATAAGAAATCATCAAATAATTGAGGGAAATTAGTATTGAATTGGTTCTGGATCAATACTTCTCCAAAGATACCATGTAGCAACTGAGCAATAAGGAGAAAATCTTTTTTTTAAAAGATTCACAAAACTATCCGGTGGCAAATATTTTTTTTTATAATTTTTGGAAATAGCTCTTAATAATCCTATATCCTGGACTGGCCAAATATTTGATCTATTATAAGTAAATAACAAAATCATTTCAGCTGACCACCTTCCTATTTGTTTCAAACTAGATAAATAAATTATTGCCTCTTCATCGCTCATTTTATTAATTAATTTTGGATTAAAAGATTTGTCCAATATTTGTTTTGATAAATTCTTAATTCCTGAAATTTTTTGCCTACTTAGTCCACAACTTCTTAATTGTAAAGTTGATAATTTTGATACGACTTTAGCATTGATTTTATTACCACATCTTAATTTAAATTTTGAAAAAACAGAATTAGCTGCAGCAACACTAATTTGTTGACCTATAATACTTTTACATAGTGAAAAAAAAATATCCTTTCTAGATGTAAGGATTACTTCAGATGGACTTTTATAATTTTTAATAAGATTAGAAATCGTCTTATCCTTTTTAGATAAATATCTTTTTGCTTTTTTCCAATATTTTGGAACTCTAGTCATTTACTGTTTTAGAGGTAATTATTTTTTTATTATAAATCTCTCTTCTGAAAATTATTAAAGTTGATATAATTACTAAAAAAGCTCCAATTAATGTTTTTATTGTAGGTATCTCGCCCCAAATAAAATAACCAAATATAATAGCAAAAACTAAAGCTAAATATTTCAATGGAGTCACGAGTGAAACTTCAGAAAATTTATAAGATTGGCTCAGCCACAAATTTGCTACTCCACCAAAAATACCAATTAAAGTTAATAAAACCAAATGATTAAAACTTGGCATTACCCATCCACTTGGAATTGTTAAAAAACTTAGGAGTGTTATTGACAATGAAAAATAAAAAGAAATTAACCAAACTGGCTCTGTAGTTGACAGTTGTCTAATTGTAATTGCTACATAAGAAAGTCCTAAACAAAATATAATTGGAAAAATATAATAAATATTAAGTTCACTAATTCCAGGTTCAGTAATGACAAGAATGCCGATAAATCCAATAAGCACAGCTAGCCATCTAAAAATACCAACTTTTTCACTTAATAAAAAAATTGAAAAAATAGTTGTAAATATTGGTGCTGCGAAAGATATACTTACGACAGTTGCTAAAGGCAATTCTCTTAATGCAATAAATATTGCTACGAGTGCGATTAAACCTGATAGACATCTAAGTAGATGTAAACCAGGTCTTTTGGTTTGGTAAAAATTATGAAGTCTCTCTCTTGGAATTACAAAAAAATAAAAAACAATGCCAAAAAATCCTCTAAAAAATAAGACTTGTCCTATTGGATAATCCACAGACCATTTTACAAGGATATCCATAAGAGAAAATGCACAAATAGACATAAACATGTACAAAAATCCTAATTGATTTTTACTAAGCATATGAATAATTTGTAAATTAATTTAAATCATAATCAATGGAAATAGCAGTTTTAGCACTTGGATGTTTTTGGGGGCCAGAAATTAAATTTAGTAAAATAAATGGTATAATTAAAACAGAGGTTGGATATTGTGGTGGTAATAGTGCTTCCACAACCTATAAAGAAGTATGCACTGGTAATACTAATCATGCTGAAGTTGTAAAATTAGATTTTGATGAAAAAATTATATCTTATGAAAAAATTCTAAGAACTTTCTTTCAAATTCATGACCCAACTACCTTAAACTCTCAAGGACCAGACTTTGGAACTCAATACAGAAGTGAAATATTTTACCTCAACAATAACCAAAAAAAAATTGCTGAAAAAGTATTAAGAGATATTAATGAGAGATTATCAGGCAAGGTTGTTACTAAAATATCACTATTAAAAAATTACTGCCCTGCTGAGGAATATCACCAAAAATATTTAGAAAAGAGATAAATGTCATTAGTTCAAACTGAATGGTTAGAAAAAAATATTAATTCTGTAAAAATTTTAGATTGTTCTTGGCATATGCCACAAACTAAAAGAAGTGGATTAGAAGAATATAATAATCAACATATTCCAAATTCTATTTTTTTTGACTTAGATGAAAATTCTAAAAAAAAAATTGATTTACCTCATATGCTAGTTGATCAAAATGAATGGGATAAAATAGTATCAAAAATGGGAATAAAAAATGAGGATGAAATAGTCATCTATGATAATTCAGATGTAGTCAGCTCATGTCGATGCTGGTTTAATTTTATTTATTTTGGTCATAATCCTAGATTGATTCATGTTTTAAATGGTGGACTTAAAAAATGGATTAAAGAAAATAAAAAAATTACAAATGAAATTAAAGATATCAAAATATCTGGTTACAAAAGTTTTGAACAAAAGAAACTTGTAAAAAATAAAGAACAAATTGATCTTAATATTAAGGAAAAAAATTTTAAAGTGATAGATGCTAGAAGCAAAGATAGATTTGATGGAGAAGTCCCAGAACCTAGAAAAGGTTTAAGAAGTGGGAATATAAAAAATTCTTTTTGTATACCTTTTAATAATTGTTTAAATGAAGATAAAACATTTAAAAGCAAAGAGGATCTTAAGCTTGTATTTAAAAATTGTTTAAAAGATACGAATGAAAAAGATATGGTTTTTTCATGTGGTTCTGGGGTTACCGCGTGTGTTTTGGCACTAGCTTATTCTTTAATTAATGATAAATATCTTCCTTGTATTTATGATGGCTCTTGGGCTGAATACGGAATAATTTGATAAAATATGAAAAGATCTACAAAAACTATTTCTATAATATTGGTGTTTTTTCTAATCATAGCAATTGTGATTATTGGAAGAACAATGATTGGAAATCATTTTAAAAAAAAATTTAGTAAAAGACCACCCCCAGGGATAATAGTAACGGAAGTGGTTAAAAAAGAATTTTCAGAAAAAATTGAAACTTTTGGAACAGCAATTTCAAAAAAATCTAAAACATTTAAGATAAAAAAAGATGATCTATTTGAGGATCTAAAATTAAAAAATTTTGTAAAAAAAGGAGAAGTTTTAATTAAATTAAAAAGTGGAAATATACTTGCTCCATTTAGTGGAGTACTAGGATATACGGGTCTTACTGAAGATATACTTGTATCAAATAATATAATCATAATTACACTTGATGATAATTCCACTATTTATTCTGATATCAAAATTCCTGAAAATTATTCTGCATTTATAAAAAAAGGTCTGCCAGTGGAAGTTAAAATAGCCAGCTATAAAGATAAAATATTTGAAGGTGAAGTAGACTTTGTTTCAAGTAGAATTAATGCTGATACTAGAAGTTTATTATCTAGAATAAAAGTAAAAAACAAAGACTTAGAGTTAATTTCAGGATCATTGTTAGAAGTTGGAGTTAAATTTAATTTAAGAAACTCTTTAAGTGTTCCAGACACAAGCGTTATGATTGAGGGAGACAAGTCTTATGTTTATAAAATTAATAAAGAGAATATTGCTAATAAAACTGAAATAAAGACAGGTATAAGAACTGATAAAAGCATAGAAATAATTTCGGGCTTAACTGAAGGTGACATTATTGTAGCCGAAGGATTAAAAAAAGTTAGACCACGTGGAACAATAAAACCTATCAACAAATAAATGTTTATTACCGAATTAAGTATAAAAAGACCGACAGTATCTTGGGTCATGTCTCTAATTTTGATTGTTTTTGGATTATTTGTTTTTTGGAAATTACCAGTTAGAGAACTACCAAATGGTATTCAGCCACCTGTTGTACAAATTCAAGTAGATTATAAATCTGCTGCGGCTTCGATAGTAGATCAAGAAGTAACCCAGGTTGTTGAGGACGTGATTGGTGGTGCTGAAGGAATAAAAAATATTGATTCTAAGTCTGAAAATGGAAGAAGTACAATAAATGTAGAATTTGATACAAGCATAGAATTAGATAATGCTGCTAATGATATTAGAGAGAGAGTTGCAAGAGTTGTTGATAACTTGCCATCCGAATCTGATCCTCCACAAATACTTAAAAGAGCAGCTGGTTTTACCACAACTATGTGGTTATCTCTATCATCATCAACTTGGAGTGATCTTGAGTTAGGAGACTATGCTGAAAGATATTTAGTTGATCAATTCTCAAGTGTAAAAAATGTTGGAAGAATAAGAGTTGGGGGATTAAGGGAGTTGAGTATTAGAGTATGGATAGATCCTATTAGACTTGCAGCTAATGATTTAACAATTAAAGAAGTTGAAACTGCAATGCGTGGAGAAAATATAAGTCTTCCGGCTGGTACACTTGAAGCGGACAATATTGATTTAACACTTAATTTAGATAAATCATATACTGATATTGATTCAATCAAACAGCTACCAATTAAAAAAACCGGTAATAAAGTTATTTTACTATCTGATGTTGCTAACATAGAATTTGGTCCCGTTTCAGAAAAAACCCTTTTTAAAGCACAAACTAAAGATCAAATTAATTTAAAGACTGTTGGAATTGGCATTTATGCTAGAAGCGGCGCCTCCACAGTTGAACTTTCAAAAGA
Organism: Pelagibacterales bacterium SAG-MED19; assembly: GCA_014654035.1. GTDB lineage: Bacteria > Pseudomonadota > Alphaproteobacteria > Pelagibacterales > Pelagibacteraceae > Pelagibacter. The sequence goes on from JACWDQ010000006.1 coordinate 8,966, forward strand.
TATTAAGAAAAAAATTATTCAAGTTAAAAAATCTTTACCAGAAGAATTAGATTTAAGAGTTTCTTTTAACAGAGCAAACTATGTAGAGGCTGCGATTGAAGAGGTATATAAAACTTTGTTAATAGCTTTTGTTTTAGTCGTTTTAATAATTTATCTATTTCTAGGTAACTTAAAAGCCGTAATAGTACCTGCTATAGCGCTCCCTGTGAGCCTAATAGCCTCTTTTTTAGGCTTATATTTATTTGGACTATCAATAAATATTTTCGTTCTTCTAAGCTTTATATTAGCTATAGGGATAATAACAGATGACTCTGTCATAATGACAGATGCGATATATAGAAGAATAGAAAATGGCGAAACTCCATTGGTTGCTGCTTACAAAGGTTCTAAACAAATTTCTTTTGCAATAGTTGCCACCACGTTAATTCTAGTTGCAGTATTTCTACCATTAATTTTTATCGAAGGAATTTCTGGAACATTATTTAAAGAAACGGCAATCGCTTTATCTTTTTCAATAGTTGTGTCATCTTTTGTAGCGTTAACGTTGTCTCCAATGCTTGCTAGTAAATTTCTTTATAAAAAAACATCGAAAAAACTTTTTATTCAAAAGTTTGAAAAGCTTTTCTTAAACTTTGCAAATTTTTATAAAGAGACTTTAGATATAATTGTAAATAAGACAAAAACTGTAAGTTTTTTCATAATCTTAATAGTTATTGCATCGGTATTATTATTTAACTTTTCAAAAAAAGAATTATTGCCCATGGAAGATCGTGGAGCGTACTTAATTATTGGATTAACAGATGAGGGAACTTCTTTTGAATATACACAAGAACAAGCGCAGAAAGTAGAAGCAAGGCTTCTTCCACTTCTTCAAGCCGAGGATAGTCCATATTCAAGATTTATAATGAGGGTCCCTGGATTTGGAAATTCAGCTAATTCATATAATAGTTTTATAATAATTGCTTTATTAGATGACTGGAAAAATCGAAAAAAGGGGCAAGAAGTTGTTTTGAGAGAGGCTATTGGAAAAATAGTAACTTTACCTCAAGCAGTGGCCTTCCCTATCTCTCCACAATCAATAAGAGTATCTAATTACAATAAACCTGTGCAAATGGTTATTTACGGAAGTACTTATGAAGAACTTGAAGAAATACAAAAAAAAGTAATTAGAGAAATAAGATCTAATAAAAATCTTTCAAGAATAGAGTCTGATTACAATCGAAACAAGCCAGAGGTAAAATTAATAATTAATAAAAATAAAGCTAAAGATTTAGGTGTTTCTACTAAATCTATTGGTGAAACACTTGAAACTCTTTATGGAGGAAAAAAAATTACAACTTTTAACAAATTAGGCAAAGAGTATCCTATAATTGTTCAACAATATTTGTCCGATAGAAGAAACAAAGAAGGTGTTTCGAAAATATTTGTTCGTTCGGAAACAAATGGAAAACTAATTTCTTTAGCAAATCTAGTTAGTTTTAAAGAAGAAGGCTCAGCAAAAGAACTTGCAAGGTATAATAGACAACCAGCAGTAACAATTTCTGCAAATATTAATGAGGGCTATACTTTGACTGAAGCAATAAGTTTCTTTGAAGATGTAATGGTTGATTTAGCTCCAGAAAATCAGATTACTTGGAAAGGAAAGTCTGAGGAGATCAAAGAAACAAGTAATGAATTATTTATAATTTTTGCTTTAGCTTTGTTAACTGCATATTTGGTAATGGCAGCAACATTTAATTCTTTTATTCATCCGTTCATAATTATTTTAACTGTACCATTAGCTATTTTTGGTGGTTTGGTATTTATCATGTTTCTGAATAGTTCAGTAAATATTTTTTCTCAGATTGCTCTTATTATTCTGATAGGAATTTCAACAAAAAATAGTATTTTAATTGTTGATTATGCAAATCAAATAAGAACTACTGGAAAAAATATTGAGTTAGCTGTTAAAGAGGCGTGTGCTGTAAGATTTAGACCCATTATAATGACATCATTAAGTACAATGATTGCAATGATACCATTAGTAATTGGAAATATCGGCCCTGGTGCTGGAGAGGGCTCTAGATTAGCTGTAGGTTCAACAATTTTAGGAGGAATGATTATTTCAACATTCTTTACTTTATACGTGACACCATCAATGTACTTAGCGTTAGCTAAAAATACTAAAAGAATTGACGCTGTAGATTTGGAGCTTAAAAAAGAATTAACTAAAAAATAATATATTTATTTTTATTAAGTGACTTTTTACATTCAAATAACTGTTTTTTATAAATATTAGATTGTATTTCAACTTTTTTTGCTAGTCCAATCACTTTTTTATTTTTTTTATAATATTTATAGTTTCCCCAGCCTTCATGATAAGCAAGATATTGTTTGAAAGCATCTTTCTTAGAAACTTTAAGAATAGATTCTGTTTTGTTTGTGTACCAACCAATAAAGTCAACACTATCTTTAAATCTTGCTCTTGTGGCCAATTTATTACCCGTCTCTTTTTTGTATTGCTCCCAAGTTCCTTTTACTGCTTGAGAATAACCAAACGAACTGGAAGGTCTTTTATACGGTATTACCTTAAAAATTTTCTGCCTAGCTGGCTTTGCTAACCAATCAAAATCGGATTCCATTTTTATTATTGCTAATTGAATATAAATTGGTGTTCCCCATTTTTTTTCAACTTTCTTTGTATGTTTATACCAAAGATATCTCTCACTAAAAATAGAACAACTATTTGAAGTATTGTTTGGAATAGAGGAGCATCCAGTTGTTAAAAAAAAAATCAAAACGATTAATCTATTTATTAGGGACATATTTATTTATAATATTCTTAATCAAAATTACCATCAAGACTCCTAATAAGTTTCCAAACAAATCTGACCATTGAAAACTTCGCTCAGGTATAAACAAATGAAATATTTCAAGAATTATTGATAAAAAAATTAGATAAATTATTAGATATTTGATTTTTTTGATTTCCAAATAACTCATAAAACCAATAATCGAAATTAGACAAAATACATAAAAGTGATTCGACGAAATAAAAAAATCTGGAGTAATTTGAGGTTGTATACTTTTATTGTCATATATGATCATACCCAATAAGCTTCCCGGAAAAAGATATAAAAAAATCAAACAAAAGTTTGTAAAATAAAATATTACTTTAAATTTTGAAAAAATTTTTATCATTTAATTATATAGTTTTATTTATAAATATATTTTAGAAATAACAATATGAGTTTTTTAATTTTAGTAAGACATGGACAAAGTATTTGGAATCTAGAAAATAAATTCACAGGCTGGGTAGATGTTGATCTTACAGAACAAGGAAAATTGGAGGCAGAAAAAGCCGGAAAAATTATACGGGAAAAAGGTATCAAAATTGATTATTATTATTCGTCAATTCAATTGAGAGCAAATCATACATTAAAAATTATTCAAAAAGTTTTTAATGATGAAAAAAATTTCACTAGAGCATGGCAATTAAATGAAAGACATTATGGTGCTCTAACTGGTTTAAACAAAATTGAGATGAAGAAAAAAATTGGCGAAAAAAAAATACATGAATTTCGAAGATCATGGGATTTAAGACCAGATCCCCTTAGCAAAGACAGCCCATACCATCCAATAAATATTGATACATATAAAAAAATATCTGAAAAAATAATTCCAGATACTGAGTCTTTAAAAGACACTTATGAAAGAGTATTAAAATATTTTAAACAAGAAATTAAAGAAAAGTTAATTCAAAAAAATGTTTTAATTTCAGCTCATGGAAATTCTATAAGAGCATTATGTAAATATTTATTCGAGCTAGATAATGATCAAATCTCTGGCCTTGAAATACCGACTGGCAACCCATTAATTATCGAATTTGATAAAGAAATGAAAATAAAAAGTTGCGAATATTTAGATAAGGAGCGATCTAAAGATCTGCTAGTTTTTTAAAGATTTCTGAATTAGTTAAATGACGAAATTTTATTAAACTTTCAAATCCATTAAGTTCTTTTTTTTCTAATAATTCATCCCAAATTTCATTTATTGGAAAATTAATTTTTTGACGTTTTTTAAGTAAATTTTTATTAAGTATCTGACAACCAATATAAATAAATTTTTTATTGTTATTTTTTTTTAAAAGATTTTTCGTTAAATCAAAGTCACCAGAAAGATTCTTATCAAAACTCAAATCTTTTTTTGTGACTAAAAGTATATTTGTCAATTTATTTAAAAAATAGAGATTTTGCATTTTTTTTATTTCATCAACATATCCATCACCCCAAATTGTGTCTGGATTTAAAATTAAAAAATCATCACTCTCCGAATAATTAGACATATTAACTATACCACCACCAGTATTTAAAATATCTCTTCCATCCTCAATTATCTCTATTTCTATTGGAAATTTTGTATTTTTAATAAAATCAAAAATCTGTTGTTTTAAATAAAATGTATTTAATAAAATTTTTTTGATTTTTAATTTTATTAACATACTTATACAGCCCTCCAACAATGTTTTATTATTTATTTTTAATAATGGTTTTGGAGTCTTTAATGTTAAAGGATTTAACCTTTTTCCAAAACCTGCACATAAGATTAAAGCAGTATCAATTTTCATTAATTTTTCCTCTAAAATTTTTTTTTAAAAGATCTTTTAGATCTATAAATATTTCATTATTGTTAATTCTTAAATTAATTAATTTCCATGCGTATGGAATCAATTTTAAATATTTTTTTTTCCCATCTCTTTTTGAAAGTCTTGTAAATATTCCAATTATTTTTAAATTTCTGAGTATTGATAGTATTTCAAAATCATTTTTAAATTTATCTTTATTCAGTATTTTCTGTTTGTTGATATACATTTTATAAACTTGATTTTTAAAAGAGATGGAAGTTTTCAATCTAACATCATCTATCAAAGACGCTAAATCATAAGCTTTATTTCCTATAAGCGCATCTTGGCTGTCAATTACTCCTAATTTATCATGATGAAGCATTAAATTAGAAACATGAAAGTCTCTATGAACAAAAACATTATTTCTTAATTTTAAATGAGAAACTAATGTATTAGTAATTTTTTTAAATTTTTCTCTGAATTTTTTTTTATTTTTTTTAACGTACCAATCAATAAATAAATTTGCCTCTTGTAAAAGAATTTCTTTTTTATATTCAGGAATAACATATGTATTTTTTTTAAAATTTTTAATTTTTCTATTTTTGATTGTCTGAATTTTGTCTAATATTTTTATTATTTTTTTAAAATAAAAAAAACCTTTATTCTTTTTTTTTTTTAGAATTTTATAAATTGTGTCATTACCAAAATCTTGTATTTCAATGTAATTTTTTTTGTAATCTTCTTGATATAATTTTGGAGCTAAAATCCTATTTTTATTCAAAATTTTATTTATTGCATCATACACTAAAAGGTTTTTAAACTTTTCTTTTTTTGAGTAAACTATTACTGAGTGAAAATTTTTATTTTTTTTTCTAAAAAACTCTCGATACGATGCATCACCTTTAATCTTCTTTAAGTTTTTCATTAAAAATTACAAAACTAATCCTCTAACTTGAACAGATCTTTTTTTATGATCATCTTCATATTTGAAAATTAACTCTATCAAATTTTTTGGTTTTTCTTTAATTAATTGTGGCCATTCAACTAGAGTAATTGCATTTAAACTATCTTCAAATATACCTAAATTTTTCAATTCTTCGTCTGTTTTTAATCTGAATAGATCATAATGATTTATTTTTATTTGATTAATTTGATACTCATTTAACAAATTAAATGTTGGACTTGTTACTTCTGTTTGTTTTAGTTTATTTTCTTTTTGTAAATTGTTTATTAAATATTTAATAAAAGTTGTTTTACCTACTCCCATTTCTCCGTATAAAAAAACTATACTGCCAATTTTCAACTTTTTTTGAATTTTATGTGCTAATTCCTCTGTTTGTTTTTCTGAAGATGAATCTATTACATTGTTGCTAGTAGCGGTAGGCATTTGGTTTAAAGGGACCTTCTACTCCAACACTAATATAGTCTGCTTGTTCTTTTGATAACTTTGTTAATTTTGCACCTACCTTTTTAAGATGTAGTGTTGCAACTTTTTCATCTAAATGTTTAGGTAAAACATAAACTTTGTTTTCATAATTTTTATGATTATTCCATAGCTCTATTTGTGCAATGACTTGATTTGTAAATGAAGCACTCATTACAAAACTTGGATGACCTGTTGCACATCCTAGATTTACCAATCTACCTTCTGCTAAAAGAATTATTCTTTTTTTACTTGGTAGTTCTATCTCGTGAACTTGAGGTTTTACCTCTGTCCATTTATAATTTTTTAAGGCTTCAACTTGAATTTCATTATCAAAGTGTCCAATATTACAAAGAATAGCTCTATCTTTCATATCTCTCATGTGATCTGCCGTAACAATATCTTTGTTACCTGTAGCAGTCACAACAATATCTGCTTTACTTATTGCTTCCTCCATCAAAACAACCTCATATCCTTCCATTGCAGCCTGTAATGCACAAATAGGATCTGCTTCTGTGACTAAAACTCTCGCTCCACTTTGTCTTAATGAGGCAGCACTACCTTTTCCTACATCACCAAAACCTGCAACAACTGCAATTTTTCCTGACATCATAACATCAGTTGCCCTTCTTATCCCGTCAACTAAACTTTCTCTGCATCCATAAAGATTGTCAAATTTTGATTTAGTTACAGAGTCATTTACATTGATTGCTGGAAGTAAGAGAGATTTATCTTTTTCCATTTTGTTTAAAGCTTTTATTCCAGTTGTCGTTTCTTCTGAAACACCTTTCACATCTTTCAATAAATCTTTATATTCATTGTGCATTATAGCAGTGAGATCGCCGCCATCATCTAATAACATATTTGGTTTCCAGTCTTTTTTACCAACAATAGTTTGTTTGATACACCACAGATATTCCTCCTCAGTTTCACCTTTCCAGGCATAAACAGGTACGCCAGCTTTTGCAATTGCTGCAGCAGCGTGATCTTGTGTTGAAAAAATATTACAAGAAGACCATCTTACTTCGGCACCTAAGTCTACTAAAGTTTCAATTAAAACTGCGGTTTGAATTGTCATATGCAAACAGCCAATGATCTTTGCACCTTTTAATGGAGATTTCCCTGCATACTCTTCTCTAAGAGCCATCAACCCAGGCATCTCACTTTCTGCAATTGAAATTTCTTTTCGTCCAAATTCTGCTTGGGATATATCTTTTACTTTGAAATCTTCCATGGGGGGTCTTCTAGCAATAAAGTATTAATTAATCAATAGCACACTTTACAATTTAGGAAATATTATTTCCATACTTGCTCCCTTCTGACCTACCCTATTAGAAGCTTTAATTGTAGCATTATGTAAATCAACTAAATTTTTAACTATGTTTAGACCAAGTCCTGAATGTTGTCCGAATTTATCCGGTCTATTACTATAAAATCTTTTAAATATTTTGTTTGTATCTTTTTCTTTAAATCCTTCACCTTCATCTAAAATATGGACTATTACTTGATTTTCATTTGATTTTGAAACCTTTACAACTATCTCTTTATTGTCTTCACTAAAAGAAACTGCATTGTCTAAAAGATTTGCTATTATTTGTTCAATTCTATTTTCAATTCCATTAACAAAATATTTGTTTTTTTTGTCATTTTCATATGAAATTTCTATACCTCTTTTTAATTTATAAATATTATTAAAATCATCCACAACGGATTTTATAATTGGTTCAATATCTAGTTTTTTTATTTTTTCTCTACTCAAAGCAACCTCGTCCTTTAACATTTGAGAATAGTCAGTAATTAATCTTTCAATTCTTTGTACATCATGACTTAATATATTGATTAACTTGATTCTTTGATCAATATCATTTGCATCTTGTAAAATTTCAGAAGCACTTTTTAAAGAAGCAAGAGGATTTCTAATTTCATGAACAAGATCTGTAGAAAAATTTTCTGCATGAGTTATTCTTTTTTGTAATTCTAACGTCATATCATCTAAAGAGTTTGAAAGTAGACCTAATTCATCATTTCTTAACTTTAATGTATCGATATTAGTTGTCTTAGGATTTTTATTTTTTATTGTTTTTGTGTAACTTACTAAATTTTTAATTGGTTTTAAAAAGTATCTATTTAGAACAAATGAAAAAATTAAAATTACTATACCAACTGCGATTGCAGTTCTTATAATAAAAGTCTTTCTTTCATCTATTGCAGCTTTAATATCATTAGCGTTCTCTGTTATAGCTAAATAACCAATATTTTGACCATTTTGCATTACATTTTTAATTGTAGTTAATTTAAATTTATTAAATTCCTCTTGGGTAAATGTGAAAGGTATTCCAAAATTTTTTGAAGCTGCATAATTAAACAATACATCATTTAATGAAACAGAATTATCTTTTCCAATATTTATATTTTTTGTCTCAGTGATTTCTTTCGTTTTTTTTTCATTCAATACTTCGAGTTCTACTGTATCCAATCTGGTTGTAAAAGATCTTGGGTCAAGATCTAAGGTATCAGTATCTCCAACTAAATTTAATTCATTATCAAAAAATATTACTCTATCTAAATTTTGAAAAAGAAATCGCGTAGAAAATAGAAAACTTCTGATGTCTTCCTCGACAAATTTAACATTTAATCTAGTTAAATTATCAATGGTATTATTTATAACTTCGATATGAATAGATGATTTTTTTTTAATTAAATTTGGTTGAACATTTTTAATGTAAATAAATGTAAATAAACCAATAATTGTAAAAAAAATTAAGTTTATAAATAAAAATTTTTTTAAAATTGAAAGATTTTTAAGAATATTGTTGAACATTAGCTAACATTCCATCTATATCCACTTCCATATCTAGTTTCAATAGCTGAGAAATCAGGATCAACTTTTTTAAATTTTTTTCTAATTCTTTTGACGTGACTATCAATTGTTCTATCTTCTATATCAGTATCTTCTCTGTAAGCTATATCCATTAATTGTGCTCTCTCTTTAATAATTCCTGGTCTTTTTGCCAATTCTTTCACTAATAAAAATTCTGTTGTTGTTAATTTATCTGGTAATTGTTTTCCATCCCATTCACATTCCAATTGCGACGGATCTAACTTGAGTTTGCCATGAGAAATTATACTTTTATTTTCCTCGATAGTATCTTTCGTATCTTTTTTTCTGAGTTGAACTCTAATTCTTTCGATTAAAACTTTAATAGAAAATCCTCCGGATTTTTTAACAAAATCATCTGCACCTAATTTTAAACCTAATAACTCATCAATTTCATCATCCTTGGATGTCAAAAATATCACAGGCAAAGAAGTTTTTTTTCTTAATTTTTTTAGTAACTCTTCTCCATCCATTTTAGGCATCTTAATATCAATTATTGCTAAATCAGGAGGGATTCTTGTCAAACCAATTAAAGCACTTTCTCCATCAATATAAGTTTGAACTTTAAATCCTTCTTTTTCTAAAGCTATACTAAGACTTGTTAAAATATTTCTATCATCATCAATTAAAGCAATTGTCTGTTTGTGCATATTTGATTATAAAAATACTAAATTGTTCTAATTTGGGCAATCATATTAAAATTAGTGAAGCATACCCCAGTTATCCCCCGTATTCAAATCTACCGTCAAAGGTATAGAAAATGAATGCTGTTCACTATTAGCAACGCTAGTCATCTCTTCAATTATAAGTTTACTGATTCTTTTTATGTCTTGTTTTGGAGTTTCAAATATTAATTCATCATGGATTTGAAGTAACATCTTTGTTTTTTGATTTTTTTGTTCGTTGAGTTTTTTTTCTAATCTAATCATTGCAAGTCTCATTATTTCAGATGCAGAACCTTGAATGGGTGCATTAATTGCTGCTCGTTCTTGAAAATTTCTTATATTATAATTTTTGTCATTAATGTTTATAAAATGTGACTTTCTTCCAAAGATATTGTTAACAAAACCACTTTTTCTACAAAACTTAATCGTTCTATCCATATAAAGTTTAATTTCTGGAAATTTTGCAAAATAAGCTTTCAAAAATTCTTCAGCTTCATAATTTGATACACTTATTTGTTTAGCTAATCCATACTGAGAAATACCATAAATAATTCCAAAGTTTATAGCTTTTGCCTTTCTTCTTTGATCTTGATTAACTTTTTTAATATCAGTATTAAATATTTGACTTGCGGTTAGTGAGTGAATGTCTTCATTATTTTTAAAAGCTTTTTTTAGTCCTTTAACGTCTGCTAAATCTGCTAAGATTCTCATTTCAATTTGATTATAGTCAGCAGAAATTAAAACATGGTCATTTTTGGCTATAAAAGCTTTTCTAATATCCTTACCATCATCAGATTTTATAGGAATATTTTGTAAATTAGGATCACTAGATGCTAATCTTCCAGTGGTAGTAGCTGCAAGTAAAAATGATGTATGCACCCTTTTTGTTTGAGGATTGATATGTTCTGGCAAAGAATCGGAATATGTATTTTTTAATTTAGAAACTTGTCTCCAATCTAAAACAAGCCTAGGAAATTCATGGCCTTTAAAAGCAAGATCTTCTAGCACCGCTGCACTCGTAGCAAAACTTCCTTTTTTTGTTTTTTTTAAATCTGCTATTTTAAGATCATTATATAAAATTTCACCTAGTTGTTTTGGAGAGGCTATATTAAATTCTTTTTTAGATATTTTAAAAACTTCTTTTTGAATTTTTTCGATTTTTTTTTCAAATTTAGAAGATAATAACTTGAGAAATTTATTATCAATTTTAATACCTTCTATTTCCATGAAGGCTAAAATTTTTATCATTGGTTTTTCAAAAATTTCATAAATATTAACCATTTTTTCATCTCTCAAGCTTTTATGAAATTTTTTATATAATCTGAAAGTTATATCTGCATCTTCGGCGGCGTAGTCTTTTGCCTTTTCAATTTCGACTTCTCTAAAGCTTATTTCTTTTTTTCCAGTTCCAACTAAATCTTTAAATGCAATTGTTTTATGATCTAAATGAATTTGTGAAAGCGTATCCATATTGTGTCTATTTTTTCCAGCATCAAGAACATAAGACATTAGCATTGTGTCTTCCATTGATGTTATATTGATGCCGTGTTTAAAAAGTACAATAAAATCAAATTTAATATTTTGACCAATCTTTTTGATACTTGGGTCCTCAAGTAATGGTTTTAATTTTTTAAGAACTATGTCTTTGCTAATCGATTTTTTTGAATTATGACCTATTGGAATATAACAAGCTTTACCAATTTTAGAACTTAAGGAGACTCCAATTAAATCTGCTTGATGAGGATCTAATGAGCTTGTCTCTGTATCTACAGCAACTTCTCCTGATTCCTCAGCTTCTTCAATCCATTTATCAATTACTTTTGGATCTGTAATTAAATGATAATCTTTTTTGACAATAGTTTTTTTAATTTCTTTATTTTTTAAATCATTTCCAATATTATTTAGACTAGGCTCACCGTAAGCTGAAATTGCTGAGCTTAATAATCTATTAAACTCCATTTCTCTTAAAAAAGTATAAAGTTTATTTTTATCAATTTCCTTGAGCTTAAATTCAACTAAGTCTCTATCAATTGGAGCATCATTTTTCAAAGTTACTAATTTTTTACTAATTATTGCTTTGTCTTTATTTTCGATTAGAGTTTCTCTTCTTTTGTTTTGTTTAATTTCATTAGCTGATTTTAAGAGTATTTCTAAATTTCCATATTTGTTAATCAATTCTGCAGCTGTTTTTACACCTATTCCTGGTACACCAGGTACATTATCACTGCTATCACCCGCTAAAGCTTGAACATCAATGACTTTGGAGGGATCAACACCAAATTTGTTTTTTACATCCTCTTCCGAAATAAACTTATTTTTCATTGGATCAAATATGCGAACATCTTTTTTATATAGTTGCATCAAATCTTTGTCTGAAGAAACAATTGTGACTTTTGCACCCATTTTGAGAATTTGATTTACATATGTTGCTATTAAATCGTCTGCTTCATAGTTGATAAGTTCTACCGAAGGTAAATTAAATGCTAAAACAGATTTTCTAATATAGTCAAATTGTGGAGCCAAATCATCAGGTGCTTCTGATCTATTAGCTTTATAATCTTTATAAATTTCATTTCTAAAAGTTTTTCTAGCAGAGTCAAAAATTACAGCAAAATGAGTTGGCTTCTGTTTATTTTCTTTAGATTTAGAATCCTCAAGAAGTTTAAATAACATACTACAAAAACCACTTACAGCACCAGTTGGTAAACCATCACTTTTTCTCGTTAGTGGTGGTAAAGCATAATAGGCTCTGAATATGTAACCTGAACCATCAATTAGATAAAAATGATCTGTTTTTTGAATTTTACTCATTATAAATAAATATAGATTATCGATTGAAATAAGAGTATTATTTTTTATGGAACTAATAAAGCAAAATACTCAATCTAAAATAATTAAATCATTACTTATTATTTTTTTTGGTTCAATAATTCTGGCAATATCTGCTAAAATAAAAATACCTTTTTATCCAGTTCCAATGACAATGCAAACGTTTATAGTATTATTTTTTGGGATAAGCTTTGGATACAAAATTGCTCTTGCAACTGTCAGCCTTTATTTATTAGAGGGAATTATTGGTTTTCCTGTTTTTTCTAATTCTCCTGAAAGAGGGGTTGGTCTAGCTTATTTTACAGGTCCAACTATGGGCTACCTTATCGGATTTCTTTCAGCATGTTTTTTGGCATCTTATATAAGAATAGATAACAATCATTTTGTAATTTTTGTAAAATTAGTCTTGTCAGTTTTAACTATTTACATTTTTGGTGTATTATGGTTGGGTGTAGTAATTGGATGGGACAAGCCAGTTTTTGAATTAGGTGTGATGCCCTTTTTGTTGGCTGAAATTTTTAAAGTAACATTACTCACACTTTTATCTAAAAAAATTTTTAAAATTAGGAAACTTATTTAGGAGATCTCTTAGAAAGAATTCGTTGAAGAGTTCTTCTGTGCATTTTTAATCTTCTTGCAGTCTCTGAAACATTTCTATTACATAATTCAAATACTCTATGAATATGCTCCCACTTTACTCTATCTGCAGACATTGGATTTTCAGGAGGTACTGCTTTTTTAGCTGGATCAGCTAAAAGTGCTTTTTCAACATCATCAGCATCTGCTGGTTTAGCAAGATAATCAATTGCTCCTTCTTTGATGGCAGCTACTGCTGTTGGAATATTACCATATCCTGTGAGCATTATAATTCTACTAGTGGTATTAGATTGCTGAATTTGTTTTACAACTTCTAAACCATTACCATCACCCAATCTTAAATCAACTACTGCGAATCCTGGTTTTTTAAGTTTCACTGTGTCTATACCTTTTTGTACACCCTCAGCTTGAATAACCTCAAATCCCTTCTTTTCCATAGCCCTTGCCAATCTTTCTCTAAAAGGATTGTCATCATCAACTATTAATAAGGTTTTATTCTCAAAATCGTTTAAATTTTGTAATACTGGCTCGTTTTTCATGATTTGTATATGGCAATTTTTTTCCACAATTCAATAGGTCATTATTTACTTTACATTGAATAACTATTGAATTAATTGCTGCAATTACTAAAGTTTTTTAAATAAAAAAACTTTTTTTTGTTAAATTTTTTTGGGGGGCATTTTAAATGCAAAAATTTAAGTCAGTTGAAAATTTAGTAAGTCAACTGAAACCAGACAAGCCGGTTTATTGTATAAGAAAGAATTCTATTCTTTCTGCATCAAAATACTTTCAAAATAAATTTCCAGGCAAAATTTTATTTGCAGTTAAAACAAATCCTCATCCAGAGGTAATTAAAACATTGATAAAAAGTGGAATTGATCAATTTGATGTTGCTTCCATTGAAGAGATAAAAGCTGTTAGAAAATTTAGCCAAACAGCAAAATGTTCATATATGCATACTGTAAAAAGTCGTGAAAGTATAAGCGAGGCATATTTTAAATATGGCGTTAAAACTTTTGCATTAGATACAAAAGATGAGCTTATTAAAATTATTGAAAGTACAGGTAATTCTAATGACCTTGAACTTTTTGTAAGAGTATCAGTTTCAAACGAACATGCTGAAATTGATTTATCAAAAAAATTCGGTGCTTTAAATTCTGAAGCCACTGGACTTTTAAGATTAGCTAAACAATATTCAAATAAAATTGGTTTAAGTTTTCATGTTGGGTCGCAATGTATGCATCCAATTTCTTACTCTAAAGGTATCACAGAAATAGGAAACATAATTAAGAAGACAAAAATTATTCCAAATTATATTAATGTTGGTGGTGGTTTTCCAACCATATATCCTGACCTTATACCACAATCTTTAGATAATTATTTTGATGAAATTAAAAAAAGTTTAGATAATTTAAAGATTGATAATATGCCAGAAATAATTTGCGAACCTGGAAGGGCATTAGTAGCTGAAAGTGGCTCAACAATAGTTAGAGTAAATCTAAGGAAAAAACAAAAACTTTATATAAATGATGGAACATATGGCACACTTTTTGATGCAGGAACACCAAACATAGTTTTTCCTTCTAAAATGATTAAAGATTGTTCAAATAAGATTATTTCAAAAAAATTTACTGCTTTTGATTTCTATGGTCCAACTTGTGACAGCATGGATTATATGAAAGGACCTTTTCTTCTCCCAAATAATATTAAAGAAAATGATTATATTGAATTAGGTCAATTAGGATCATATGGCTTAACATTTAGAACTCAATTCAATGGTTTTTATTCTGATGAAATTTATGAAGTTGAAGATAGTCCAATAATGAGTCTTTATGGCAAAGATGCTAATAAATCGACTTTGGTTGCTTAATGTCTGATAACAAAAATCTAGGTCACAATAGTAAAAAAGATTTTCTAAAAAAACCTGTTGAACATATTGATATAACTTCATTTGATTCAAGAAAAATTATTTCATCAATGGAAAAAATGTCTTTTGTTTCAAGAGAGACTGCTAATGCAGCAAATATCTATAATGAAATGTTAAAAGACAAGGAATGCACTATATTTTTAACTTTAGCTGGTTCGACTTCTGCAGCTGGATGTATGAATATTTATAAAGATTTAGTAAAATATAATATGGTAGATGCGATTGTTGCTACTGGAGCTTCAATCATAGACATGGATTTTTTTGAAGCTTTGGGTTTTAAACATTATCAAGGCTCTCAATTTCAGGATGATACTGAACTACGAAAAAATTACATTGATAGAATTTACGATACTTATATTGATGAAGATGAGTTACAAGTTTGTGACAAGAAAATTTGTGAAATAGCTGATAATTTAGAACCGAAAAGCTATACATCTAGAGAATTTATCCAAGAAATGGGTAAATATTTGAAAAAAAATTCAGTAAAAAAGGACTCACTAATTGAAACAGCTTATGACAACAATGTTCCAATTTTTTGTCCTGCGTTCACAGACTCAAGTGCTGGTTTTGGATTGGTGATTCACCAGGAAAAAAATCCAAAAAAACATATGACAATAGACTCTATCAGGGAATTTAGAGAATTAACTGAAATCAAAATACAATCTAAGGGTTCAGGATTATTTATGATAGGTGGTGGTGTTCCAAAAAATTTTATACAAGATACTGTAATATGTGCTGAGCTTCTAGGCAAAGAAGTTGATATGCATAAATATGCTATACAAATCACTGTAGCGGACTCTAGAGATGGTGCTTGTAGTAGCTCGACTTTAAAAGAAGCAAGCTCTTGGGGTAAGGTTGATGTTACAAAAGAACAGATGGTATTTGCAGAAGCAACCAGCGTGCTGCCTTTAATTGCGAGTGATGCTTATCATAAGGCTTCCTGGAAAAAAAGAGATAGAAAAAACTTTTCAAAAATTTTTGGATAGAAAATTGCAATATTTAGCAAACAAAAATGGTTTTTTAGGAATTGATAATAAATTCAATTTTAAAGAAAAAGTTGTAATAGTCCCCTTTGGTTTAGAAAAAACTGTTAGTTATGGTGGTGGCACTAAAAATGGTCCAAAGGAAATAATAAAAGCTTCGCACCAAGTTGAATTATATGATGAGGAACTTAATTGTGAGCCTTATAAAAAAATAGGTATTAAAACTTTAAAACCTTTTAAAATTGATAAGAATATCAACAAAGCCCTTAAAAAGATTTCAAATATAAATAAAGAAATCTTAGATAAAAAACTTTTTCCTATGACATTTGGAGGAGAGCATTCCATTACACCAGGATGTATAGAACCTTTTGTAAAAAGACATAAAAATATTTGTCTTTTACATTTTGATGCTCATGCTGATTTAAGAGATAGTTATAATGGAGAAAAATTTTCTCATGCTTCAGCTATAAGAAGATGTTTGGACTACAAAAATATATCCATAATTTCTTTTGGGATAAGGAATATCTCAAAAAGTGAAATACCTTTTCTGCAAAGAAATAAATCTAGAATTAATATTTTTTGGGCGAAAGATAAAACTAAATGGAACTTACAAAAATTTAAAAAACTTATAAAAAATAAGACTGTATACTTAACATTTGATGTGGATGGATTTGACTCAAGTATAATGCCAGCAACAGGAACACCAGAACCTGGTGGATTACTTTGGGATGAAACATTAAACATAATTAAAATTGCAGCAAAAAATTCTAATATAGTTGGTGCAGATATTAATGAACTTGCGCCTATCAAAGGTTTTAACTCTTACAATTTTCTAGTTGCAAAATTGGCTTATAAAATACTTTCCTACAAGTATCTTTATTAAATTTAAACTGGTTTAAAGGTTTTAAGAAGAAATCTGAAAGGAATTAACATCATAATTGACACTAAAATTTTAACAGCTAGATCTCCTAATGAAAGGGTAATCCAAGGAATTCCGGTTGCATAAAATGAAATTGAAAAAAATAAAAAAGTATCAACTGTTGATCCAATAATTGAGGAGGTAAGAGGTGCAATAAACCAATCTTTTTTTCTTAATTTATCAAAGATTTTAACATCTAATAATTGAGCTACTAAAAAAGCAGTTCCTGAACCGACAGCTATTCTAATAGAAATCAAATCTGCAAAGTTTGTTGAAAATAAAAGAGTAAAACTAATTCCTATTATAAAACCAATATAAACTATATTTCTTGCTATAAGTTTACCATAAGATCTATTTGCTAAATCAGTAATTAAAAAAGCTATGGGATAGCTAAATGCTCCATAGGTTAATATTTCTTCTAAATCATAATATTCAATTGGAAACTGAACTAGATAATTTGATGCCAAAACAACAACTCCCATAGCAAATGAGAGTAAAAAAAATAATTTATTCATTAAGCACTTTTAGATTGAACTGCTTTTTTTTGAAATGGAGATTTAATTAATATTGATTTTTTTAATTTCTTTAACCTAGGAGATAAATTTTTATTTTTAACAGTCTTTAAGAATTCATCAAAACTACCTTTTTTATCAACAGATCTAACTCCTGCATTACTAACTGTTAATTTCAAACTTCTTTTTAAAAGCTCACTTGTAAATTTTACTTTCTTTAAATTTGGTAAAAATCTTCTTTTTGTTTTATTGTTAGCGTGACTAACATTATGACCTTTCATTGGATTTTTTCCAGTAAGTTCACATTTTTTTGACATAATAATATCGTCTATATAAGGTTAGATACTGATCTCGTCAAGTTTATATGATTTCAGTTGCTATTTTTTTCCTATAATTTCTGCGAAATTTTTAACACCATCAACTATTAATAATTCTTTAAGCTCTTTTTTTATCATATTAACGACATTGGGCCCTCTAAAAACCATTCCAGTATAAAGCTGAACATAATTGGCACCAGCTAAAAATTTTTTATAAGCACTTTTTCCAGAGTCTACTCCACCACAACCAATTATTTTAATTTTTCCATTTAAGAGTTTATAAAATTTATTAATTAATTTTGTAGATTTCTCTTCAATTGGTTTGCCTGATAGGCCTCCTTTTTGATGTTTTTGAATATTATTCAAACTGTCTCTTGAAGAATCTGATGTGTTAGAGATTATAACAGACTCAATATTATTGCTTAAAAGAACTTCTGTAATTTTATTAATTTCTTGATCATCTATATCTGGTGATATTTTAACTGCTATTGGGATTTTTGAGCCAGAATTTTTTTTCTCTTTATCAATATTCTCTAACAATTGATTTAATTTTTTTTGATCATGGAAACTTCTTAAATCCTCAGTATTTGGTGAAGAAATATTTATTGTAATATAGTCAGCCACATTCTGAAAAGTTTTGAAACAATGTAAATAGTCCTCAAGTCTATTATCTGAGTCTTTGTTTGGACCTATGTTGATCCCAAGTAGGCCCATTTGTTTATTGGATTTAATCCTATCCAAGATATTTTTAGAGCCGAGATTATTAAATCCAAGTCTATTTATTAAAGCTTCATCTTCAACCAATCTAAACACTCTAGGTTTAGGATTTCCATACTGCTTAAGGGGTGTGATAGTGCCAACTTCAACAAATCCAAATCCTAGTTTAAATAAAAAATTATATACTTCAGCGTTTTTATCAAACCCAGCCGCCATACCAATCGGATTTTCTAAGTCTTTATTAAATAATTTTGTTTTAAATAAAGGATTGTTTTTATCTATATCTAAAACATTGGGAACAAAATTAAACTTTAATGATTTTATAGCTAAATTATGAGCGGTCTCAGGATCTAATTTAAAAATTAAAGATCTTAAATTTGAAAACATTATTTAATTTTATTTAATATAAGATCTTTCGTTTCTTGAACACCAAAAAAACTTATAAAAAAACCCATTCGAGGGCCATTTTCATCTCCAAATACAACTTCATAAATCAATTTAAACCAATCTCTAAGATTTTCAGAATAACCATTTTCTTTTCCAGTAGAATAGATCATAGTTTGAATGTCTTCTGGTGTCATCTTGTCACTACATTTATCTAAAGTTTTTATTAAAGCTTCTAAGGCTAATTTTTCCTCATCATTTGGAACTTTGTATTTTTTTTGTAATTTAACAAAATCATTAAAATATCTTATTGCATACCCAACTAGTTTATCAAAAATAGGATGATCCTTTTCAGAAATATCAGCCTTATATTTTTTTACAAATTTCCATAAAAGTTCTTTGTTATCTGCATTACTTGTTTCAACAAGATTAAGTAACATTGAAAACGACATAATCATATTTTCTTTTGGTATTTCACTATTGTGAACATGCCACACAGGATTCATAAGCAATTGTAATTCATTTTGAGTTTTTGCTTTTTCGATGGAATCTAAATATTCATCTACAGCCTTTGGAACTATTTCTTTAAAAAGTTTTTTTGCTCTTTTTGGATTTTGATACATATATAATGATAAGCTCTCCGGAGATGCATATTCAAGCCATTGGTCAATTGTGATACCATTGCCTTTTGATTTTGAAATTTTTTCTCCTTTTTCATCTAAAAATAATTCATATGCAAATCCAGATGGATTCACTTTTCCAATTAACTTGATTATTTTTGTAGATAAGATTGCACTTTCAATTAAATCTTTTCCATACATTTCAAAATCAACATTCAAAGCATACCATCGCATTGCCCAATCAACTTTCCATTGTAATTTGCAATTTCCATCTATAATACTTACATCAAGATCTTTGCCATTGTTGTCAAAAACTATTCTTAATTTTTCTTTATCAATTTTTTTTACAGGAATTTCTAAAACTTGTCCTGTTTCAGGGCAAAGTGGTAAAAATGGACTATAAGTTTTTTGACGCTCTTTACCTAATGTGGGTAAAATGATATTCATTATACCATCGTAATTTTCTAAAATAGTTTGTAATGAAGAATTAAAAAAACCTGACTTATATAAAGATGTTGAGCTTTTAAAATTATATTTAAAATTAAAATTATCTAAAAAATTTTTTAGCATTTCGTTATTATGCTCACCAAAGCTTTTGAATTTTCCAAATGGGTCTGGAACCTGAGTAAGAGGTTTGTGTAAATTTTTTTGTAGTAAATCTTTTTGAGGCACGTTGTCAGGAACTTTTCTTAAGCCATCCATATCATCTGAAAATGTAATAATCTCTGTAGGAAGATCAGTTAGATGTTTTAGGGCATTTACAATCATTGATGTTCTTGCTACTTCTCCAAAGGTGCCTATATGTGGTAGTCCACTCGGGCCATAACCAGTTTGAAGTGTGATTTTTCCTTTTTTCTCAATATATGATTTTCTTTCTCGAAGCATTTTTTTTGCCTCAACAAAAGGCCATGCACTTGTTTTGTCTAAATTTTCTTTTTTAATCATGAATAATTCAAATAATATCTTAAATTAACGATTTAACTAATTCTTATAGAGTTGAAATTTATTTACCATAAAATAATGTTCTTTCAAAATGTCTAATTATAAAACTGTTTTTTTTACACTCGGAATTCTTCAAATAATTCTTGGAATTTTTATGTTGATTCCAACAATTGCACAACTTTTTTACAAAGAGATTGACTCCTCCTTTTTTGGCGCATCAATTGTAACAATTATTTTTGGAACATTATTTTTCTTATCCAATTTAGATCATGATAGAAAGTTAAATTTACAACAAGCTTTTTTATTAACTGCTTTATCATGGTTAAGTATCGCAATTTTTGGTTCTCTTCCTTTTATTTTTTCTAATATTGAATTTTCTTTTACAAACGCTTTTTTTGAAAGTATGTCTGGGATTACAACTACTGGTTCTACTATCATCTCAAATTTGGAAAATATGCCAAAAGGTATTCTATTATGGAGAGCTTTGCTACAATGGTTAGGGGGAATTGGTATAATTGTTATGGCAATTACACTAATGCCTATAATGAACGTAGGTGGTATGCAATTATTTAAGATTTCTAATAACGACTCTTCTGAAAAAATTCTTCCTAAATCAAAAGAAATAGCCTTGAGATTAATTTATATTTACTCTGGACTAACTTTACTTTGTGCTATTTCTTACAAAATTCTCGGGATGAATATTTTTGATAGCTTAACTCATTCGATGACAACTATAGCTACTGGCGGTTTCTCAAATTATAATGATTCTATAGGATATTTTGATAGTTTTTCTATAGAAATTTCAGCTATGATTTTTATTATTCTGGGAAGCTTACCTTTCATAGCATATATTAAATTTTTAAATGGAGATAGAAAGATCTTTATATCAGATATTCAAATAAAAACTTTCTTGAAAATTATAATATTTAGTATTTTAATAATTTCAGTTTACTTAATCATAAATGACTCAACGCAATTAAATTTAAGATCTGTTTTATTTAATATTATCTCAATTTTAACTGGCACAGGATATGTTAATGGTCAATTTGACAATTGGGGCGGTTTCCCTTTAATTTTATTTTTAGGCCTAATGTTTATAGGTGGCTGTGCTGGCTCAACTACATGTGGAATTAAAATATTTAGGATACAAATTCTATATTCATTTATTATAAATCAACTTAAAAAATTAATTTACCCAAAAGGAATTTTTATTCTAAAATATGATCAAAATCCTGTTGATAATAAATTTGTTGCATCAATAATTTCATTTATTTATTTATATTTTGTAATTTTTTTTATAATAACAGCATTGCTCTCTCTAACTGGTCTTAATTTTATTACTGCAATCTCAGGAGCAGCAACTTCAATTTCTAATGTAGGACCTGGATTAGGGTCTATTATTGGACCAAACGGAAATTTTTCTTCACTACCAGATCTTTCTAAATGGATTTTAACCTTAGGAATGATTTTGGGTAGACTTGAATTATTTGCTATATTAGTATTGTTTTTGCCATCCTTTTGGAGAAACTAAGAATGATTGAAATAAAAAAACAATCTCTTTCAGAAATATTCTCAATTTATTTTGATAAAAGAATGCTTAAAATTTTATTATTGGGAGCAATATCTGGTTTTCCATGGGTATTAATTGGTAGCAGTCTTAGTTTGTGGTTAAAGGAGGATGGATTAAGTAGATCAACTATAGGTTGGGCTGGGCTTATTTTTGGAGTGTATGCATTTAATTATCTGTGGGCACCATTAATTGACAGGGTACAGGTGCCGTTTTTAACAAAAAAAGTTGGGCATAGAAGAGCTTGGATAATTTTAATGCAATTAACAATTTTATTATCCCTAATTTTGTGGAGTATAATTAATCCGACAGAAAATTTAGCATTAGTTATCACAGTAGGGCTAGTAATTGCTATTGCATCAGCTACTCAAGATATTACTGTTGATGCTCTAAGGATTGAACAAATTGGAGAAAATGAAGGTAAGTCAATGGCTGCGGGAGCGGCTATGGCAGTAGTTGGTTGGTGGTCCGGTTATAAGTTAGGAGGTGTGTTGTCTCTTTTTTCTGCTGAATTTTTACAAAATCATGGATATGAAAATTATTGGCAACTAACTTTTTTAATTCTGGGTATTCTAATCATTTTAATGAATATCGGTTTAATGTTTGTGAATGAAACAAATAACTCAAATAGATATCAAAAACAAAAAGAAAATGACAAATTAATTTCAAATAAATTTGATAAATTAAATTTATTAACAAAAACATTTGCTTGGATCGGTGGAACTATAAGTGGTCCAATAATAAGTTTTTTTAGAAAAAATGGTTTTTCTATTGCGATTGGAATTTTAGGATTTGTTTTTTTATTTAAAGTAGGTGAAGCTTTCTTAGGTAGAATGTCTATAATTTTTTATAAAGAAATAGGCTTTAGTAAAACTGATATAGCAATTTACTCCAAGACTTTAGGTTGGGTTACAACCGTTATCTTTACTCTTTTAGGTGGTCTTTTTGTAATTAGATCTGGAGTATTAAAAGCAATGTTTTTAGCGGGCATTATAATGGCAGGTACCAATCTATTATTTAGTGTATTAGCATGGAGTGATAAATCTGAACTTTTATTTGCTATCGCAGTTATTTTTGATGATATAGCGGCAGCGTTTGCGACTGTAGCCTTTGTAGCTTTTATTTCGCTTTTAGTCGATAGAGCTTATACCGCAACTCAATATGCGCTTTTAGCTTCAATAGGAACAGCTGGCAGAACTACCTTAGCATCATCATCTGGAGCGCTTGTAGATTGGCTTAATGGTGATTGGGGAACCTTTTTTATTTTAACAGCATTAATGGTAATCCCATCTTTAATTATTTTGTGGATTATGAGAAAAAAAATTAGATTAAGTGATAAATAATTTTTTCAATTACCCTGTAGCAAATATCTATTCAAAACCTTCATCAAATTCAGAGGTTATTTCTCAAATTTTATACGGTGAAAAATTTAAAATTATCATAAAAAAAAAGGGTTGGTATAAAATAAAAACTAATTATGATAACTATATAGGCTTTATTAAAAAGAAGAAATTTAATCAAAGATTCAAACCTACAAATAAAATTCATAAATTAAAATCAAAAATTTATAAAAAAAAAAGTAATCAATTTATATCAACAAATAATTTTCTTTATTTTGCCTCAGGAGTATCTTTTAAGAAACGTCACAAAAACTATATTGAATTTGAAAAAAATAAATGGATTAAAATAAGTGATACAAAAAAAATTAATCATTATGAAAATAATTTTATTAAAATTTTTAAATTATTTTTAGGTAGCAAATATCTTTGGGGAGGAAAAACTTCTATAGGAATTGATTGTTCTGCTTTAGTTCAAATATACTTTTATTACAATAGAATTTTTTTTCCAAGAGACACTAAAGATCAAATAAAATTTTGTACAAAAAAATCAAAAAAAAAATTAAATAAAGGTGATATTATTTTTTGGAAGGGCCATGTTGGTATTTGTATCGACCAATCAAAACTTATACATGCGTATGGTCCAAAAAAAAAAGTATTGGTGATGCCGACTAATTTTACAATCAAATTAATAGAAAAAACTGCAAAATTGCTTGTGAAAAAAATAAGTAATATTGAAAAATATTAATCTCTACCAAAATCAGGTCTATTTATATCCTGTTTTAATTTAATTATTTTCGATCTTACTTTTTTAGTTTGTATCAGTTTTTTAAGAATCGATTTATTATTTTTTGAAATGATGTCTTTTTTAAAATTATTAAGGTTTTTTATAAATAAATCTATTGCTTTTGAAACATTAGTTTTATTGTGAAAAAAAATATCTCTCCACATTATTTCATTTGATGCAGCTATTCTTGAAAAATCTCTTAGACCTCCTGCGCTATATTTAATTAAATCATATTTCTGTTTTTTTTCAAATTCTTGGGCTGATTTTACTAAATTATAGGCAATTAAATGTGGTAAATGACTGGTAATTGAAAAAATTTTATCGTGTTTATCTGAGTTCATTAAAACAATTTTTGATCCCATCTTTGTCCAGAAGAGTTTTAGAAATTGCAAATGTTTTAAATTAGTCTTTTTATCTTTTATTAAAATACACCACTTATTTTCAAACAAATCTTGTTTACCATGTTCTGGACCACTAACTTCAGATCCAGTAATAGGATGACTTGAACTCCAAAAAATATTCTTTTTTAAATTTTTTTTAATTATTTCAAAAGATTTTTTTTTTGATGAACCAATATCAGTAATAATATGTTTTGATGTTAAATCTTTATTAATCTTCAAAATTATATTCTTATATTCGCTCATTGGAGTACAAAAAATAATTAGATCTGAATTAATCACACCGTCTTTTAATGATTTTACAATCGTTCCAGGTAATCTTAATTTCTTTATTTTAGCAACATTTGCTTTTGATCTTTCGTAAACAAATATTTTTTTTGCTATTTTTTTTTTTGATATTCTTCTCAATAAAGAAGAGCCTAATAACCCACAGCCTATAATTAATATATTTTTCATTTTTTAAATATACTTTCTGTTGCTTTCATAAATTTCAAGTTTTCTTTTTTTGTTCCTATTGTTAATCGCAAAGTATTTTTAATTTTATAACCATCTTCAGTAGATCTCAAAATAATTCCTTTCATCTTTAATTTTTTATAAAAGTATTTAGCCTTAAATTTGCATTTTGCAAAATCTAATAATAAAAAATTTGCAGAAACTTTATTTGAACTAATACCATAATTATTTAAGAAATATTTTAATTTTGTTGCATAAAAAATATTATGTTTAATTGATCGTAATATGAATTTATTGTCTTTGAGAGACTCTACAGCTGCTTTTTGTGCTACCCCGTTAACATTAAATGGAGGTTTAATAATATTAAGAGCATCAATAATTTTTTTTGATCCATATCCCCACCCAATTCGTAATGACGATAAACCATAAATTTTAGAAAATGTCCTCAATATAAAAACGTTTTCTTTATTTCTAAATAAATCTAAACCAGATTTATAATCTACATTTTTCATGTATTCTGCATAAGCATCATCAACTACTAATAAAATATTATTTCTTAATTTTTTTCTTAGCTCAATTAATTCAAGCCTTGTTATATAAGTTCCTGTTGGATTATTTGGATTAGCTAAAAACACAATTTTAGTTTTTTTTGTCACTTTTTTTATAATTTCTGAAACAGAGACTTTAAATTTTTTTTCTTTTGCAAAAATAACATTTGCTCCAACTATTTTGGCATATATCCTGTACATCAAAAAACTGAATTGTGGAACAATTACTTCGTCTTTTGGAGTAAGAAAAAGTTGACATAACATTTGAATAACCTCATCAGAACCAGCGCCACAAATAATTTTTTCTTTGTTACAATGAAATTTTTTTGAAATCTGATTTCTTAATTCTTTTGATTTGCTATCAGGATATCTAAAAAAATTTAAATCTTTATTAGATATTATTTTCTTTACTCTAGAACTTACTCCAAGAGCCGACTCATTCGCAGAGAGTTTTGTAATTTTCTTTAATCTTCTAATACCTGATTTGCCAGGCTTATAGGCTTCAATATTAAATTTTCTGAATTTTATCATTGTCATGTTTTAAATTTAAGCCTCTTTATAAATAAAATAACAATTTTTTATATAGTATTAGTTCAAATATTTTTAAAATTGACATACTAAATAACTTCTTGTACAAAATTTATGCGCTGATTTACATGAATTGCGAGCGCTTTAAAAAAACCGCTAAAAAGTTTTTTTTCTCCCAATTCAGATTTTAGCTATAAATATGAATATTAAAGAAAACATAAAAACTCTTATAATTAAGAAACCTTTAAAACTAGATTGTGGTCAAATAATAAACGACTACCCTTTAGCATATGAAACATATGGAACACTTAATGAAAATAGAGATAATGCAATTTTAGTTTGCCATGCACTAACTGGTGATCAATTTGTCACTGGTTTAAATCCCATTACAAAAAAAGAAGGTTGGTGGTCATATGCGGTAGGTCCAAATAAATCCATTGATACAAATAAATATTTTGTTATTTGTGCGAATGTTATAGGTGGGTGTATGGGTTCTTTTGGTCCAAGTCACGTGAATCAAAAAACAAATAAGATATATGGTGCAGATTTTCCAGTAATCACAATCAATGACATTGTCAATGCACAAGTAAACTTATTAGATCATTTTGGAATTAAAAAACTTTTTTCTGTTGTTGGAGGATCGATGGGTGGAATGCAAGTTTTACAATTTGTTAGTAACTTTCCTGAAAAAACAAAAACAGCTATTCCTATAGCTTGTACATCTAGCCATTCGGCACAAAACATTGCTTTCAATGAGCTTGGGAGACAAGCTATCACAGCAGACCATAATTGGATAGAGGGAAAGTATTTATCAAAAGATACTGTTCCTGATAAAGGCTTAGCTGTTGCAAGAATGGCTGCTCATATTACTTACTTATCTAAAAAAGGTCTTCAAGAAAAATTTGGGAGAAAACTCCAAAAAAGAGAAGACCTTAAATTCGGATTTGATGCTGATTTTCAAATAGAAAGCTATTTAAGATATCAGGGTTCTGTGTTTGTAGATCGTTTTGATGCTAATAGTTACCTCTATATTACACGTGCAATGGATTATTTCGATTTAGTAAAACAATTTAATGGAAATTTATCTAATGCATTTAAAAACACAAAAGCTAAATTTTTTGTAATATCATTTACCTCTGACTGGCTTTACCCTACTCAAGAAAATAAAGATATAGTCATTGCTTTAAATGCTATTGGTGCAAATGTGGGTTTTGTAGAAATAGAGTGCGATAAAGGACACGATTCTTTTTTATTAGACGTCCCCGATTTTTTAAGTACTCTTAAAAACTTTTTAGATAAATCATATATTGAATTATAATTATGAAGTCAGAATATAAAATAATTTCAGATATAATTACCAAAAATACAAGAGTCTTAGATGTTGGTTGTGATGACGGATCTTTAATGGAATTTTTAAAAAAAGATAAAAATGTAGATATTAGAGGTATTGAAATTTCAAAAGAAAAAGTTCAAATCTGTATTTCCAAAGGATTGACTGTAATTGAGGGTGATGCTGAATTTGATTTAAAACAATTTCCAGATAAATCTTTTGATTACGTGGTGTTAGGACAAACTTTGCAAGCTTTTATTAATCCAGAAATAGTAATTAAAGAACTTTTAAGAGTTGGGAAAAAGGCAATAGTAACAATTCCAAACTTTGGTCATTGGAAAGTGAGGTTAAATTTATTAATTCAAGGAACAATGCCTGTTACTAAAACATTACCAAATGAGTGGTATAACACACCGAATATACATATGTGTACAATTAGAGATTTTTTTAAATTTTCTGAAATAATGGAATTTAAAATTTTCAAGTCATTTGCACTTATGAATAAAAATGTATCAACTATAAATAATTCAAATTTACTATTTAAAAATCTATTTTGTGAACTTGGAATATTTTTAATTGAAAAATAAGATGAAAATTGAAATAATTAAATGTTTACAAGACAATTACAGTTATCTGATAATTGATGAAACAAATCTTAATGCTTGTGTTGTAGATCCTAGTGAAGCAAAACCTATAATAAATTTTGTTGAGAGTAACAACATTAATCTAAAATATATTTTAAATACCCATCATCATTTTGATCATATAGGTGGTAATTTAGAATTGAAAAAAAGATATAATTCAAATGTAGTAGGATTCAAAGGAGATAAAGATCGTATTCCAGGAATTGATACCTTGGTCGATGATCTTAAAATTTGGAAGGAAAATAATTTCGAGGCAAAAATTTATCATATTCCAGGTCACACAAGTGGACATATTGCTTTTCATTTTTTTAAAGAAAATAAAATTTTTACTGGTGACACTTTATTCTCCTTAGGATGTGGAAGAATTTTTGAAGGTACATACGTACAAATGTTTAATTCATTAAAAAAAATAAAAGCACTTCCAAAAAATACTGAAATATACTGTGGACATGAATATACACTTCAAAATTCTCATTTTTGTGAAGCTCATGATTCTAATAATTTACAATTAAAAAATAAAATCGCTAAGATTAAAGATAAACTTGGAAATGGATTACCAACTGTACCAACCATTTTAGAGGATGAAATACAGTGCAATATATTTCTCAAAGCTATAGATTTAAAAACATTTTCAAAATTGAGAGATTTAAAGGATAATTTTTAATTTATAGAGCTTGACTAAAGCCTTCCTCAGACTATATTGCGTCTAAAAAAAATTCTTACGTTATGTCATACGCAGTAATACAAACAGGTGGAAAACAGTATAAGGTCAAATCTGGTGAAATTATTAAAATAGAAAAATTACCCGATTCAAAGCCTGATACTAAAATTGAATTCAAAGAAATTTTAGCGTACGGTGATAACAAAATGATTGAAATTGGAACGCCTACTGTTCAGGGTGCTAAAGTAGAAGCTAATTTGATTAAAAATAGTAAAAATAGAACAATTTTAATATTCAAAAAAAGAAGAAGACAAAATTCAAGAAGAAAAAATGGTCATAGACAAGAATATTCTATGATAAGAATTAGTAAAATTTTTTCAAAAGATGGCAAAGTTTTATCTGAAGCTGAAAAAATTTCTAAGCCTTCAAAAAAAGAAGTGCCCAAGAAAGAAGCAAGTAAATAAGTAGGTATTAGTTATGGCAACAAAAAAAGCAGGTGGATCATCTAGAAACGGACGTGATAGTGCCGGCCGAAGACTTGGTGTAAAAAAGTATGGTGGCGAAACTGTAATTCCTGGGAACATTATTGTAAGACAAAGAGGTACAAAGATATTTCCTGGAGAAAATGTAGGCATGGGAAAAGATCATTCAATTTTTTCAGTTGTAAAAGGTAAAGTAGTTTTCAAAAAGACTAAATCAGATAGAACATTTGTTTCTGTAAAGCCCAATTAATAGTACAACTTTAAAATAGCGTTGTATTATGAAATTCTTAGACCAAGTAAAAATATATCTTAAAGCAGGGGATGGTGGAGATGGTTCCCCAAGTTTCAGAAGAGAAAAATTTATTGAATATGGTGGACCCGATGGAGGGGATGGTGGCAAAGGTGGTTCAATAATATTAAAAGCAGAAAGAAATCTTAATACTTTAATAGATTATAGATATCAGCAACATCATAAAGCAAAAAGAGGTGAGAATGGTGCTGGCCAAAATAAAACAGGAAAAGGTGGAGATGATTTAATTTTAAAAGTGCCATTAGGTACACAAGTTTTTGAAGAAGATAATAAAACATTAATTTATGATTTTATAAAAATTGGTGAAGAGTTTGTTGCAGCTTGTGGTGGAAAAGGTGGCCTTGGAAATACAAGATTTAAAAGTTCAACAAATCGAGCACCAAGGAAATTTACAAAAGGAACAATGGGTGAAGAATTTACAATTTGGCTTCAACTAAAAACGATTGCTGACATTGGAATTATTGGTTTACCTAATGCTGGAAAATCAAGTCTGTTAGCTTCAATTACTAATGCGAATCCTAAAATTGCAAACTATCAATTTACAACTTTAAACCCTAATCTTGGTGTAGCAAATTATGATGGAAAGGAAGTTACGTTAGCAGATATTCCTGGTTTAGTTGAAGGAGCACATAAAGGAACTGGTCTTGGTATACAGTTTTTGAAACATATTGAAAGATGTAAATCACTTTTACATATGATTGATATAACAAATAGTGATCTTAAAAAAAGCTATAACCAAGTAAAAAATGAGTTAAAAAATTACAGTTCTGAACTTTCTAAAAAAAAAGAATTAATAGTTTTGAATAAAACTGATTTAATTGATGAAAATGAAATAAAAAAAATTATTAAAGATTTTTCTAAAAATATAAAATCAGAAGTTATTACACTTTCAACATTAGAAAAAAACTCAATAATCAAAATTAAATCGAAGTTGATATCTTATGCATCTTAAAAATTCAAAAATAATTGTAATTAAAATTGGATCATCATTATTAGTTGATGATAAAAAAAGAATTAGAAAAAAATGGCTTCAAAGTTTTGCAAAAGATATTCAAAAGTTAAGACATAAAAATAAAAAGATAATTATTGTAAGCTCAGGAGCTATAGCTTTAGGATGCAAAAAAATGAATTATAACAAAATTAATCTTAAACTTGATAAAAGCCAAGCAGTAGCATCAATAGGTCAAATTGAATTAATGAATTTGTTCTCACAAACTTTTATAAAATTTGGATTAAATATTTCTCAAATATTATTAACTTTAGATGATACTGAAGAAAGACGAAGATCAATAAACGCAAAAAGAACTTTAGAAAATTTGTTTAAGATTGATTATATACCAATTGTAAATGAAAATGATACGATCGCCACATCAGAGATAAAATTTGGTGATAATGATAGGCTTGCATCAAGAGTTGCTCAAATTACTAATGCAGATATGTTAATTCTATTGTCGGATGTAGATGGTCTTTTCACTAAAAATCCCAAAAAATATAAAAATGCTAAATTAATAAAAGAGGTAAGAGATTTAAGTAAAGATATTAAAAATATAGATATAAAAGGAATAACAAAACTTGGTAGTGGAGGAATGAATACTAAAATTGAGGCTGCTAAAATTTGTAACTTAGCAGGATGTAACATGGTAATAGCAAATGGATTAAATTTAAATCCAATAACTCAAATAGAAAAAAAAAATAATTGTACCTGGTTTTTATCTAAAGTTACAAAATTACATGCAAGAAAAAAATGGATAATAAGTTCTGTTTCCCCTAAAGGAGAATTGATAATTGATGAAGGTGCAAAAAAAGCACTAATAAATGGAAAAAGTTTATTAGCAGCTGGTATAAAAAAAGTCTCAGGAATATTTAAAAAAGGTGATCATATTAAAATTTTAGACAATAAACGTAAAGAGTTTGCCAGAGGTTTAAGCTCATTCTCCTCTGAAGAAATCAATAAAATTATTGGCTGTCATTCAAATGAGATACAAAATATTCTAGGATATGTTTCTAAGTCAGAAGTCGTACATAAAGATGATATGGTAAAAATTTGATGAAAAAATTATTATTAAATATTGGTAAAAAATCAAAAAAAGCTTTTTCTACTCCTATAAATTCAACCAAGAAAAACAGAGTTTTAAGAGATTATGTTCAATTAATTGAAAAGAATAAAAATTTGATTTTTAAAGAAAATTTAAAAGACATTAAGACTGCAAATCAAAAAAAATTAAGAGAAAATTTAGTTAAGAGACTTTATTTAAATGAAAATAAAATTTTAGAAATTATTAATTCAATTAAAAAAATCATTAAATTGAAAGACCCAACTAATAATGTTTTAGAACAATGGAAAAGACCTAGTGGCTTAAATATTTCAAAAGTATCAATTCCAATAGGCGTAATTGGTATAATTTATGAAAGCAGGCCAAATGTTACTTCTGATGTTGCATCATTATGCTTTAAATCGGGAAACTCAGTTATCTTAAGAGGTGGATCCGAAGCTTTTTATTCTAATCGTATCCTTTCAAAATTATTTAGAAAATCTTTAAAGAAAAATAAAGTTGATGAAAATTTTGTTCAATTTATCGACATTAAAAATAGAAGAGCAGTTGATTTTATGCTCACTAAAATGAATAAATTTATAGATGTAATTATACCAAGAGGTGGAAAAAGTTTAGTCAAAAAAGTTCAAGATTTATCAACTATTCCTACAATTGGTCATTTGGAAGGTGTTTGTCATTCTTATGTAGACAAATATGCTAATCTTAAAATTGCAAAAAGATTAATTTTTAATGCTAAATTAAGAAATACATCTATTTGTGGTGCAACAGAAACAATTTTATTTCACAAAAATATAATTAAAAAATTTTGTAATCCTATTTTAAAAAATTTAGAACAAAACGGGTGTAAAATTATAGGAGATAATGAAATAAAAAAAATCTATAATGGAAATATACAGAAAGCCTCTGAAAAAGATTGGTCAAAAGAATATTTATCCTCAGTGGTATCTGTTAAATCAGTAAAAAACTTAGATGAAGCAATAAATCATATAAACAAATATGGAACAATGCATACAGACTGTATAATTACACAAAGCAAAAGCTCTGCAAAAAAATTCTTGGATAATGTAAAAAGTTCTATCGCAATGCATAATACCTCAACACAATTTGCCGATGGAGGTGAATTTGGTTTTGGTGGAGAAGTTGGAATTTCAACAAGCTCGCTACCACCTAGAGGGCCTGTTGGTTTAAAACAATTAGTTTCTTATAAATATAAAATTATAAGTAAAGGAAAAGTGAGGAAATAGTTTGGAATTAAAAAAGAGTAAAATTGGAATACTCGGTGGATCTTTTGATCCTGCACATAGAGGTCATTTAGCAATATCTAAAGAAGCTTTAAGAAGATTTAAACTAAAACGAGTTATTTGGGCTATAACAAGAAAAAACCCTTTAAAGAAAACTAGCAGTCAAAGTCTTTCAATTAGAATAAAAAAATGTAAAAAAATTTTAAAAAGGATTACTTCAATAAAAATAAAGTTTTATGAAGATAAAATAAAATCAAATAAAACAGTAGATTTGATTAATTATCTTAAAAAAAGTAACAAAAATGAAATTTATTTCTTGATGGGTGCTGATAATTTAATTAACTTTCATAAATGGCATAAATGGAAAACAATTTCTCAAAAATGCAACATTATTGTTTTTGATCGCCATGGTTACAAAAAAAAATCTCTAAATTCAACTACATTTAAAACGCTAAATCAGAAAAATTTGAAGTTTATAGAATTTAATAAGGTCAATATTTCTTCTTCTCAATTGAGAAAAATTTGATAATCTTTATTCAATTAATGGATAAAATATCAAACTTAAAACAAGCTATCATAAACACCCTGGATATTAATAAGGCTCAAGACATAATTAGCATTGATCTAAAAGATAAAAGTTCTATGGCTGATTATATGATTATTGCTAGTGGAACTTCATCAAGACATATTCAATCTTTGTCAGAGCAAGTATTAGAAAAGTTAAAAGATAATGGTTTGAATAATTCTAAAATTGAGGGCAAGGATAGTAATGAATGGAAATTGGTTGATGGTATTGATTTAATTGTTCATATTTTTCATCCAGAAAAAAGAAAATTTTATGAACTTGAAAAAATTTGGTCAGAATTAATTCCAAAAGAAAAGTTAATTATATGATAAGAAAAAAATTTCTTCTTTTATTTATATTTTATATTTTTTTTATTAAAGGAGTAAATTCTTCTGAAATAGGCATTTACCAAAAAATTGATTTATTTGGTGAGGTCCTAGAAAAAATTAATGAAGAATATGTTGATGAAATCAATCAATCTGAAGGAATGGACTCAGCAATTAATGGTCTGCTTCAGTCATTAGATCCATATTCTGCTTATATGTCACCCGAAACATTTAAAGAAATGCAAACTGAGACTAGTGGAGAATTTGGAGGGCTTGGTATTGAAGTAAGCATGGAAGCTGGGGTTGTAAAAGTCATATCTCCAATTGATGACACTCCTGCATCAAAAGCCGGTATTAAAGCAGGAGATTACATTGTAAAAATTAATGATACTCAAGTTCAAGGAAAATCTTTAAGCGAAGCCGTTGATTTAATGAGAGGTCCAGTAGGCTCAAGTATAGAATTAACTGTTAGAAGAATAGGTAAAAAAAAAGCAATAAAATTTATTATTGTCAGAGAAGTTATTCAAATTCAATCCGTAAAATCTGATCTTTTAAAAAATAATATTGGATATATTAGATTAACTTCTTTTAATGATAATAGTGATAAACAAATTAAAAAAAAAATTAAGGAAATGGAAAGTAATCAAGAAATTAAAGCATACATTTTAGATTTACGAAATAACCCCGGTGGATTACTTTCACAAGCAATAAAAATTACAGATTTTTTTCTAGATAACGGGGAGATAGTTTCCACAAAAAGTAGAAAAGCATCTGAAAATAGAAAATGGTTTGCAAATGAGGGAGACCTGACTAATGGTAAAACATTAGTAGTTTTAATCAATTATGGATCAGCTTCAGCATCTGAAATTGTGGCTGGTGCTTTAAAAGACCATAAAAGAGCAATTCTTTTAGGAGAAAATACTTTTGGAAAGGGTTCTGTCCAATCAATTATTCCTCTTCAAAATAAGGGAGCAATAAGATTAACAGTAGCAAAATATTATTTACCATCTGGGAAATCAATTTCTGAAGTTGGTGTATTACCTGATATTGAAATAAATGAAATGACAGAAGATTTCAAAATTAAATCTGAAACTGATAATCAATTAAATTACGCTATTAAATTACTTAACGGTTAAAATGGATGAAAAATTCAAAAGTCTACCATTAAGGGATGGAGTTGGAATTGTAGTTTTAAATAAAAATAATAAAATTTTTGTAGCCAAGAGAATTGATAACCCTAAAAATTATTGGCAAATGCCTCAGGGTGGAGTTAATCAGGGTGAAGACTTTTTGAAGGCGGCCTTTCGAGAATTAGAGGAAGAAACAAGCATTAAAAGTGTTAAATTAATTAAAGAATTAGATGGTACAATTACATATGAACTTCCAGATCGTTTATTGGGAATAATTTGGAAAGGAAAATACAAGGGTCAAAAACAAAAATGGTTTTTAATGAAATTTACTGGAGAAGAAAAAGAAATTAATATTCAAACAAAAAATCCGGAGTTTTTGGAATGGAAATGGATTGATCTTGATCAAATTACAGATGTTGTAGTTGACTTTAAACTTCATGTTTACCAAGAGCTTAAAGAAAAAATTAAGAAGATTATTAATTAAGAGACCTTAATACTTCAATCTTTTGATCAACCAAATATTTAGATTGATCATTTATTTTAGTATTATTTGCTTCATTTTCTGCTAATTTAAGTAAGTCTTGTTGTTTGGATTTATCTAATTCTGTAAGATTAATTATTGTGCTAGTAAGTATAGATAAATTATTATTTTTAAATTCAACAATTCCGTCTTCAACATAGTAATTTTCTTCTCCAGATTTTGATGAAATTTTTATAATACCTGGTTTTAAAAATGAAATAATAGAAATATGATCTTTTAATATACCCATCTCTCCTTCAAAAGCAGGGACAACTACTTCAGAAACATCCTCTTTAATTAGAAAAGATTTTTCTGGATTTACTATTTCAACTTTAAAATCTTCACTCATTAGGCAGCAGCTTCCTTAGCCATTTTTTCAGCTTTTTCAATTGCTTCTTCTATAGTTCCAACCATATAAAATGCTGCTTCTGGAAGATGATCGTAATCGCCTTTACAAATAGCAGCAAAACCTTTTATAGTTGAGTCTAGATCAACTAGTTTACCTGGTGATCCAGTGAAAACTTCTGCAACAAAAAACGGTTGGGATAAAAATCTCTGTATTTTTCTTGCTCTAGCTACAACTAATTTATCTTCTTCAGATAATTCATCCATACCTAAAATAGCTATAATGTCTTGAAGCGATTTATAAGTTTGCAAAACTTTTTGCACTTCCCTGGCAACTCTGTAATGTTCATCTCCCACTATTCTAGGATCTAAAATTCTTGAAGTAGAATCAAGCGGGTCAACTGCAGGATAAATTCCTATTTCTGCAATTTGCCTTGAAAGTACTGTAGTAGCATCCAAGTGAGCAAATGAAGTTGCTGGTGCAGGGTCAGTTAAATCATCGGCAGGAACATAAATAGCCTGTACAGACGTAATTGATCCTTTATTCGTAGTAGTAATTCTTTCTTGCAGGTTACCCATATCAGTTGCAAGAGTAGGCTGATATCCTACAGCCGAAGGTATTCTTCCTAATAGGGCTGATACTTCAGAACCTGCTTGTGTAAATCTAAAAATATTATCTACGAAAAAAAGCACATCTTGACCTTCTTGATCTCTGAAATACTCTGCTACAGTTAATCCTGTAAGAGCAACTCTAGCTCTAGCGCCTGGAGGTTCATTCATTTGGCCATAGACCAATGCAGCTTTGGACCCGGCTCCATCTTTTTTAATAACACCTGAGTCTATCATTTCATGGTACAAATCATTTCCTTCTCTGGTTCTTTCACCAACTCCAGCAAAAACTGAGAAGCCACCATGTGCTTTTGCAACGTTGTTAATTAATTCCATAATTAAAACTGTTTTTCCAACACCGGCTCCACCAAATAATCCAATTTTTCCACCTTTTGCATATGGTGCAAGTAAATCAATTACTTTAATGCCGGTAACTAAAATTTCAGTTTCTGTTGATTGTTCATTGAATTCAGGAGCTGCTCTGTGAATTGGCCAACTTTCTTTTGTTTTAACCTCTCCTCTTTCATCAATTGGCTCTCCGATTACATTAATAATTCTTCCCAGAGTTTCAGGTCCAACTGGGACTTGAATTGGTGCTTTAGTGTTTGTTACTTCATCGCCTCTTTTTAATCCTTCAGTGGCGTCCATCGCAATTGTTCTAACTGTAGATTCTCCTAAATGCTGAGCAACTTCTAAAACTAATCTATTGTCTCCATTTTTACATTCTAAAGCTGTTAAAATCTCTGGAAGATCTCCATCAAATTTTACGTCTACTACTGCTCCAATAACTTGTGTAATTATTCCTTTGCTCATAATTATAAACTCTCTGCTCCTGATATGATTTCTATTAGTTCTTTAGTAATTGCTGCTTGACGACTTCTATTATACTCAATAGTAAGCTTGTCAACCATTTCACCTGCGTTCCGGGTTGCATTATCCATTGCACTCATTCTTGAGCCCTGTTCACTAGCTGAATTCTCTAACATTGCCTTAAATATTTGCGTTGAAATATTTTTGGGCAACAAATTGCTTAAAATTTCATCTTCATCTGGTTCAAATTCATAACTATCTTCAGATTTATCCCCTTCTGAATTTTCAACGTTCAAAGGTATTATTTGTTGTGCTTGAGGAATTTGAGTTATTACATTTTTAAATTGGTTAAAAAAAATAGTACAAACATCAAATTCTTCTGCTTCAAATTTTTTAATTACCATTTTGCCAACTTTTTCAGCATCAAAATAATTAGCATGTTTTGATTCTTTAAATGATACATTTGAAATTATTTTATCACCATAAGCTCTTTTAAGTTGATCGTTACCTTTTGATCCGACAGTTATAATCTTCAATTGTTTTCCATCTTCTTTAAGTTTGGCAAAGTAGCTCTTGGCTTTTTTAATTATATTTGTATTAAATCCTCCACATAAACCTCTATCAGAAGTCATCACAACACAAAGATGAACTTTATCATTACCTGATCCAGATAGTAATTTTGGAGCATTTTCTTTATCTGAGATTCCACTAGATAAATTAAGAATAACATTATTCATTTTTTCAGAATATGGTCTTCCTTTTTCTGCACTTTCTTGAGCTCTTCTAAGTTTTGCTGCAGCCACCATCTTCATAGCTTTTGTTATTTTCTGGGTAGATTTTACACTAGCTATTCTTTTTTTAAGATCGTCTAAACTTGCCATAATTAATTAAGATTTAAAGTTTTCCTTTAATTGAGTAATTACTTCTTTAAGTAATTTTTCTTTATCGTCTTCAAGTTTTCCTGAACTTTGAATTGAGTCAATTATTTCAGGTCTATCAGACTTACATTTTTCAATAATCTTATTTTCAAACTCAGCAATATCTTTTAATTCAATATCATCCAAATAACCTTTAACACCACAAAAAACTGAAATTACTTGTTCAGCCACCGTCATTGGAGAGTATTGTTTTTGTTTAAGAAGTTCAGTTAATTTTGAGCCTCTGTTTAAAAGTTGTTGTGTTGAAGCATCTAAATCCGAACCAAATTGAGCAAATGCGGCCATCTCTCTGTACTGTGCTAATTCTAATTTCATTGATCCAGAAACTTTTTTCATCGCTTTTGTTTGTGCTGAAGAACCAACCCTTGAAACTGATAACCCAACATTAATTGCTGGTCTGATCCCTTGATTAAAAAGTTCAGTTTCTAAGAAAATTTGACCATCAGTAATTGAAATCACGTTAGTTGGAATAAACGCAGAAACGTCTCCACCTTGTGTTTCAATAATTGGAAGTGCTGTTAAAGAGCCTCCACCATGTTCGTCACTTAATTTTGCTGCTCTTTCTAATAATCTGCTATGTAGATAAAATACATCACCAGGATAAGCTTCACGTCCTGGGGGTCTTCTTAATAGTAAAGACATTTGTCTATAAGCAACTGCTTGTTTAGATAAGTCATCATAAATAATTAATCCATGCATTCCATTATCTCTAAAAAATTCACCCATTGCACAACCAGTATAAGGTGCTAAAAATTGAAGTGGTGCTGAATCTGACGCTGTAGCAGCAACAATTGTTGTATATTCCATTGCTCCAGCTTCTTCTAATGTTTTTTGAATTTGTCTTACTGTCGATCTTTTTTGACCAATGGCAACATAAATACAATAAAGTTTTTGTTTTTCATCACCAGTCTCATTAATTTTCTTTTGGTTAATTATAGCATCAATTGCAACTGCAGTTTTACCTGTTTGTCTATCACCAATAATTAATTCACGTTGTCCTCTCCCAACTGGAACTAGACTATCAATAGATTTTAAACCTGTTTGCATAGGTTCGCTAACTGACTGTCTTGGAATAATTCCAGGAGCTTTTACTTCAACTCTACTTTTTTTTACACTTTTATCTAGGGGACCTTTACCATCAATTGGATTTCCCAATCCATCAACAACTCTACCTAATAATTCTTTTCCAACTGGAGTATCAACAATGTTCCCAGTTCTTTTTACAGTATCACCTTCTTTAATATTTCTGTCATCTCCAAAAATTACAACTCCAACGTTTTCACTTTCTAAATTTAAGGCCATACCTTTAGAGCCATCTGCAAATTCTACCATCTCTCCAGCTTGGACATTATCAAGACCATAAATCCTTGCAATACCATCACCTACTGATAATACTTGTCCAACCTCAGTTACTTCTGCTTTGTCACCAAAATTTTTAATTTGTTCTTTTAGTATCTTTGTTACTTCTGAAGGATTTATTTCCATTTATGCTCCTATCATCCTGTTTTCAATTTGTTGTAATTTGTTTTTAATCGAGGCGTCTACCATAGTGCTCCCTACTTGCACTACCAGTCCTCCTATTAAACTTTTATCATGTTTGTAGTTCAATTTTATTTTTGAACTAAAATTTTTAGTAAGCTCATCTGTAATTTTTAAAATTTCATCACTAGATAATTCTTTCGCCGATTTTAATTCTGCCTTTAATTCTCCCCTTTTTTTTGAACAAGTTTCAATAAAACTTTTTAAAATTCTTTCTATATAAAAAAAACGTCTTTTAATTATCAAAAAATTTAAAAAATTTTTCAGTAAAATTTCAAATTTATTATCAAAAATACCATTAATAACTTTTAAGAGATCATCTCTACTGTTTGTTGGATCTTTAATAAAATTTGAAAAATCTTTACTCGATGAAATCAAATCTAGAATAGAAGACGATTGATTTTCCAATTGCGTAAGAACATTGTTTTCATTTGCAAGTTCAAACAAAGCCAAAGAATATCTTTCAGCTGAAGTTATTGAAAATTCTTTATTTTTACTCAACTTACTACCTCTGTTATCTTGAAGATTATTTTTAAAATCACGCTTTAATTAGCATATGACCATTATGTCTTCAAGTAGCACATTCATTTAAAATCCCTTTTTTTTAGGATTAATTGAAGTTTATTGGATCAACATCAACTGACAGTTTTATTCCAGGTTGAAATTTGTAATTTGGAATTACTGTTGCTAATGAATTTTGTAACTTTAATGTTTTTGCTCCTCTAATTAACAGTCTTATTCTATATCTTTTTTTTATTCTATATATTGGAGCACTTACTGGACCAAGAATTTTTCCATTTAACTTATTTTCTATAAATGTTTTAAATTTGTATGCCTCTTTTTCTAATTTTGTTTCATTGTCTCCGGTTAAGATCAAAGAAATAAACCTTTGAAATGGCGGTAGTTTGTTTTTTTTTCTTATATCTAATTCTCTATTTAAAAAAATATCTGGATTACTATTAGTTAAATCAGAAATCATTTTAGTATTATTATTATAAGTTTGAAAATAAACTATTGCAGGTTTACCTGCTCTTCCTGCTCTTCCAGAAAGTTGATGATATAATTGTAAATTTTTTTCTGCAGATCTTAAATCATGTCCTTGTGAAGAAAGATCAATATCAACTACTACAATACAATTTAAATTAGGAAAATGAAAACCTTTAGAGATTAACTGTGTTCCAACTAAAATTTGAATTTCGTTATTAATTATTTTTTCTAACTTTGAGCTTGAATCCTTTTTATTCATAGTATCGCTAGAAAAAATTTCAATTCTTTTTAAAGGGAATTTTTTTTTAACTTCTTCAGATATCCTTTCAACGCCGGGGCCACTAAAAATAATTTCACATTCTCCTTCTTTTACACAAGTTCTTTTTAAATATGATTTAAAACCACAATAGTGACACAACAAATTATTCTTATTTTTATGATAAACTAAATTAATTGAGCAGTTTGGACATGAATAACTATTTAAACATTTTTTACAAAGCACATGTGGAGAAAATCCACGTCGATTTAAAAAGAATAGAACTTGATCATTTTTGTTGAGATGAAAGTTTACTTTATCTATTATCTTTTTTGAAAGCCAAGATTGTTTTTCTAGTTTAGTTTCATTTAAATTAATTATTTCATAATTTGGCAATGATGCATTTTGATAGCGTTGTTCTAATCTAGAAATACTATACTTCCCTTTTTGTATATTTTCGAATGTTTCGACTGAAGGTACAGCTGTTATCAAGTTGATAGGAATATTTTCAAATGATGCTCTTGAGATCGCCATATCTCTTGCGTTGTAAGTAATGCCCTCATCTTGTTTATAAGACTGATCATGTTCTTCATCAACAATAATTAAACCTAATTTTCTAAATGGTAAAAATAATGATGATCTTGCACCTATTACAACTTTTATTTCTCCATTAGCAACACCACTCCAAATAATTTCTTTTTTTTTTTTTGAAATACCAGAGTGCCAAACTGCAGGAGTAATTCCAAAAAATTCTAAAAATTTTTTTTCAAATTGGCTCGTTAAACCGATTTCAGGTAAAAGTATAAGACCTTGGAAACCTTTATTCATTATTTTTTTTAAAGCTGAAAAATAAACCATAGTTTTACCTGAGCCTGTAGTGCCTTGAAGAACGTGTACCCTAAACTTTTCACTAGAAATATTCATTTTTTTTAAAGATTTTTTTTGTTCTTCTGAAAGTTTAATTGAACTTGTCTTAATACTTGTTTTAAAATTTTTGTAGGTGTCTCTTTGATGCTTTTCTACAGCTTTACTACTCAATAAAACTAGCCTTAAAGCCATTCCTTTTGGGATTAAATTGTATTCAGAAAACCAATTAAGAAATTTAATCGTTGTTTTTTTTAATGGAGTAACATCTAATTTTTTTAAGACATTTTTTACTTCAAAACTTCTATTATTTTTTTTCTCAAATTCATCCCAGACAACACCTGTAATTTTAGATTTACCAAATGGTACAACCACGTAATCACCTACTTTTAAATTTATATCGCTTTTATAAGTAAACGGGTGATTAAATATGTTTGGTAATAGAATCGGTACTTTCATGTCTAAATAATATGAAAATATATTAAGAGTGTATTGCTCTTTTATCTACTGATAATGCTGCTTCTTTTACAGCCTCTGAAAATGTGGGGTGTGCATGACATGTTCTTGCAATATCCTCTGAACTAGCACCAAATTCCATCGCAACTCCTATTTCAGCAATCAATTCACCCGCGTGAGGTCCTATCAGGTGTGCTCCTAAAACTTTATCAGTTTTTTCATCTGCAAGTATTTTTACAAATCCTTCAGCATCATCTATAGCCTTTGCTCTGGAGTTTGCCATAAATGAAAATTTACCAATCTTATATTTAATATTTTTTTCTTTTAGCTGTTCTTCTGTCTTTCCAATAGAAGCAACTTCGGGAGTAGTATAAATAACCCCAGGTATGGTATCGTAATTAACATGACCAGATTGACCTGCAATATTTTCAGCAACTGCAATTCCTTCATCTTCTGCTTTATGAGCAAGCATAGGACCACTAATAACATCACCTATTGCGTAAACATTTTCAATGTTAGTTTTAAATGATTTGTCAGTTTTTACTCTTTTTTTCTCATCCAATTTAATTCCAATTGACTCTAAATTTAGACCTTTTGTATTTGGTTTTCTTCCAACTGATATAAGCACAACATTACATTCAAAATTATTTTTATTTCCATCTTTGTCAATTGTAGATACAATTGCTCCTGATTTATTTTTTTTAATAGCTTCAACTTTATTTTGCATATTAAATTTAATGCCTTGTTTTTTAAGAATTTTCATAAATTCATCAGAAATCTCTTTATCCATACCAGGAGTGATGTGATCTAAAAATTCAAC
This sequence comes from Pelagibacterales bacterium SAG-MED19, assembly GCA_014654035.1. Taxonomy (GTDB): domain Bacteria; phylum Pseudomonadota; class Alphaproteobacteria; order Pelagibacterales; family Pelagibacteraceae; genus Pelagibacter. The sequence goes on from JACWDQ010000006.1 coordinate 51,787, forward strand.
AACTTCTACTTCAGCACCAAGTCTTGACCACACAGATCCCATTTCTAATCCAATATAACCCCCACCAACAACAACCATTTTTTTCGGAACCTGTTCTAATTTTAAGGCACCAGTTGATGAAACGATTACTTTTTCGTCATATTCAATGCCTGGCAAAGGCACAGGGTCAGAGCCTGTTGCAATTACAACATTGTCTGTTTCGACTAAAGTTTCTTTATTTTTATGATCTTTAATTAAAATTTGATTTTTTGATTTAAAACTTCCAGTACCTTTAAAGTACACAACCTTATTTTTTTTTAGTAAAAACTCAACTCCTTTAGTTAATATCGTAACTGCTTTATCTTTATTTTTCATCATTTTGCTTAGGTTAAGTTTAACTTCTCCAGTCTCTATCCCTTTCTTTGATAAATTTTGGGCTTTATGAAATTCTTCTGATAAATTTAATAAACTTTTTGATGGAATACATCCAACGTTTAGACAAGTCCCACCTAAAGAACCTCGTGACTCAATACATGCAGTTTTAAGACCTAATTGTGCTAGTCTTATTGCACACACATAACCTCCTGGACCACCACCAATAACTACCGCTTGAAATTTATCTATCATTTAAATATCTAAAAATAACCTTCTAGGATCTTCTAAATTTTCTTTTATCATTTTTAAAAATGAAACTGATTCTTTGCCATCAATAATCCTATGATCATATGACAATGCTAAATACATAATAGGTCTAATCTTTATTTCTCCATTTATAGCCATTGGCCTATCAACAATATTGTGCATTCCTAATACTCCTGATTGAGGCAAATTTAATATTGGTGTTGATAACATTGAACCATAAACACCACCATTGCTTATAGTGAATGTTCCTCCCTGAAGATCATCAATAGTGAGTTTACCTTCTCTTGCTTTTTCAGAAATTTCTTTGATATTTTTTTCTATATCTGCAAAAGATAATTCATCAGCATTTTTTAGAACTGGAACTACCAAACCCTTCTCTGTTCCAACTGCAAAACTTATATTATAATAATTTTTATAGACAATTTCGTTACCCTCTATCTCTGCATTTACTGCTGGGTAATTCTTTAAGGCTACAACAGTTGCTTTTACAAAAAATGACATAAAACCTAATTTAACTCCATAACGATTTTGAAAATCTTCCTGATTTTCTTTTCTCATCTCCATGACATTTGTCATATCAACTTCATTAAAAGTGGTTAGCAACGCTGCATTTTCTTGGGCCTGCTTCAATCTTTTTGCAATAGTTTGTCTTAACCTGGTCATTTTAATTCTTTCTTCTTGACCATGTTTGATTTTTCGCTCTGATGGAGGTGGATTTACTCCCATCAAATTAATTAGATCACCCTTTAAAATTCTACCATCTTTTCCAGATCCTTTAATTTTCTCAACATCAATTTTTTTTTCACTTACAATTTTTCTTACAGCTGGAGATAAAGTTTGGTCTTTTTGAATCTGTGGTTTTTCTTTATCTTCATTGATTTCGTTTGTTAAAACTAAAGGTTGATCTTCTATCTCATTTTCCTTTTTATCAAAAATTTCAGGTTCATCTTTTTGAGTATCTAGTTTTATTACATTATTTTCTTCTTTCTTTGGCTCAATCTTTTTAATTTCTTCTTTCTCTGACTCTCCTTTGTCACTGGAAGATACTGAACCTAATAAAGCTCCAACCTCGACAACTGAGCCATCTTTAGAATTTATTTTTGTTAAAACTCCTGAAACTGGAGAAGGAACTTCTAAATTAACTTTATCAGTCTCTAGCTCTACTATCGGTTCATCAACTTCAACTTTATCACCTTCAATTTTTAACCATTTTGAGACTGTTGCCTCTGTTATACTTTCACCAAGTACTGGAACTAAAATTTTTTCACTCATTTATATTTATTCAAAAACTTTCTTTATAATTTCTTGTTGTTGAGAAATATGCCATTTTGCATATCCTGTTGCTGGAGATGCGTCTGGGCTTCTTCCTATATAAGAAATATGATTATTATTAGCCTTTATATTATCTAATGTCCATTGGATATAATCTCTTACGGAAAACCACGCTCCCATATTTTTTGGTTCTTCCTGACACCAATAAAATTTAGCATTTTTAATATAAGGCCTTAATTCTTTAGCTAAAGCTTTCGCTGGAAATGGATATAATTGCTCAATTCTAAAAAAAATAATATTATCTTTTTTTAACTTTTCTCTAGCTTCTAACAAATCAAAGTAAATTTTTCCTGAACAAATGATAACTTTTGTAATTTTTTCAGGACTATTTAATTTTATAAAACCTCTGCTTTTTGGATCAATTGCGTGATCCCACAAAACTCTATGAAATGAATTTTGTTTACTAAAATCATCAATATTGGAAACACACTCCTTGTGTCTTAACAAAGATTTAGGAGTCATAATTACTAATGGCTTTCTAAAATCTCTATGCATTTGTCTTCTTAAAGCGTGAAAATAATTAGCAGGAGTTGTACAATTCATGACTTGCATATTATCGTTTGAGCATAATTGTAAGAATCTTTCTAATCTCGCTGAAGAATGTTCTGGACCTTGTCCTTCATATCCATGTGGTAACAACATTACTAAGCCAGATGCTCTAGACCATTTTCTTTCCCCAGATGCAATAAATTGATCGATAACAACTTGAGCACCATTTGCAAAGTCTCCAAATTGGGCTTCCCACAATGTTAATGTATTTGGTTCAACTAAACTATAGCCATATTCAAAACCTAGAACTGCTAGCTCAGATAAAAAACTGTCTACAACTTCAAAATGCTTTTGATTAGCAGAAATATTATTGAGAGGCACATATCTTGAATTATTCAATTGATTTCTTAAAACAGAATGTCTTTGACTAAATGTTCCTCTTCCTGAATCTTGACCAACTAATCTTACTGGGTATCCTTCTTCTAGTAAAGAGCCAAAAGCCAACGCTTCAGCAGTTGACCAATCAATATTTTTACCATTTTTTACGCTTAACTTTCTGTTATCCAATATTTTTGAAATTGTTTTATGAAGATTAATTTCTTTAGGAATAGTGTTAATTTTATTTGATATTTGCAGCAATTTTTTTGTATCAAAACCTGTTACACCCCTTTTGTCTTTTCCTCTTTCAGGCTTATATCTGGACCATGTTCCTTCAAACCATTCAATTTTTGGTTTGTAATCTTTTGCATTTTCATATTGTTCATTAAGCAAATCTTTAAATTTTTTGGTGGCATCATTCAAATAATCATTTGAAATTGAACCTTCGTTAACCAATTTTTCACCATAAACTTTTACAGGTGAAGGATGTGATCGAATTTTTTTATACATAAGTGGTTGTGTAAATGAAGGTTCGTCTCCCTCATTGTGACCAAATCTCCTGTAACAAATTAAATCAATAACAACATCTCTATTAAATTTTAATCTAAAATCAGTAGCTATTCGCGCAGCATAGACTACTGCTTCTGGGTCATCCCCATTAACATGGATAATTGGAGCTTCTACCATTTTTGCGATATCGGAGGGGTACGGTGATGATCTAGCAAATCTTGGACTTGTAGTAAAACCAATCTGGTTATTTACTATAATATGAATAGTTCCGCCTGTATTGTGACCAGGAAGTCCTGACATAGCAAAACATTCTGCAACCACTCCTTGGCCAGCAAAAGCAGCATCTCCATGAATTAATATCGGAAGTACTTTTTTTCTTTCTTTATCTTTATGAAAATATTGTTTTGCCCTTGTTTGACCAAGTACAACCGGATTTACAGCTTCCAGATGAGATGGATTATCAGTCAAGCTCACATGTACAGAGTTTCCATCAAACTCTCTATTAGACGATGCACCTAAATGATATTTTACATCTCCAGCACTTTCTTCTACTGAAGGATTAGTTTCTCCAGCAAATTCATTAAATATTCTTTTATATGACTTTTGAAGCACGTTTGCCAAAACATTTAGTCTCCCTCTATGAGACATACCGATTTTAACTTCTTTTACTTTTGACTGACCGCCTATTTTAATTATTTGCTCAAGTGCTGGAATTAAACTTTCACCACCATCAAGACCAAATCTTTTTGTACCAACATATTTAGTATGCAAAAATTTTTCAAAACCTTCTGCTTGAATCAATTTTTTAAGAATTGCCTCTTTACCATTTTGAGTAAATTTAAAATCATCAGTTTTTTCAACTCTATCTCTAAACCATTTTCTTTCAGTAGGATTAGAAATATGCATATATTCATAACCTAAAGAACCACAGTATTTTTCTCTTAAAAAACTTAATATTTCATTGATATTAGAATGTTGTTTGTTAGTCACGCCATCTAGAAAAATTTTTTTTTGATAATCTTCTTTACTAAATCCATAAGACTCGGGATGAAGTTCATCTAAATAATCTGATTTAAGTAATCCTAATGGATCTAATTTAGCTATTAAATGTCCTCGCTGTCTATAGGACCTAATCATTGCGACAGCTTTAATTGAATTTGCATTTGATTTAATTAATTCTACTTCACTCAACTGACTAGTTTTATTATTTTGAGCATATGATTTTTTTATAGAAAATTTTTTGGAAGGACCCCATGATGGACCATTAATTTCATTAATAATGACATCTAACTCATCTCCAATCTCATCAAAATATCTTTTCCAGCTCTCCGGTAATGTTGGGTCGTTGTTAACAAATTTTATATACATATCTTCTATGAAAGCATTATTAGATTTGTTTAAAAACGCTGTTTTTTGGTATTCGAGATTTTTAGATGAGGACATTTTTTTTTAATATAAACCTAGAAAAAAAATTTTCAATTAGACAATTTATTAAATAATGTTTCTCCAATTTTTGAAGGAGAGTTAGCTATAGTTATTCCACAATCTTCCATTTTTTTTATCTTATTTTCAGCTCCCCCTTGTCCTCCAGAAATAATTGCTCCAGCATGACCCATTCTCCGACCTGGAGGAGCAGTAATTCCTGCAATAAATCCTACTATGGGCTTTTTTATTTTATGATTTTTTACAAATTCTGCAGCTTCTTCTTCAGCTGTTCCTCCTATTTCACCAATCATTAAAATAGATTTTGTTTCTTCGTCATTTAGATATAGATCCAAACAATCAATAAAGTTAGTTCCGTTTATTGGATCTCCTCCTATTCCTATACATGTTGATTGACCTAAACCATTTTCTGTAGTTTGAGCAACAGCTTCATACGTTAATGTTCCAGATCTAGAAACTATTCCGACTGAACCACGTTTATGAATATTTCCTGGCATTATGCCGATCTTACATTCATCAGGGGTAATAATTCCTGGGCAGTTTGGACCTATAAGTCTACTTTTTGAACCATTTAACTTTTGTCTAACTCTAAGCATATCCTGAACAGGGATACCTTCTGTAATACAAACTATTAATTCAATAGACGCATCAATTGCCTCTATAATTGCAGCCGCAGCAAATTTAGCTGGAACATAAATCATTGTTGCATCTGCACCAACTTGATTTTTTGCTTCAACAACACTATTAAAAACAGGTCTGTCTAAATGTTTTTGACCACCTTTTTTTGGTGTAACTCCACCAACTAAATTTGTTCCATATTTAATTGCTTGCTCTGAATGAAAAGTACCATGTGAACCGGTAAAGCCCTGACAAATGACTTTTGTATTTTTGTTAACTAGTACGGACATCTTACTTTATTGCCTCAACTATCTTTTTGGCTGCGTCATCTAAATTTTCAGCAGAAATTAATTTTAATTCAGAATTGTCTAATATTTCTTTTCCCTCTTTAAAATTTGTGCCTGCAAGCCTGACAACAAGAGGGACTTTAATATTTATTTCTTTTGCTGCATCTACTACTCCTTGGGCAAGTACATCACATCTCATTATACCTCCAAAAATATTAATCAAAATTCCTTTAACATTTTTATCTGATAAAATAATTTTTAATGCTGCAGAAACTTTTTCTTTTGAGGCGCCTCCACCTACATCTAAAAAGTTAGCTGGTTCTTTTCCATATAATTTAATTATATCCATAGTTGCCATAGCTAAACCTGCTCCGTTAACCATACAACCAATGCTTCCATCTAATTTGATATAAGCTAAATCATGTTTGCTAGCTTCTATTTCTGTTGGATCTTCTTCATTTAAATCTCTTAATTCAATAATTTCTGGATGTCTAAATAAAGCATTAGAGTCAAAATTTACTTTTGCATCTAAACAAATTATTTTTTCTTCTTTTGTTAAAATTAATGGATTAACCTCGACCATATTTGCGTCTGTGTTTATAAACATTTTATAAATTGATTTTATTAGAGATATTGCTTGTGATTTTGCGTTATCATTTAAATTGAAAATCTTAATTATTTCTAGACAATCTTTTTCTGAAATTTCATTATTTATATCAACTTTTGTTGTAATTATTTTCTCAGGAGTTTTTTTAGCTACTTCTTCGATATCCATTCCACCTTGATCACTAGATATGAATGCAATTTTAGAACTAGCTCTATCCACTAAACAAGAGAGATAAAATTCTTTTTCTATACTTGAAGATGCTTCAACATATAATCTTTTTACTTCTCTACCCTCTGGTCCCGTTTGGTGAGTTACTAAGGTTTTTCCCATTAGTTCTTTTGCAGCTTTATTTAATTCATCAATAGTATCTAAAATTTTTACACCACCTGCTTTACCCCTTCCGCCAGCATGAATCTGAGCTTTTAAAACATATTTTTGTGTATTTAACAATTTTGCTTTTTTTACTAATTCATCAACAGAAAGAGCAAACACCCCCTCGGGAACAATTGCTCCATATTTTTTTAATATTTGTTTTGCTTGATGTTCGTGAATATTCATTATTACTTAGAGAGATCAGGATCTATTTTTGATGCCGCTTCCCATAAAGCTTTTACTGCATCAATAGAATGCATGAACTCTTTTTTTTCTTTTTCATCTAAATCAATTTGCTCTATTTTTTCAACACCATTTTTTCCAATGATTACTGGAACACCAGCATATACATAATTAACTTTATACTCTCCATTTAATTGCACGGCACATGGTAATAATCTTTTTTCATCTTTTAAATAAGCTTCCGCCATTTGAACTCCTGATGCTGCAGGTGCATAAAATGCAGATCCTTTTTCTAAATATTTTACTATCTCAGCGCCTCCATCTCTAGTTCTTTGATTAATTTCTTCTAATCTTTCTTGAGAAATATTTCCTTCTTTTACTAGATCAAGCAAAGGTTTTCCTGAAACTTTTGTGAACCTAGGCATTGGTACCATAGTATCTCCATGTCCACCCATCACCATTGCATCTATCTCTTTTACAGGAACATTAAGCTCTAAAGATAAAAATAATTTAAATCTTGAACTATCCAAAATTCCAGCCATACCAACTACCTTATTTGCTGGTAGTCCCGAAAATTTTTGAAAAGCCATAACCATGACATCTAAAGGATTTGTAATACAAATTACAAAAGCATTTGGAGCATTCTTTTTAATTCCTTCAGCAACTTGTTTAATAATTTTTAAATTTATTCCAAGCAGATCATCTCTACTCATTCCAGGTTTCCTTGGGACACCAGCAGTTATAATAATTACATCTGAGTCCTTAATATCTTTATAATCATCAGTGCCTGAAAATTTTACATTAAAACCATCTACAGATGAAGATTGAGCAATATCAAGGGCTTTACCTTTAGCTATTCCGCTTGCAACATCAAAAAGAACAACTTCATTTACTAGTTCTTTTGTTCCAATTAGGTGGGCGAGAGTTCCTCCTATTTGACCAGCACCAATTAAAGATATTTTACTCATTAATGTTTCTCCTTATTTCATTGTTGGCATTACGAACTCAGCATTTGATCTAATTCCAGAAGGCCATCTTGATGTTATTGTTTTAAGTTTTGTATAAAATTTTATACCCTCCATACCATGCATTGCGCTATCACCAAATAAAGATCTTTTCCAACCGCCAAAACTATGAAAGGCCATTGGAACTGGAATAGGAACATTAATACCAACCATTCCAACTTGTATCTTGCTTGCAAAGGTTCTTCCCGCATCACCATCTCTGGTGTAAATACTAACCCCGTTTCCATATTCGTGATCATTAATAAGTTTTGTAGCTTCTTCAAAACTTTTAACTCTTACTACAGATAAAACTGGTCCAAATATTTCTTCTTTATATATTCTCATTTCTTTTTTTACGTGATCAAATAAACAGCCGCCAATATAAAAACCATTTTCATAACCTTGTAATTTCAAATCCCTACCATCCACAACCAGCTTTGCACCTTCTTCTACTCCTAAATCAACATAATCTTTAACTTTTTTTAAATGTTCTTTGGTGACTAAGGGTCCCATTTCAGAACTTTTATCCATTCCTGGACCAACTTTTAAAGCTTCTGCTTTTTTTGATAACCTTGATACTAGCTCATCGCCTATATCTCCGACGGCTACAGCAACTGACTGAGCCATACATCTTTCTCCTGCGGATCCATATGCAGCTCCCATTAAACCATTTACTGCACCATCTAAATCACAGTCAGGCATAACAACTAAATGATTTTTTGCACCTCCTAGTGCCTGAACTCTTTTTTCATTTTTTGCAGAATTTTCGTAAATATATTTTGCTATTGGTGTTGAGCCTACGAAACTAACTGCTTTAATATCTTTGTTAGTTAAGATTGCATCAACAACTTCTTTGTCTCCATTAACAACATTAAAAACTCCATCTGGAAGACCAGCTTCACTTAATAACTCTGCTAATTTAATTGCACATGATGGATCTTTTTCTGATGGTTTTAATATAAAAGTATTCCCACATGCAATTGCAATAGGAAACATCCACATTGGTACCATCGCTGGAAAATTAAAAGGTGTAATTCCTGCTACGACTCCTAATGGTTGACGCATAGACCAACTGTCAACATTAGTTCCAACATTTTCTGAAAATTCACCCTTAAGTAAATGAGGTATACCACAAGCAAACTCAACAACTTCTAAACCTCTTGTTAAAGATCCTTTGGCATCTTCATAAACTTTACCATGCTCTGAGACTATTAACCTTGTAAGTTCATCTGAATTTTTTTCAATTAATTCTTTAAATTTGAACATTACTCTAGCTCTTACGAGTGATGGTTTTAATGACCATTCCTCAAATGCCTTTTGTGCAACTGTAACAGCTTGATCTAGATCTACTTTAGTAGCTAAACTGACCTCTTTTTCTTGTTCACCAGTTGCTGGATTGAAAACTTTACCTTTTTTATTAGACTTGCCAGGAATTATTTTTCCACCTACAAAATGTTCGATTAATTTCATGAATACGATCTTTTAGATTAAAAACACTTATTAGTCTATTGTTTAAATATTAGCCGTTGCTAACATTTTTTTTATTTCAGCAATAGCTTTTGCTGGGTTTAAACCTTTTGGACAAGCACTAGTACAGTTTAAGATTGTATGACAACGATAAAGTTTTAATTCATCTGCAACCTTTTTCAATCTCGCTTGTCTTTCTTCATCTCTACTGTCAACAATCCATCTATAAGCTTGCAGTAAAACAGCTGGTCCTAAATATTTGTCACCATTCCACCAATAACTTGGGCATGATGTGGAACAACATGCGCACATAATACACTCATAAGCACCATCTAATTTTGCTCTATCTTCTTTTGATTGAATAATCTCTTGACTTGTAGATTCTGAATTTGATTTGAGCCAAGGTTCAATAGATTGATATTGTTTATATAATCCATCTAAATCTCCTATTAAATCTTTTTTAACTTTTAAATGAGGTAGTGGGTAAATATCTATGTCTCCGTCAATTTCTGCATGAGGAGTTGTGCATGCCAAACCATTTTTACCACCCATATTCATTGCACAAGAACCACAAACTCCATGCGCACAAGATCTCCTATAAGCAATAGTTGGATCAATTTCATTTTTTATCTTATTTAAAATATCTAAAACTTTAGAGGGGCAGTTATCCATATCAACTTCATAAGTATCGATCCTTGGATTTTGTCCTGTTGAAGGATCCCATCTATAAACATTAACTTTCCTTAAGTTTGACGAACCAGTTTTATCCTTGAAATATTTACCTTTTTTTACTTGAGAATTTTCAGGTAAATTAATTTGAACCATTAATAAACTCTTTCTCGAGGTGGAAAATATTGAACTTCATTAGTAAGTGTTGATTTATGAACATCTCTATAACTTATTTTAGTCTCTTTTCCATCACACCAAGCAAGGGTATGCTGCATAAAGTTTTGGTCATCTCTTTTAGGATAATCTTCTCGAGCATGTGCTCCTCTACTTTCTTTTCTATTATAAGCAGAATCGACTGTTACCACAGCTTGTCTTATCAAATTATCAAATTCAAGTGTTTCTACTAAATCAGTATTAAATATTAATGACTTATCTTTTACTGACAAAGAATTTAATCCATCATAAGTTTTTCTTATTTCTTCAACTCCTTCTTTTAAAGTTTCTTCTGTTCTAAAAACTGCACATTTTGATTGCATTGTTTTCTGCATCGCTAATCTTAATTCTGCTGTGCCTTTATCACCTTCTGCATTTCTAATTTTATCAAATCTATCAATGCATTTTTGTGTTTCATTTTCACTGATCTCTTCATGTGGTGTCCCAGGTTTAACTAGCTCTGCAGCTCTTTTTGCTGCAGCTCTACCAAAAACAACTAAGTCAATTAGAGAGTTGGATCCTAATCTATTCGCTCCATGAACTGAAACACATGCCGCCTCTCCAATCGCCATCAATCCAGGAACAGTTTTTTCAGAGCCGTTTACTGTCATAACCTCTCCTTTATAATTTGTAGGGATACCGCCCATGTTGTAATGAACAGTTGGTACAACTGGAATTGGTACTTTAGTAACATCTACATTTGCAAACAATCTCGCAGCATCAGTTATTCCTGGCAATCTACTTTCAATTATTTCTTTATCTAAATGGCTTAAGTTCAAATGAACGTGATCTTGATCTTTTCCAACTCCTCTTCCTTCATTAATTTCAATCGACATTGACCTACTAACAACATCTCTAGATGCTAAATCTTTTGCTTTAGGCGCATATCTTTCCATAAATCTTTCACCTTTAGAATTAGTAAGATAACCTCCTTCACCTCTTGCTCCTTCTGTTATCAAAGTGCCATGACCATATATTCCGGTTGGATGAAACTGAACAAACTCCATATCTTGAAGAGGCAATCCAGCTCTTAAAACCATTGCATTGCCATCTCCAGTACATGTATGAGCAGAAGTTGCTGAATAATAAACTTTACCGTAACCACCTGTTGCAATAATTACAGTATGCGCTCTAAATCTATGGATAGTTCCATCATTTAAATTCCATGCTATTAAACCTTTACATTCTCCATCTTTCATTAAAAGATCTAATGCAAAGTACTCTATAAAAAATTCTGTTTTATGTTTCAAAGCCTGTCCATATAGAGTGTGTAAAATTGCATGACCTGTCCTATCAGCTGCCGCACAAGTTCTTTGAACAATCCCATTTCCATAATTTTTAGTCATTCCACCAAATGGTCTTTGATAAATTTTTCCATCTTCTGTTCTGCTAAAGGGAACACCATATTTTTCTAACTCAATAACTGCTTTTGGTGCTTCTTTACAAAGATACTCGATACTATCTTGGTCTCCCAACCAATCAGCTCCTTTAACAGTATCATACATGTGCCAACGCCAATCATCTTCACCCATATTACCAAGAGCAGCTGATATACCCCCTTGAGCAGCTGAAGTATGACTTCTTGTTGGAAACACCTTTGAAATGCATGCAGTTTTTAAACCAGCTTCACTTAAACCTACTGCAGCTCTTAAGCCCGAGCCGCCGGCTCCCAAAACCACAACATCATATTCATGATCAATTATTTTATATGAACTCATAACTTAGTTATTAATATAATTGTAATTAACGGAATTACCACCGCTGAAGCAAACAAAAGCTTATTTGCGACATTTTTGATTTTATCATTTGCTATATAATCTTCAAAAACCTCACTGATACTCAATGCTGAAAAAAAATATGCATTAATTATAAATAAACTAAATAAAAATTTAGATGTTGAGTCTGAAAAAAAATTTACGACATCAGAATATCCCTGATCGTAAAAATTGATAAAGTTTATAATGAACCACAACATCAAAGGAACTAATGTTGCTCCACTAATCTTTAAGAAGATCCATTTTTTAGTAGCATTTATCATCTTAAAAAAAATTTTTTCCTATTAAATAAAAGACAACAGTTAATACTAATGATCCAAATATAACAATTAATCCTGTAATTTTTGTTGTTTTGATTTCAAATCCATAACCAAAATCCATAATTAAATGTCTAATTTCACTTAAGGCTTGAAAAGAAAAAGACCAAGTAATACCTAAAATAATAAATTTTCCTATAAATGAATTTAAAAATAAATTTATGGTTCCATAATTACTTTCTCCAAACAAAAGTAGTGATGCCCATAAACAAATTAATGTAATCACAATAATATTAATTATGCCTGTTATCCTATGACAAATAGAAACTAATGAAGAAATATGCCATCTATAAATTTGGATGTGTGGAGATAATGGTGTTTTACTTTCCATAAAAATTATTTTTAATTAAAGTTTCTGCGATTTCTACAGAATTTAAAGCTGCTCCTCTCAAAAGATTGTCTGAAACAATCCATAAATTTAATCCATTTTTAATAGTCTTATCTTCTCTAATTCTTGAAATAAATGTCTCATCTTTTCCCTCAGCTTCGATTTTTCAAGAGTAAAAATTTGTTTTTTTGCTGCAGGTGGAAAAATTTCGGAAAAATTTGCAGAAAAAGCTGCAAAAAATTGTTTAGTAATAGACAACTCAAGTCATTTTAGAATGGATCCAGATGTTCCTTTAATAGTGCCACAAGTTAATTCTGAGGATTTAAAAACTATAAAAAAAAACATTGTAGCAAATCCGAACTGTTCGACTGCACAGTTAGTAATCGCTCTTAAGCCTTTGCACGATTTGTTTTCAATTAAAAGAATAGTTGTATCAACATATCAATCAGTTTCAGGAGGTGGCAAAGCTCCTATGGATGAATTAATTGAACAGACAAAATTAGTTCTAGATGGAAAAAAAGTTAAGTCTAAAAACTTTACAAAACAAATAGCATTTAATGCAATTCCCCAAATAGATATATTTTCAGATGACGGATATACAAAAGAGGAACTTAAAATGACCAATGAAACAAAAAAAATTTTAGATGATAAAATAGATTTAACTGCTACTTGTGTAAGATTACCCATTTCTGTTTCTCATTCAGAATCTGTTAATATTCAATTTGAAAAATCATTTTCAATAGAGAAAGTAAAGGAAGCTTTAGACAATTTTGAGGGATGTAAAGTAATTGACGAGAGAGAGGATGGACATTATTCAACTCCAGTCGAAGCTGAGGGAAAAGATGAGACATTTATTTCAAGAATTAGAGAAGATAAGACTATTAAAA
>JACWDQ010000007.1 GCA_014654035.1 Pelagibacterales bacterium SAG-MED19
TCGTTTTTAGGTCCATCTAAAATAATTTTTGATAAAGAAAACCCTAAAGCATCATCTGCTTCCTTAAAATAATTTCTTACAAAATCGTATTTATCAAAAAATTCTTTTCCCATACCCACGAGTTGAGAACCTTGTCCTGGAAAAATTACTGAAAACATCTAAAAAAACCTATTTTTTTTGCCCATTTTGCTATTGTAATTGAAGATTTATAATAGTATATCCTCAGTTTTTATTAAAGAACATTAATGAATTTATACGAACATACAATTATAGCTCGACAAGACACTTCTCCAAGTGAAATTAAGCAATTAACAGAAAAATATTCTAAAATTGTAGAAAAAAATGATGGTGAAGTTGTTAAAACTGAAAATTGGGGTCTTTTAAATTTATCATATTTAATAAAAAAAAATAAGAAAGGTAGTTATATTCATTTTAAAATTAAAGGTGAAGGAAATATAATTAATGAACTTGAGAAAAATGAGGCTATTGATAAAAAATTATTAAGATATTTAACAGTAAAAGTTAAAAATTTTGATTTAGAAACAAACTACTTCTCAAAAAGAGATGATGGTGAAAAAAAATGAAACAAATTTAAATTATGCCAAAAAGACAAAGTGGAAATAGAAAAAATAAACAAAGTAACTTTGCAAAATTAAGTATTTTTCAGTCTAATAAATATAAATTTAAGAAAAGTTGTCCTCTTTCAATAAAGGGTGCTCCAAAAATTGACTATAAAAACGTGAAGCTTTTAAAAAAATATATGTCTGAAAATGGAAAAATTTTACCTTCAAGAATAACCAATGTTTGTCAAAAGAAACAGAGAGAACTTTCTCTATCAATTAAAAGAGCAAGAAACCTAGCACTAATTTAAATGAAAGTAATATTATTAGAAAATTTGAAAAAAATAGGATCTATCGGAGAAATTATAGATGTTAAAAGAGGCTATGCTAGAAATTTTTTAATTGCAAATAATAAAGCTTTATATGCATCAAAAGAAAATATTTCTCAAGTAGAAAAAATAAAATCTAATTTAGCAAAAAAAGACAATGAAAAAAAAGAGGAAGCTAAAAAAACTTTAGAAAAAATAGACAAGAAGATTTTTAATGTTAAAAAACTGAGTACAGAAAATAATGAACTTTATGGTTCTGTCAAACCAACGGAAATTGCAAAACTAATTTTTGATGAAAAAAAAATTGATATCAAGCCTTCAATGATTCAACCTATTAATGAAATAAGATCTTTAGGTAAATTTAAAGTAAAAATATCTTTACACTCTGAAGTTGATGCTGAAATAACAATTAATGTAGAGTCAGCTGAAACTATTCAATAATTATACAATTTTCTCCCCAAGCATTTATTTGAATTTTTTTTAAAATTTTTTTAGCTAAACTAAATATATGGAAAATAATCTAAGTTTAGTAAAAGATAAATTTAAGGAAATGCCGAATAATATCGAAGCTGAGCAAGCTGTGATTGGGTCAATATTGGTTACAAATGAAATATTTGATGAAATAAATACTATAATTTCTAGCACGAATTTCTATGATCCTATGCACCAAAAAATTTTCAATGCGATTGAGAGTTTAATCTATAAAGGAATGTTAGCTAACCCTATTACATTGAAAAATTATTTTGAAAATGAAAAAGATGAAATAAATGTTCCAGAATATCTTATAAAAGTAACAAAATTTTCAACATCCACAAGACAAGCAACAGAATATTCTAAAATAATATATGACATGTTTGTCAGAAGAGAATTGATAAAAATTTCCGAACAAACTATTGATACAGCTAAATTGAATGATCTAAATACAAATGGTCAAAATATAATTGAAAACTCAGAAAGATTATTGTTTGATCTTGCAGAAAAAGGTTCATTTAATTCTTCACTTATTAAATTTGATGAAGCTATGAGACAAACAATTGAAATGGCGTCTGCAGCTTACAAAAATGAGGAAGGTATTGTTGGTGTTCCAACTGGATTAAGAGATTTGGATGATAGACTGGGTGGTCTTCATAAATCTGATCTAATTATAATTGCTGGTAGACCTGGGATGGGTAAAACTGCGCTAGCTACAAATATTGCATTTAATGCTGCTCAAAAATTACAAGATAGTGGAAGAAAATCCTGTATAGCATTTTTTTCACTAGAAATGTCTTCTGAACAATTATCAACAAGAATCTTGGCTGAACAATCAAGAATAAAATCTAATGATATACGGCGTGGAAGAATTTCAGATGACCAGTTCGATAAATTTTTAGAAACATCAAAAAATATTTCTGAATTACCATTATTTATAGATGAAACCCCAGCAATAACTATTGCAGCAATGAGTAATAGAGCAAGAAGAATAAAAAGAATTCATGGTCTTGATATGATAATTGTTGATTATATTCAATTAATGAGAGGCACTTTTAATTATAAAGATGGTCGAGTTCAAGAAGTGTCTGAAATAACCCAAGGATTAAAGGCAATGGCTAAAGAATTATCAATACCTGTTGTGGCACTCTCACAACTATCTAGACAAGTTGAACAAAGAGATAACAAAAAACCACAATTATCTGATTTAAGAGAATCTGGTTCAATTGAACAAGACGCTGATGTAGTCATGTTTGTTTATAGAGAATCATATTATTTAGAAAATAAAGAACCAAAACCCGCAACTGTTGAACATGCTGAATGGCAAGCAAAAATGAACGAAGTCTCAAATTTGGCAGAATTAATCATAGGTAAACAAAGACATGGACCAACAGGAAATGTATTTCTAGAATTTGAGGCAATGTTTACTAAATTTAAAGATACTCAAAATAGCTAAATTCCAATATAAATGGAATCAATGTTTGCCCATTTTTACCAAAATATAATACTAAAAAATCCAAAATCTATTTTTGTTATTCTTTTAATTACTTTAATAAGTTTTGGTTTTTATTCAAAAGATTTCAGATTAGATGCATCTTCAGAAACGCTTTTAATTGAGGGAGATCCTGATCTTAAATATCTTCAAGAAATATCAAAAAGGTATGGGTCAAAAGAATTTTTGATTTTGACATACACGCCTAATGAAGGAATGATTAGCGATTCTTCAATAAATAATCTTTTAAGTCTAAAATATAAAATCCAAAGTTTAGACTGGGTTCATAGTGTAATAACTTTATTGGATATACCTTTGCTAAATAGTTCAGATGCACCTCTTCAAGAAAGATTAAATAGCTTTAAAACATTGAAAGATGAAGAAATTGATAGAGTCAGAGGTTTCAATGAAATTGTTAGCAGTCCTGTTTTTAGAAATTTTGTAATAAGTGAAGATGGTAAAACAAGTGGTATAATTGTAAATATAAAAAAAAAGAAAGAAATAAATGACATCTCAAAAAAGACTAAGGAAGAAATAGAGGACTATAAAGATTTAATAAAAAAACAAAATCACCAAAATATAGTTGAAATAAGAGATGTTATAAAAAGTTACGAGAATATAGGAAAAATTCATTTGGGTGGGATACCAATGATTGCTGATGATATGATGTCGTTTATAAAAAGTGATATCATTGTTTTTGGTATTGGGGTTTTTCTTTTTATTATTGGAACACTTTGGTTTGTTTTTAGAAAATTAATTTGGATTATAGTACCTGTTAGTAGTTGCTTCTTTTCAGTAATAATTATGATGGGTATTTTAGGTTTATTAGGTTGGAAAGTAACTGTTATTTCCTCAAACTTTATTGCTCTTATGTTGATCTTAACTATGGCGATGAATATTCATATGAGTACAAGATTTTTACAACTCAGAGAAAATTTTCCAAATAAAGATATAATTGAATTAATTAGGCTGACTACATATAAAATGTTTTGGCCTATTTTGTATACTGTATTAACAACTGTTATAGCCTTTTTATCTTTAATTTTTAGTGAAATAAAACCTATTATAGATTTTGGTTGGATGATGACGCTTGGACTGATTACGTCATTTATTATTACTTTTACTCTATTACCATCTTTAATAAATTTTGTACCAAAAGAAAGTATTTCTTTAAAAAAATACAATGACTCATTCATAACTAATTTTTTTGCAAAAATTTCGCAAAATAATCATAAGTTGATTTTAATTATTACAAGTTTGGTTATTGTACTTAGCTTAATAGGAATTAGTCGTCTTGAGGTGGAAAACAGTTTTATCAACTATTTTAGCAAAAAAACTGAAATTTACAAAGGGATGAAGTTAATAGATGAAAAACTTGGGGGCACTACTCCTTTAGAGGTAATTTTAAAATTTCCAAAAAATGAAAAATCAAAAGTCGATGACGAAGATGAATTCGAAGATTGGGAAAACGAAGATGATCAAAATGACGAAAAGTATTGGTTTACAAAAGATAAAATTGATAAAATTTCATCTGTCCATAATTATTTAGATAGTTTGCCTGAAGTTGGTAAAGTTTTATCATTTTCATCGATAATTGATGTGGCAACTTTACTTAATAATAACAAGCCTCTGGGCACTTTAGAGATGGGCGTTCTCTACTCCAAAATACCTGAAACAATTAAAACAGAGATAATTGATCCTTATATTTCAATTAAAGATAATGAAGCACGAATAAACCTTCGAATAATAGACTCTCAAGAAAATTTGAGAAGAAATGATTTAATTAAAAAAATTAATTTCGACCTTAAAAATAAAATTGGTTTAAAAGAAGAAGAATTTAAGCTTGCAGGAGTTTTGATTCTTTTTAACAATCTGCTTCAAAGTCTTTTTAAATCACAAATACTTACTTTAGGTTTGGTAATGATTGGAATATTTGCAATGTTTCTAATACTTTTTAAAAATATTAAATTATCTCTAATTGGTGTGGTTCCAAACTTTATAGCAGCTTTTTTCATACTTGGGATTATAGGATTACTTGAAATTCCATTAGATATGATGACAATTACAATTGCAGCAATAACTATTGGCATAGCTGTTGATAATAGTATTCATTATATTTATAGATTCAAAGAAGAATTTAATAGTTTAAAAGATTACAAAAAAACTCTTATTTTGTGCCATTCAACAGTTGGTAGAGCAATTTTAAACACTTCTATAACTATTGTTTTTGGTTTTTCCATTTTAGTTTTATCTAAATTTATTCCTACAATTTATTTTGGGATATTTACAGGATTAGCAATGTTGCTGGCTATGATTTCAGTATTAACTTTACTACCCTCTCTTATATTATTGATCAAACCATTTGGAAAATAATTAAATGCTAGATGTATTTGAAAATTTTTATGATGCTGCTTCAATAATTGATATTACGTTTTTAATAATTACAATTCTTTCATTAATCAAGTGTTATAAAAAAGGTTTCGTCTTAAGTGTTTTATCGATGGCAAAATGGTTGCTAGCCTACATAATCACTTTATTGATCTTTCCAAAAATTAAACCGTTTTTAAAGGATATTATAGATAATGAATATGTGCTTGATGTTGGATTAGGAATTTCAATATTTATTATTGTTATATTTTTAATATTAATGATCAATAAAGGAATTAGTAAAGCTATAAGCTACTCAGGTATTGGAAGTTTAGATACAGTATTTGGATTCTTTTTTGGATTTATTAGAGCTTATATAATCTCAATATGTATATTTTCAGGGGCACATATCGTATATAATTATGATAAATGGCCTATAAATTTGAGCAAATCATACATCTTCCCATATTTGGAAAAAGGTAGTAATTATTTATTGAAAGAATTTCCTAATGAAAAAACATATCAAGACTCTAAAGAAAAAATTGAAGAACTTTGATCCTAAATTAAAAGAGGAATGTGGTATTTTTGGAATTAGCAATATTAAAGATGCTTCTGCACTAGCCGCTCTAGGACTTCATGCTCTTCAGCACAGAGGTCAAGAAGGTTGTGGTATAGTTACTTTTGATGGAAAACAATATTTTTCTGAAAAAAGATTTGGTCTGGTCGGTGACAATTTCAATAAGGAAAAGGTACTTAAAAAACTTCAAGGTGATTATGCAATAGGTCATAATCGATATAGCACTACAGGAGAAAACACATTGAGAAATATCCAGCCATTTTTTGCTGACACTAACGCCGGAGGAATTGGAGTGGCCCATAATGGAAACTTAACAAATTCAATTTCATTAAGAAATAAACTAGTTGAAGATGGAGCAATTTTTTATACTACTTCTGACACAGAAACTATTGTTCAATTAATTGCAAAATCAAAAAGAGCCAAGACTATAGACAAAGTTGTAGATGCTATCTTTCAAATACAAGGTGGTTATGCTTTAGTGATGCTTACTCAAAATTCTTTAATTGGAGTGAGAGATCCATTTGGTATTCGGCCATTAGTAATAGGAAAATTAAAGAATAGCTATGTATTAGCATCAGAAACTTGTGCTTTAGATATTATTGGTGCAAAATTTATAAGAGAAGTTGAAAATGGAGAAATTGTTTTAATTGAAAATGATGAATTAAAAAGTATAAAACCTTTTCCTCCAAGAAAAATAAGGCCTTGTGTTTTTGAATATATATATTTCGCAAGACCAGACAGTATTATAGATAAAAAAACAGCCTATGAGCACCGAAAAAATCTTGGAGCAGAACTTGCAAAAGAAAATGATATAGATGCTGATATCATAGTTCCTGTACCAGACTCTGGAAATGCGGCAGCTCTTGGTTTTGCGCAACATCTTGGAAAAAATTTTGAGTTAGGACTTATACGTAACCATTATGTTGGAAGAACTTTTATTGAACCTAGTCAAAAGATTAGGAGTTTAGGTGTTAAATTAAAATTAAATGCCAATCAATCTACTATAAAAGATAAAAAAATAATTTTAATTGATGACTCTTTGGTTAGGGGAACCACATCCCATAAAATAGTAAAAATGCTTTACGATGCAGGAGCCAAAGAAGTGCATGTTAAAATTGCTTGTCCTGAAATCAAATATCCAGATTTTTATGGCGTGGATACACCTACTAAGAAAGAATTACTTGCTGCTAATAAAACAAATGATGAGATATGTGAATACATCGGTGCAAAATCTTTAAAATTTTTATCCTTAGATGGAATGTATAGAGCGATAGGGTTTGAAAAAAGAAATGAAAATTATCCTCAATTGACTGATCACTATTTTACAGGAGATTATCCAGTTAAACCAATTGACGAACTTGGTGATAATAAAGTTACCCAACTTTCGTTGCTAAGTACAGCGTCAAATAATTAGATGAAAACCGTTAACTTTACAGAAATGAGAAATGGAACTTCAGAAGAGTATCTTTTGTTAGATGAATACGAACAAGAATATATTAATGGAACTGCAGATAGAATTTTAAAATTCATGAAAGGACTAACTTCAACTTTAGAAGGCTATAAAATAACACGACTTGAACATTCACTTCAAACCGCTACTAGAGCTTTTAGAGATAAAGCAGATGAGGAAATGGTAGTTGCAGCATTGTTGCATGATATAGGGGATGAATTAGCTCCTTTAAATCATTCAGAATATGCCGCTGCAGTGCTTAAGCCATATGTAAGTAAAAAAACTCATTGGATAATTGAAAAACATGGTGAATTTCAAATGTATTATTATGCTCATCATCTTGGAAAAAACAAAAATCAAAGAGATAAATATAAAGATCATGAATATTATAATGATGCATTAAACTTTTGTGAGAAATGGGATCAATCTTCTTTTGATCCAAAATATAAGAGCATGACTTTAGAAGAATTTGCCCCTATGGTAAAAAGAATTTTTTCAAGAAAACCATACTCTTTACTTTAATTTATAAAATAAAGTATTATTTAAGTGCTAATGATAACTACTAAAGAACAAATCATTGAATATTTCGAGTCAGGCATTAAAGACCCAAAAAATTTTAAAATTGGGATAGAACACGAAAAGTTTTTGTTCAATAAAAAAGATAATAAAAGAATAGATTATGCAAAAATAAAACAAATGTTCTCAGCTTTATTAGAATTTGGATGGAACCCAATTTTAGAAAAAGATAATATTGTTGGTTTAAAGAAAGGTGGTAAAAATATAACTCTTGAACCTGGGAACCAAATAGAATTATCTGGTGATAAACTAACTCATATACATGAGGCATGTGCAGAGTCTCAAGATTATTTATTTGAATTAAAGCAAGTCACTAAAAAGTTAGATATAAAAATTGTTAGTGCAGGATTTGATCCTATTTCAAAACTTGGTGAAATTCCAAATAATCCAAAACAAAGATATAAATTAATGACTAGAGATATGCCTTTAGGGGGTGAATTAAGTCTAGACATGATGTACAGAACTTGTGGAACTCAATTAAACATTGATTACAATTCAGAACAAGACTTTGCAAAAAAATTCAAAATTGTAAATTCAATTGTCCCAATTTCAATTGCTTTATTTGCTAACTCTTCAATTGTGGAAAAAAAAAATAGTAAATATTTATCCTATAGATCAAAAGTTTGGCAGAATACTTCCAGGGGTGGACTTCCAAAATTATTTTTTGAGGAAATGAACTTTGAAAAATATGCTGATTTTATTATGAATTATCCTATTTTGTTTATCAACAATAAAGATGATTATATATCTGGGCAAAAATATAATTTTAAAAATTTTATGAATGGCCAAATTGAAGAAATTAAAAATAGATTACCATCTGAAAGTGATTTAACCACTCACTTAAGTACGATTTTTACTGAAAACAGATTAAAGAAATATATTGAGCTTAGATCAATGGATACTTGTGGCTGGGATTGTTTGTGTGCAGGTCCTGCTTTTAACGTTGGAATTTTATATGGAAATCTTGAGGAAGTTTATGAGTTAATATCTAAATGGGATAAAAATAAAATAATTAATGCTTATCTAGAGGCTCCTCAAAAAGGATTTAATACTCATTTGATGGGTAAAGACCTACTTTATTGGGCATCAACTCTGTTAAATTTATCTAGAAAAGGTTTAGAGAAAAGAGACATTTTAAATAAATACAATAAAAATGAAACCTTATTTTTAAATCACCTACAAAAAGTAATTGATAATAAAACTACAAACGCAGATCATATGGTCAATAAATTTTCTAAAAACGAAGATTTAAATGAATTATATGATAAATAAAATAATAGCTATACAGGGAAACCACCCTGCCACACTTAATCAAAAAACTGATACTAGTATATTTCTTGCAAAAGAGGCTCAAGAAAGAAAATATAAAATTTTTTATTATGATCCTAAAGATTTATCTGTGATTGATTATAAAGTAATAGCTTCTGGTTTTTTTATTAAGTTTAACAATACAAAGAAGAAGTTTTTTAAAATTTTTAAAAGACAAAATTTAGAGCTTACAAAATGTAAGTTTATTTTAATACGACAAGATCCGCCATTTGATATGGAATATATTTCTTCGACCTATATTTTAGACTCTATTCAAACAAAAGTAAAAATCATTAATAACCCAACTTCAATAAGAAATGTTTCTGAAAAATTTTATTCAATTAAATATAAAAAGTTTATGCCTAGTACACTATTTTCTCAAAATATTATCCAAATTAAAAAGTTTTTTAAAAAACACAAAAAAATCATTTTAAAACCTGTAAATAGTTTCAGTGGTAATGATATTTATTTACTATCAAAATTTAATATAAAATTAATCAAAAAAATTATTAAAAAACATAATTTTATAATGTGTCAAAAATTTTTATCCAAAGTAGACAAAGGTGATAAAAGAGTTTTTATCATCAATGGTAAAGTGTGTGGAGTAATATCAAGGGTTCCAAAAAAAGGTTCATTTTTAAGTAATTTAAGTAAAGGCGCTAAGCCAATTAATACTAGCTTAACATCATTAGAAAAAAAAGTATCAAATCTAATTGCTAAGGATTTAAAAAAAGATAACATTTTTTTTGCTGGAATTGATTTTATTGACCAAAAATTAAATGGTGATATTAATGTTACTTCTCCTACAGGATTAAAAACTTTTTATGATTTATCAAAAGTTAATCTTGCTAAAACTTTCTGGAAAGAGCTTAAAGCATGAAAAATTTTACCGATCAACAAAAAGGTTCTTTACTCGCTTTTGTGGCAGTAATGTTCATTACTCCAGACTCTTTATTTATAAGACTTTCAAATCTTGATACTTGGGGTTTAGTTTTTTATAGAGGAGTAATTCCATTTTTCGCAGTTTTGTTTGTAATGCTTATAATCTATAAATTAAATTTTTTTAAAATGTTGCTGTCCAGCGGATATCACGGACTAATTTATATTAGTACATTTAGTGTAACCAATATTACATTCGTAGTTTCAATTCAAAATACTAATGTAGCTAATACTCTTGTAATGATTGCTACAGCACCAATGCTCTCGGCAATACTTGGGGCAACTTTTTTAAAAGAACCTCCAGACAAAAAGACATGGATATCTATAATAATTACTTTTTTAGCAATAATTTACATTTTTTTTGACTCCATAAAATTGGGTAATTTTTATGGAGATATTCTTGGATTTATTACCGCTATTGGTTTAGCTGTAGGAGCTGTAACAATTAGATCAGCTAGGTCTAAAAATTTAGTTCCAGCTGCTGTTGTTGGCAAGTTGTTTGTTGCTGTTTTTGCTTTATTTTTCATTGAGAGTTTCGATCTAGAAAATAATGATCTTATAATTGTCCCATTAATGTGTATTCTTTGTGTGGCAATACCTTTTGTATTAGTAACTATTGCACCTAGGTTTATACCGGCTGCAGAGGTAAATCTTTTTTTTCTATTAGAGACAATCATTGGACCGATATGGGTTTGGCTGATTATTAAGGAACAACCAAGTATAGAAACCCTACAAGGTGGAGTAATTATAATCGCTACAATCGCAGTCCACTCATTTTTAAAGATTAAAAATTCTTGAGTTAGTCACAATTAAGACTAGATTTAATAATACATCGCAAATAGTTAATGCAGTTTTTATGAATAAAGTTTTAAAAAATTCTTGGGCACTATTTTTAGGTATGGGTTTTCTCATGATGGCATATGGCTTTCAAGGATCTCTTTTAGGAGTTCGAGCTGTTCAAGAAGAATTTAGTTTGACTGCTACTGGTTTTATGATGTCAGGATATTTTGTTGGTTACTTCATAGGAGCAGCAACAATACCAAATATTATTTCAAGAGTTGGTCATATAAGAGTTTTTGCAGCATTTGCATCATTAGCATCTTTAGTTATTTTAGTTCATTCTATTTTAATAAATCCGTTTATTTGGTTTTTATTGAGAGTTTTAACTGGAATAAGCATGGTTTGTATTTATACAGTTGCTGAAAGTTGGCTTAACGATAGATCAAGTAATAAAAATAGAGGAAGTGTGCTATCAATATATATGGTCATACTTTATGGCGCTATGGGTATAGGTATGTTTTTACTTAATTTTAGTAGTCCTGAAAATTTTCAACCATTTATTTTAGTTTCAGTAATTACGTCAGCAGCACTTATACCGATTTTATTGACTAAAAAGAAACCACCTACTTTTAAAAAAATAAAAGCTATGACTTTAAAAAATCTTTATGATGCCTCCCCTTTTGGAATGGTAAGTTCTTTTTTTTATGGAACAATCCAATCTGCTTTATTTACTTTATTAGCAGTTTATGCAACCTCAATGAATTTTACGATATTAGAAATATCAATAGTAACTTTTCTTTTAGCAGTTTCAGGGGCTATATCTCAATTTCCGGTTGGTAAAATATCAGATATATATGACAGGAGAAAGGTAATTGTTTTTTCTACTTTTGGAGCAGCAATATTTGCTTTATTTGCAATAATTGTGTCAAGACAAATGTATTTACCTGACGGACTTGCAACAAGTAAAACTTGGTTTTATATTTTTCTAATACTTTTTTCTTTTTGTAGTCTACCTATGTTCTCCCTAATTTTAGCACATACTAATGATTATATTCCAAAAGAAAAATTTGTTGCAGCGGGTGCGGGTCTTCAATTTGTCTTTGGATTAGGTGCAATGAGTGGTCCATTTTTATGTTCTGTATTTATGGACTTAGTTGGTTCAAATGGTTTTTTTATATTTTTATTTTTCTTTCATTCAGTAATTGGATTATTTGGTATTTATAGAATGAAAGTAAGACAGTCAGTTGATAACCCAGACTCGCAATTTGTTGCAATGCCTCAAACAATTACTCCAGCCGGCATTGAGCTTAACCCTACAACAGAACCAATTGAAGAACCTTCAAAAGATGAATACAAAGATATTTAATTTAGTTTTTCTATGTATTTTGACATTTTAGATAAAACTTGTTTTTTTGTTAATTTATCTGTTCTAATTAAAATTGCATCTTTAACTTTGATAAGTGGACTATTTTTTCTTTTTTTATCCATTTGTGTTCGTTTGCTAAGAGATTTTCTAACATCTTTTAAAGAGACCTTTTTTTTAATATCAAGCCATCTTCTATAACTAGCAACATCGATATTACACTTAAAATAAAATGCTAAATCATATTTTGGGTTTTTAACTAAAATTTTACTAGCAATATCTCTACCTTCAACGCATATTTTTTTATTACTTTGAATAATCTTTTTTTGAAGTTTATTTATTATTTCTCTTACTTTTTGATTTTTAGCAAGAACTCCAACATAATTGCTAATTTCTTCAGAGTGTAAATTTTGTTTAGCAATTTTATTATATGAAATTTTTTTTAATTTTTTTTTTAAAAAAGTAACTATATTCTTAGGCTTGTGTTTAATTATTAATTTACTACCATATCTATAAAATAAACCTGAATTGATTAACAATAAATTATATCTTTTTGACACAATTTTAGCGGCTGTACTTTTGCCACTAGCTGCTTCGCCATCACATGCGATTATTAATTTATTAAATTTTTTCACTAATGTTTATTAATGTTTTGAATAGACGAATGCAAAAAAATTATATCCTTTATTTAAAAATTAATATAAATAATCACCTGTAGGTTGAAACTCAAAATAGTCACTGAAAGAATTTTTTTTTAATTGTTTTATTGAATCAAAAGAAATTCTTTGCTCAAATACAAAGATATAAAATGTCTAAGAAAAAAAATTTAAGATCGAAAACTAAAAAAATTAAATCTAAACAAGATAGTAGTTTAGCTAAAATTGCAAATATCACTACAAAATCTCTCAGTAGTGCATTTGTAAACTTTAAAAAGAATCAAGAAATAAAAAAGATTAAAGAAATAAAATTAAGAAAGCTTCAAGAAAACAATGACCTTATTAGAGAAAAAAGAGAACTGAAAATTTGGGAGGAAAAATTAAAAAAAGAGGATAATAAGTTAAGGACTAAAGACGATGAGCTAAGAATAAAAGAAAAAGAATTAAAGTCTAAAGAAGATCAAATTAAAATTGAAAATGAAAGATTAATTAAAAAAGATGACAATTTAATAGCTTTGACAAATGATTTAAGAAACAAGGAAAAAAAATTAAATTTAAGAGATGAAGAGCAAAATAGAAAGGATCTTGATTTAAAAATTAGGGAAGATGAGCAAAAAAATAATGAATTAAAAGAAAAAAGAAGAAAAGATAGAGCTTTAAAATTATTAAAAGAAGAAGAAGAAAAAAAACAACAACTTGAATATATTAAAATTAGAGAATGGGAAGAAAAATTTGATCGAGATCAAAAAGAAAAAGAGAGAAAAGAAAATTTAAGAGAACAGAGATTAAGGCAAAAAGAATTAGAAAAATTAAAAGCTTTCGAAGAAAAAGAAAGCACTATCCAGAGTAATTTCTCATCAGGTCTAGAAAAATTTGAAACTGATAAAACTAAAGAAAATTAAACCTTAATATAATATCTTTATATTTATCTATAAAAATCAAATTAATCTCAAAGCTAGATTATTTTAGATAAAAATTTGAATTAATATGAATAAAGAAAACGCAATCAAACTTTGGAAAATTATTCAGGAAGCTGGCGATTTTTTGTCTGGACAATTGCCCGATCACCAAAATCATCCTAAAGGTCGTAATCCATATGCTCATATAGCATTATGTGTAAAAGAAAAGTTTAATGCAAGTTATAAAGATATTCCTGATGAAAAATTTAAAGAAGTTTTAGCTTATATAGAATTTTTAAAAAAAAACCCAAACTAAAATTATTGTTTGGGAAAATAGTCTTTCAATTCACCTTCTCTGTATACATCTGCAGTACAACAATGAAGACCTCCACCGAATGCATATGCGTCTCTTAATTCAACAGGGATTACTTCCATTCCAAGTTTATCTAATTGTTCGGCTTGAAAATTTTCACTTTTTTCTACACAAACTGTTTTTGAGTCTAAGACCAAAACATTCATTGATAACCAAACCGATGAATAACACAGAGGAGGAGGTTCATTATGAGCAGGTTGTGCAGAGTCAATTATTTCCCATCCATTATTTTCAAATAATTTTCTCTGTTCTTTTGGAAGTCTTCTCTGAGGATTATTTATTATTAACCCTTCTTTAATAGGTGTAAAAGTTGCATCTATATGAATTGGATAAGGATCACCGGGAAAATTAACTGAGTGAACTCTATGATCATCATAATGTCTTCTTAACCAATCAATTCCTTTTAAATTTGTCGTAAAGCCATGTTGAACAACTAAATCTTTTCCAAATCTAAGGACATCTGCAGCATCAAATAATGGCTCCTCTTCAGTTGTCACAAAAAACTTATCATCAGTCCATTTTAGTCTTTTTTGAATACCAATTTTATCTGATAAATAATCTTTCCGATAATCTGCATCAGTTAATCTAGGTTTAGGTGCTGACTCATGTTTCATATTAGGATCTAGGTTATAATATTCTTTTATAAGTGGCCTATAACAAAGATACTCAAACCATCTACAACGATAACTCATTGTAGCTTCTAAAATTTCATTGCCAACAGTCAGTAAAACATCTCTTGGTGGCATACAGCCAAACATTGTTTCTGCCTCCCAGTCTGGTGTTGAAGTTTTTTGATTAAAGTTAATTGGTGTTGGTCTGTCTACTTTAATACCACGTTTAATTAACATTTCTGAAAAATCATCTAAAAGTTGATTTGCTTTATCTACAGAGTCTTTAGTTCTAGGTCCAAACTGACCTCGCATATCAGATTCCTCTGGAACTTTAGCATCTAATGCGGGTTCTGGAGCTGGTATACATGTGCCATCGGCTCTACCAACAATTACATGTTTCAACGGATCCCATTCATTCCAGCTATTTACAATTGTTTTTTTTTTATTCATATTCACTAATTTTTAATAATGTTATGTTCAGGACCAAATGGAAACTTTGTGATATTTTCTGCACCATTTTTTCCAATAATCAAAATATCATGTTCTCTATATCCACCAGCCCCTGGTTTACCTTCAGGAATTAATATCATTGGTTCCATTGAAATCACCATATTTTCCTCAAGAACTGTATCAATATCTTCTCTAAGCTCTAGTCCTGCTTCTCTACCATAAAAATGAGAAAGTACTCCAAATGAATGGCCGTATCCAAATGTTCTATATTGTAAATAACCTAGCTCAGCAAATAGTTCGTTTAATTCATTACAAATTTCTGAGCATTTAACTCCTGGTTTAATTAATTCTAATCCTTTGATGTGCACTTTAACATTAGCTTCCCAAGCTTTTAATGAATCATCATCTACATGATTTAAAAATAAAGTTCTTTCTAATGCTGTATAATATCCTGAGATCATTGGAAAAGTATTTAAAGATAAAATATCACCATTAACTAATTTTCTATTTGTTTTAGGGTTGTGAGCACCATCGGTGTTAATTCCGGACTGAAACCAGACCCAGGTATCCATATATTCTGCATCAGGATAAGTCTTCGTAATTTCTCTTTCCATTCTATCTCGACCTTTAATAGCTATTTCAATTTCAGAATTACCTTCATGAATATTCTTAATTATTTCATCACCACCTAAGTCTGCAATTCTTGCGCCATTTCTTATTATTTGAATTTCTTCATTTGATTTAATCATCCTTAGATTCATTAAATGTTTCGATACGTCATAAAAAACTGAAAAAGTAAAAATTGAACCAATTTTTTCTCTCATATCAATGGTGACATGATCGTACTCAATTCCAATATTTTTTGGTGGTTCGTCTCTTCCAATTATAGATACTATGGCTTTTAAAAAATTATCTCTTTTCCAATCTGTATAAATTATATTGTCACAATGTGATCGACGCCATGGTTGAGATGCATCAATATTCGCAGAAATTGTAGAGATCTTATTTTTTGTAATAATACATCCATAAGGTCTACCAAATGAACAATAAATAAATCCTGTGTAATAAGCTATATTGTGCATAGATGTGAGAATTATCATATCGAGATTATTGTTTTCCATAACAACTCTTAAATTATTTATTCTTCTTTCATATTCTTTTTTTGAAAAAGGAAGCTTTACTTTTTCACCATTTTTTAAAGTAAAAAAATCTGGTCGTTCCATATAAGCTTAATTTAATGCAATATATCTTTTATTCCATCTCATAATAAGACTGTAATATACGAGTGATATAAAAAGAAAAAAACCACCAACAATTGTGTTTGTTGATGGAATTTCATTAATTCCAAATAATGGTAACCAAACCCAAAAAATACCACCTATAACCTCGGTTAAAGACAATAAAGTTAACTCCGCTGCTGGAATGGCTTTCGATCCTATTGAGTATAAAATTAAACCAAGACAGACAAGAGTACCATGCAATGAAAACATAGAGCTATTATAACTTGTTGAAAAAAAAGTTTGTTTGGTAATCAAAAGTACAATTGTAGCAAATATGAAACAAAATAATCCTGCAATTGCAACTGTGGTAAATTTTGGCGTTTCTTTCCTCCATCTTAAAGATACTGAAAATACTGAAAAACCAATTGAGGAAGTAAGTCCAAAAACAAAACCTAATAAAGAATTCTTTTCTGAATTTCCTAAAGCCATAATAATAATACCAATTGATGCAATAAAGATTGACACCCAAACATTTAATGAAATTTTTTCTTTGAGAAATAAATAGGCAAGTACAGCAGTAAAAAAAGGCATTGCTGCTAAACATAATAAAGTAACTGCTGCAGTAGTATTTGTTATTGAATAAATGAAAGTGATCATAGCAATACCTAATCCACATCCTCCAATAACACCAGACCTTCCAATCTTTTTATAGTTTTTATAAAAATTTATTCCTTCCTCGAAATATAAATATAGATTTAAAATTATAAATATTGTTAATCCTCGACCAAAAATATATTGCCAAGGAACCATGTGAGGATTATCCATATATCTTACTACTAAAGGGCCAAAAGACCAAAGGAGTCCAGCGAACAAAACTACAGGAATTGCAATTTTTTCATTTTTAAGCTCAATCATGATAAATGAATGTTTAATTGTAAATACTTTGAACTACAACAAAAAATAGATATTTACTTAAAAAGTTTTATTCGGATGATGTGGAAAAAAACAATCAACAATCGAACCCTTTTTAAATTTTGATTTACCAGATGGCAATAAAGTCCAAATATTTGATTTGATAAATGACTGAATTCTAAACGACTCTTGGCCCTTGAGAATTTCAACTTCAACATTACCATTTTTAGTTGTATTAATTTTGCTTTTAGCAAAACGAGTAAAATTGATTTTTTTTAAGAATTTATTTTTTAAAACTGCTCTAAATGGTTTTTCCTCACTAATGCCTAATAAATTTTCAATATACGGAAAAACAAAGAATCTAAAGCATGCTGCTGATGAAATAGGATTTCCAGGTAGACCAAAAATTGCTTTTTCTTTTCCTTTAATTTTTGCAAATAAAACTGGTTTTCCAGGTCTTATAGCTACACCTTTAAAATAATTAGAAAGTTTAAATCTTTTTACTACACTTGGCACATAATCAAACTTACCAGCTGACACTGCTCCTGAAGTAACAATTATATCAATATTCGAATTAAGCATTTGTTTTATTTTTTTTTCAAAAATTAATTTATCTTTATCTCTAAGTATTCCACCATTCGAATAATTGAATAAAAAATTTTCTTTTAACGATTCAATGTAATGAGAATTTGAATTTCTGACTTTCCAGCTAGGGATTTTTTCTTTGTTAGTTATTTCATTACCTGTAGAAAAAAATAATATTCTTGGTATTTTTTTTACTTTAACTTTTGAAATACCTAATGTTTTTAATGCTAAAATATGATTTGATTGTAATATTGTTCCTTTTTTTACTAATAAATCATTTCTTTTGAAATCAGATCCTTTTATTCTGACATGTTGATGTTTTTTGATTTTTTTATTTACAAATATAAATTTAGGATTTTTTTTAGGATAAAAAATTATTTTTTCTATTGGAATAATTGTATCAAATCCCCTGGGTAGAATTCCCCCTGTCATAATTTCAATCGTTTGAAATTTTTTATTTATTTTTTTTGAGGGCTTATCTCCAGCACTAACTACCCCAATTATCTTAAATAATTTTCCTTTTTTTTTTAAGTTTTTTGTGTCTTTTGAATTTACAGCAAACCCATCAAATGCAGCATTATTTTCTAAAGGATTATTTGATTTACTTAAAATATTTTCTGCTGCTACTCTATTTATGCAATTACTACTTTTAACTATTTCATCCTTAATAATAATTTTTGAATCTTTAAGTATTTTTCTAGATTGTTTGTAACTAATCATTTTGAATTTCTTTAACAGCCTTATCCAAATCTTCTTTAGTATTTATATTAAAAAATGGATCGGGTTTTTTATAGTCAATATTTACAGTCTTTACACCAATAGAATCAGCCCAAATTTCTACCTTCCTCTCTCCTTTCATAATATCAGCCTCTAATTTTTCAATTAAACTTACTGACCAAAGACCAAATATATTATGTCTTTTATTTTTACTTTTAATAAAAAATAACTTGCTCTCATTAATCTCTATTTTTTTATAAAAATACTTAAGTTCTTTTTTTGTAAAAAAAGGGGTATCTGATGGAAAAGTAGATATCCATTGGTAATGTTTGTTATTTTTTTTTATCCACTTCATCGCAGTCAATACACCGCCTAGTGGACCTACTCCACTTTTAAAATCTTTTATAACTGAAATATTTTGTGATTGCATAAATTTTATCTGTTCATTTGCAATTATTAAAATTTCTTTAAATTCATCAACTATTTCTTCTAAAATATAATCAATCAGTAATTTATTTTGTAATTTTACTTGAGATTTATCCTGGCCAAATCTCTGTGACTTTCCACCTGCTAGCACTACACCTAAAATATTGTTAAGATCCATAATTTAAAATATAAAACATTAAATTTTGAATAAAAGAATTAATATGGACTTAAGAATTTTAGAAATTGCGTCTAACACTGAAAATAATAAAATTATTGATGATTTCACTCACCAATCCAAAAATAAAAATCCAATTTGTGGTGATGAGATGGAAATCAGTTTAGTGGTAAAAAATGATACAGTTATAGATATGGGCTATCAGTGTAAATCGTGTGTCTATTGTCAAGCTTCGGTAAGTCTTCTTTCACAAAAAATAAAGAATAAAAAGATTCAAGAAATTAAGAATTTTATTACTTCGTGTGAAAATATATTTGATAATACAAAAATTAAGGTTGAAAAAAATTGGAAAGATTTTTTAGAATTATTTGACAAAAAAAATATAACTAGAAAAGAATGCTTGCTTCTTCCTTTGAGAACTGTTTTAAAAGCATTAAAAATACA
This sequence comes from Pelagibacterales bacterium SAG-MED19, assembly GCA_014654035.1. Lineage (GTDB taxonomy): Bacteria > Pseudomonadota > Alphaproteobacteria > Pelagibacterales > Pelagibacteraceae > Pelagibacter. Next base: position 19,681 of record JACWDQ010000007.1, read on the forward strand.
ATGATAAATATTAATAAAGATATTTTTAAAAAAGCTCTTCTAGCTGGAATATTTTCAGCTTTCACTATAGGTGTTCTTACTGTTTTAACTTACAAAAGTGCTCTAGGTTTATTTATAGCTGGATCTTTTGGATCTTCGATGGTTTTATTATTTGGTTTTCCTGAAAGTCCATTTGCTCAACCAAAAAATGTTTTTTTTGGTCATTTGGTCACTGCACTAGTAGGTGTAGTTTTTGTTGCTTTTGTACCATTGCCAATGTTTGTCAATATAGCTTTAGCTGTTGGGGTAGGAATTTTTTTTATGATATTATTTAATATCGTGCACCCACCAGCAGGTGGAAATCCTATAATGGTAATTATTGGAAGTGTTTCTTATGATTATTTACTAAGTCCAATTATATTTGGATGTATTATCATTATTTCGTTAGCTATCTTAATTAATAAATTTTTACTTAAAAAGAATTATCCGTTAAAATGATTGGATGAATTCTAATTATAAGGTAATCAAATTTAAAAAAGATAAATTTGAAAAAATTGATGATCTTATTTCAATAGAAGAACCTTTAGAAATTTCGATAAAATATAAAGATCAAAATGAATGGGTGACTAGAAGTGTTTCAATCACAATGAGAACACCAGGTCATGATGAAGATTTGGTAAGAGGTTTTTTATTTAACGAACAAATAATTCAAAATTTAAATGAAATAGATAAAATAGAAAGCATTGGTGAAAAAGTTGGGCAATATAAAATTCAAAACAAAATATTAATAACTCTTAATAATTCTAAAAATATAAATATTTCTAAAATTAAAAGAGACTTCTTAACAAATTCATCGTGTGGAGTGTGTGGAAAATCATCACTGGATGCTTTAGAAATTATAAAAAAAGAAAAAACTTCAAATACTGAACCCAAATTAACAAAAGAAATTATTATTAAATCACCTTCGTCATTAAGACAAAATCAATCTGAATTTTCAAAAACTGGAGGAATTCATGCAAGTGGGTTGTTTTCTTCTGATGGAAAATTAATATCCTTAAGGGAGGACGTTGGAAGACACAATGCGCTAGATAAAATGATTGGTTATGCTTTAAATAAGAATGAAATTGACCCTAAAAACCAATTTATAACATGCTCTGGCCGATTAAATTTTGAGCTCGTTCAGAAAGTTTTAATGACTAATATTGGCTTAATGATTGGTGTGGGTGCGCCAACAAGTCTTGCAATTGATCTAGCGAATAAATTTGACATGACCTTGATAGGTTTCGTAAAAGAGGATAGTTTTAATATTTACACAAATAACCAAAAAGTTATTGTAAATTAATATTGCGGGGAGACTGGTGTCAAAAAATATAAGTAATTTATCTGGTAGAGTTGGATTAAAAGACAACCTTTTTAAAAAAATGTCTGAAAATGTCCTTAATGACTCTCCAAAAGATATTAAAGAAATTGCGAAAGAATATAATTTAGGCGTTTCTACTATTCACGGAGCTGAAAGCTTTTATGAATTTTTAAGACCTTCTCACAGAGAAAAAAAAGCTTTTGTATGTAATGGCAGCGCCTGCATGTGTGCTGGTACTCAAGACAAATTAAAAGAAACTTTAAAATCAAAACTTGGAGATGACAAAGTGGGTGAAATGTTTTGTTTGGGACATTGTTACGAAAATCACGCTTTTCATTATGATGGTGAAAACTACGCAGGAAAAGATATTGAAAAAATTGATCAAATTTTGAAAGGAGAAAATATCAAACAAGAAAAATTTTTTTCAAAGAGTTATGCAACGACTAGCTTTTTAATGGACGATAAACTTTCATCGACAGAACAATTTAAAGAACAATTAAATAAATTTTTAAATATAGATAAAAAAGAAATTGTAAAATCATTGTTAGACTCCAATCTTACTGGAAGAGGTGGTGCTGGATTTCCAACTGGAATGAAATGGGATTTTTGCAGTAAAGCTAAAGGTGATAAAAAATATGTGATATGTAATGCTGATGAAGGAGACTCTGGCGCATTTTCCGATAGATATCTTTTAGAAGACCAGCCATTAAAAGTTATTTTTGGAATGGTAATTTGTGGCATGGTCATTGGAAGTGATGAAGGTGTTTTGTATATTAGAGGTGAATACCCAAAATCTATAGAAGCAATTAATGGATGCATTAATGAGCTCAAAAAATTAAATTTACTAGGTGAAAATATTTTAGGAACTAACTTTTCTTTTGATCTTGGAATTTGTATTGGCCAAGGTGCTTATATATGTGGAGAAGAAACAGCTTTAATTGCTTCAATTGAAGGAAGACGTGCAGAGGTTGATGTAAGACCTCCATTCCCAGTTACTGAAGGTCTTTATAAAAAACCGACTGTAGTTAACAATGTTGAAACTTTAGCTGCTGCAACTGGTATTTTAATTAATGGTGCTGAAAAATTTTCATCAATTGGAAACAAAAAATCTGCAGGAACAAAGTTAGTTTGTTTAGATAGTTTTTTTAATAATCCAGGCGTTTATGAAATTGATATGGGAACACCAATGAAAAAGATATTTAATGAAATTGGTGGCGGTTATAAAGAATCAATTAAAGCATTTCAAATTGGTGGACCTCTTGGTGGTGTTGTTCCATTGAACGAAATTAATAATCTAAATTTAGATTTTCAAGAATTTAGCTCTAAAGGTTTTATGTTAGGTCATGCAAGTGTTGTTAGTATTCCTAAAGATTTCCCAATGACTGAGTATATTCATCATTTATTTGAATTTTCAGCTGAAGAATCTTGTGGTAAGTGTTTCCCAGGAAGGCTTGGTTCTTATAGAGGCAAAGAAATGTTTGATCAGGCAAAGAAAAAAACTGCAAAAATTCCTTTAAAATTATTAAATGAATTGTTAGTAACTATGAAAAAAGGCTGTTTATGTGCGCTTTGTGGTGCAATACCAACTCCCATTATGAACATCCTAAAGTATTTTGGTGATGAAATGAAAAGTGATATGGTAAAAGATAATTAATGAGTTCTGAAAAAAGAAAAATTGCTTATATTGATGGCAAACCATATGAAATTGGTGCTAACCACACATCTATTTTAAAATTTGTAAAAAGCTATGTAGGAGAAAAAAAAGTTCCTACACTTTGTGATGACCCTAATTTAGCTCCATATGGTGCATGTAGGGTTTGTTCTGTTGAAGTGGCATTAGAAAAAGATGGTCCAACAAAAGTTGTTGCCTCTTGCCATACACCAGTAGCTGAAAATCAACACATTTTTACTTCAAATGAAAATCTTCAAAATTTAAGAAAAAACATTGTTGAACTAGTTTTAACTGACCATCCAATGGAATGTGGAACTTGCGAGGTAAACAATAATTGTGAACTTCAAACTGTAGCAAATGATTTGGGTATTTCAGATCACAGATATAACAGTCCAAAACAACATAAGGGTATTCCAAGAGATACTTCTCATGATTATATGAGAATGAATTTAGATAACTGCATTAATTGTGGAAGATGTGTAAGAGCTTGTGATGAAATTCAAGGCTCATTTGTTTTAACAATGTCTGGAAGAGGTTTTGAGTCAAGAATAACCACTGATAATGATATGATGTTTGGAGATTCATCATGCGTTTCTTGTGGAGCTTGTGCACATACTTGTCCAACAGATGCAATTTCAGATGTTTTTCAATCTAAATCGGCTGCTGTTGATAAAAAAGTAAGAACGACTTGTTCATACTGTGGGGTTGGATGTAATTTAGAAGCATCAATTAAAGATGATAAAGTTGTTGCAATCGATACTCCAAAAGAAACAGAAGTAAATGCAGGTCATACATGTATTAAAGGTAGATATGCATTTGGTTTTTATGATCATCCTGACAGACTTAAATCTCCGTTAATTAAGAGAAATGGAAAATTTGAGGAAGCAACTTGGGATGAGGCGTATGATTTTATAAAAAAAGAAATGCAAAGGATTACAAAGAATCATGGTCCTGATGCTTTTGCAGGTATTTCTTCTGCAAGATGTACTAACGAAGAAAATTATGTCTTTCAAAAGATGATAAGAGCAGCTGTCGGCACTAATAGTGTAGACTGTTGTGCAAGAATTTGTCACTCACCTACTGCATGGGGTATGCAACAAACCTTTGGAACAGGTGCTGCTACTAACTCTACAGAAGATATATATCATGCTGATTTATTTTTAGTGATAGGAGCAAATCCAACTAACGCACACCCTGTTACTGGAGCTAAAATAAAACAACAAGCAATGAAAGGTAAAAAATTAATTGTTTTAGATCCTATTACAACTGAACTTGCAAATCTTGCTGACTATCACATCAAATTAAGACCTGGAACTAATGTAGCAGTGCTTAATATGATGTTACATTTTATTATTAAATCAAAATTATATAATGCTGATTTTGTAAGAGATAGAACAGAAGGTTTTGATAATTTTCTTAAAGAAATTGAGAAACAAGATGTTGATAAATTAGCAAAAGTTGCTGGAGTAAATAAACAACTTGTTAAAGAAGCTGCTATTGCATATGCAACTGCAAAAAATTCAATGGAGTTTCATGGTTTAGGAGTAACAGAGCACGAGCAAGGTTCAAAAACTGTAATGCTAATTGCTGATCTTGCAATGATCACAGGAAACATTGGAAGAAAAGGAGTAGGAGTAAATCCTTTAAGAGGACAAAATAATGTCCAAGGAGCTGCTGATATGGGTTGTCAACCTCATCAAGGAGCTGGATACTTTGAGGTTTCAGATGAAAAAAATCAAAAATTTTATACTGAGAAATATGGTGTAACTCATCCAACCAAACCTGGTCTAAAAATTCCTCAAATGTTTGAAGCGGCAATTAATAAGGAGCTAAAAGGTGTGTGGATTATTGGTGAAGATATTGTTCAAACAGATCCTAATAGTGCGCATGTAATTGAAGCAATGAACTCTTTAGAGCTTTTGGTTGTTCAAGAAATATTTATGAGTGAAACAGCTAAACTTGCAACTGTTGTTTTACCAGGAACTACTTTTTTAGAAAAAGACGGAACTTTCACTAATACTGAAAGAAGAGTACAAAGAGTTAATCGAGCAGTTCCTCCCCTACCTGGCACGAAACCTGATGGGGTAATAGTGACTGAAATGATGCAAAAACTTGGGTTTGATCAACCAACATACGATGCAAATCAAGTACTTCAAGAAATTGCAGATATCGTGCCTTTTTTTAAAGGTATAACTCGAGAAAGATTAGGTAAACTTGGATTACAGTGGCCTGTAAAAGAAGACGGGACAGATACACAAATATTACATACTGAAGAATTCAAATTAGGTAAAGGAAGATTAAAGAATTTTGATTGGAAAGAATCAACTGAGATTGAAACTAACAAAAAAGAATACCCTTTAATACTTACAACCAGTAGGGTCTTACAACATTATAATGCTGCTACTATGACTAGAAGAACTAGTAATATCAACATTGTTGATGAAGATGTATTATTGGTTCATCCTAAAGATGCTGCTAATAGAGACTTAAATACTGGTGATATTGGAAGATTATATTCAGGAAGAGGCGAAGTTGCTTTAAAAGTAGAGGTTACTGATAAAGTTAAAGAAGGTATAGTCTTTACAACATTTCATTTCCCTGAACACATGGTTAATATGGTTACAGGTCACGGAAAAGATGAGGAAACTATGTGTGCAGAATATAAAGTTTCATCTGTTCAAGTTCAAAAAATTTCAAATCAATTTAAAACTGAAATACAACCAAAAGAAAATCAAGCTGAAGTAAGCTAATTAAAATGACCATAGGATGGCATTTTAACAATACCTATTCAAAACTATCAGATACTTTTAGAGAAGAAATAAAACCTATTCCTGTAAATAATCCTGATTTAGTAATACTCAATGAAAGTTTAGCTTCTGAATTGAATTTAGATTTTTCTAAAATTGATAAACAAGAACTTTCAAAAATTTTTTCAGGAAATACATTGCCAATTGGAAGTAATTCTATAGCTCAAGCTTACGCAGGTCATCAATTTGGTCACTTTACAATGCTTGGAGATGGTAGAGCAGTATTAATTGGAGAGCACACAACAAAATCAAATAAGAGATACGATATTCAATTTAAAGGTTCAGGAAAAACTGCATTTTCTAGAAATGGTGATGGTCGTGCAGCATTAGGCCCTATGTTAAGAGAATATATTATTAGTGAAGCAATGAATTCTTTAAAGATTCCTACCACAAGAAGTTTGGCGGTGGTAAAGACTGGTGAAAATATTCAAAGAGAAGAGATTTTACAGGGTGCAGTTCTCACTCGTGTTGCATCCAGTCATATAAGAGTGGGAACATTTCAATATATTGCAGCAAGACAAAAAAAAGATGAATTAAAAACTTTATTAGATTACACAATTGATAGGCATTATCCTGAAATAAAGAATTCAAGCAGTCAAGCTTTAGACTTATTAAATCTTTTAATAGAGAAGCAAAGCAATTTAGTAGTGAATTGGATGCGAGTTGGTTTTATTCATGGGGTAATGAATACTGATAACATGACAATTTCTGGCGAAACTATTGATTATGGTCCATGTGCATTTATGGATACCTATGATCCAAAAACTGTTTTTAGTTCAATAGATCAAATGGGCAGATACGCTTATTGTAATCAACCAGTTATCACAAAATGGAACTTAGCTAGATTTGCTGAATGTTTGGTACCATTAATTGATAAAGATCAAGATAAAGCTGTAAAAATTGCAACTGAAACAATTAATTCTTTTGAAAAAAAATATGAAGAAAAGTGGATAAATATGATGAGAGATAAATTAGGATTATTCGGCTTAGATGATAAAGATAAATTTTTAATTTTAGATTTATTAACCTGGATGCATGAAAAAAAAGCAGATTACACTAACACATTTTGTCATTTAATGAATCTTGCTCCAAAAAAGGATGAGTTATTTAATGATAATAATTTCAATAACTGGAAAAAAAGATGGGAAGAAAGATTATCAAAAAATGATGCTTCACCAAAAAAATGCTTAGAATTAATGAAAAACAACAATCCATTAATTATTCCGAGAAATCAAAAAGTTGAAGAAGCTCTAGAAGCAGCAGAAAAAAACAATTTAAAACCTTTTAATAATCTAGTAGAAATTTTAAAAAATCCCTATATTCAAAAAGATGATACTCTTGATTATCAAATTCCATCTAATTCAGACAAAAAATATCAAACTTTTTGTGGAACTTAATTAAAGAACATAAGGTTCTGGTCTTGCTTCTTTGCCCAAAACTCTTTCAACAGCCATATTAGAAATATCAATCGATTGATATGCACCTGTGGTAATTAACTCAGTCAAAGCTCTACCAATTCCTGGTGCTTGCATCAAGCCTCTGCCTGTAAAACCTGTGGCCAAATAAACATTTTCAAATTTAGGATGTTTTCCAACTACCGCATTATTATCAAGTCTATTACAATCATAATAACCCGCCCATCCTCCAGTTAACTTTAGTTCTTCCATCGCTGGTATTCTTTGGGCTAATGCAGGCCAAACAAGCTCTTCAAAATCATCCCAAGCTGGTTCTAAATCTTTTGCATCAAAAACAGATTTTGGTGATCCTGCTAAATATTCTTTCCCTTCTGGTCTCCAGTAAACTCCAGTTGTAAGATCCCCTGTTAACGGCATTTCAGGAATATGTTTGGGGCATTTGACTCTAAATACAGTATGCTTTTGTGGTTCAACTGGAATATCTTCTAATAGTTCTTTTGTCCAGCATCCAGCAGCAGAAATAATCGTTTTAGCTTTTATTTCTGATAAAGATTTAACTTCTCCTTTTACAAATACAGCACCGAGCTCCATCGCTTTACTTTTTAATGCGCCATGAAACATAAATGGATCAATCCATCCCTCACTTTGATTGTCAGTAAAAGTTGCAGTTTCTATTCCCTCACTATTTATATATGGAAAAAATTTTCTTAGTTCTGATCCTTTAATATTTTTTGTGCCCGCTTCACAAGCTTTATGGTTTTCTAAAGCTTTGTATTGTTCTTCTGCATGTTCAGGCCCAAACATTAATAGATAACCATTAGTTACCATACTAGCTGTTGGTTTAGGATTTTTTTCTGTTTTTAATAATTCTGGTATTTGAAAAATAAATTCTCTAGCAAATTTTCCAAGTAAGATATTTTCTGTTTGAAAAAATTGTCTTCTAAATCCTCCAAGCGATAAAGGGAAAGAAGCTGTTTTGTATGTTGGGTCTCTCTCAATAACTTTTACTTTTCTGCCTTCTTTAGAAAGGAAATAAGCGGTTGCTGTACCAATAATTCCACCACCAACTATAACAACATCGTCCATATTAATTTAAAGTATATAAGTTAAAATTTAGGAATAGTGCATAGCAACTCCAAAGTAAATAGGGAATCATTAAGTATGAACTTACATAATTGACACGTTTGAATCTTAGAATAAGAATAATTATCAAAATAATTAGAATCATTAATACAATTAAAGCTAATAAGATTTGGTGAAGACCAAAAAAAACTATACTCCAAGTTGTATTGAAAATTATGTGAATAAAATAAATATAAATTGTATTCATCTCTCTATTTTTACTATGCCAATAAAACCAAATTGCTAATGTCATCATTAAATATAGTGTTGTCCAAACTGGAGCAAAAATCCAATCTGGTGGATTATAATTTGACTTTACAAGCTCTGAATACCATGGTTCTTTAAAACTTATTGTCACCATTCCCCCAATAAATGATGCAGAATATGTAATTATGAAAAATATGAAAAATGATATAAATTTATTTTTTAACATTTTAGTATTATACATCTTTATAGAATGAATAAAAAAACTATTTGGATTACTGGTGGAAGTAGCGGTATAGGTAAAGCTGTAGCAATTAAATTTGCTAATGAAGGATGGAATGTAGCAATATCTGCTAGAAGAAAAGATCTCCTTAATGAAATTTCGGATAAGAATGAAAATATAGAAGGGTTTCCACTTGATGTAACTGATAAATCTAAGTGTAATGAAGTTTTTGAGGAAATAAAAAAAAAATTTAAAGATATAGATATTTGTTTTTTTTCATCAGGAACTTGGAATCCATCCAAAGAAAAAAATATTGATGTTGAATCAATTGAATATGTATTTAAGATTAACTTTTTTGGAACATTAAATTGCATTAAAGCAGTAGAAGATTATTTTAAAAATAAAAAAAATGGTAAAATATCTATAGTATCATCTATAGCTGGTTATAGAGGTTTACCTAATTCAACTGGTTATGGTCCTTCAAAATCAGCACTAAACAATTTAGCTGAAACTTTGTATTTTGATTTTAATAGGTTCAATGTTCGTGTATGTTTGATTTCTCCAGGTTTTATAAAAACTCCCTTAACTGATAGAAATAATTTTAAGATGCCTTTTTTGAAATCACCAGAATTTGCAGCTGAGAAAATTTACGACGGATTGGTTAATAAAAATGTTTTTGAGATTCATTTTCCAAAATCCTTAACTTTAATATTAAAAATATTTAGTTTTTTACCAAACAAAATTTATTTTGGTTTAGTTGGTAAAATGACTAAATATCAAAAAAAATAAATAAAATATAATTTTCCACGAATAATAACTAGTCTCAAACTTTTTTTTAGAATGTTTATTATTAACTTTTATGATTTAAGTTAAATTAGTCTTTAACAAAAACAACTGTCAGTTCTGCAACTTTAAAACCAAACTTAGTCATAGTCGCTCTATTTATTGCAACACGATCATCTTGCTTGAATATCCAATCATCAAAAGTAATTTTCATTTCTTTACCTTTAACAGGAACTAAAAGAACATATTCAAACTTAAATGCTGGTCCATATGAATAACCTTTTGCTTTTCCTACAACATCCCCTGCAGTACCTTCATAGTTATTTTCATCAATTTTAGTTATTTGCCATTGTCTAGTTTGAATTTCACCATCATCCCAATTAAATTTTTCATCTAATATCAATTGTTTTCCATCCCATTTTCCATTTAAATCAGCAGAAAATTGTCTTGTAACTTTTCCAGATCTATTTTGAAGAACGCCCCAGGCTTTAACATTTCCTGACAAATATTCTTCAATAATCAATCTTGGTTCTTTGTCTTTAAAATCTATTGGGTTCATAGCACTATTATTAGAACAACTTGTAATTAAAATTAGAGAAATTATCAATAAAATTGATTTAAATAATTTTTTGTCGCGCATAGTTTTTCCTTATTTGTTTTGAATTGAAAATTGTATCAAATCAATATTTTTTGATTTAAAGCCAGCCTCACAATAGCATAAATAAAATTCCCACATTCTTTTAAATGTTAAATCAAATCCTTGGTGCTTTATTTGATCCCATTTCTTATTAAACTCATCTCTCCATATTGATAATGTGTTTGAATAATGATCAGCGTAAGATTCGTAAGATTTAATAGTTAAGCCATTATCTGAGATATATTTGTTTATACTATTTTTGTTTGGAAGAAATCCACCAGGAAAAATATATTTTTGAATAAAATCTTCTTTGTTTTTATATCTATCAAATAAAGCATCATCAATAGTTATAGCTTGAATGGCAGCTCTACCATTATTTGATAAGTTATTTTTTATAGTCTTGAAATAACTTTCTAAATAATTTTGACCTACAGCTTCAATCATTTCAATTGATGCTATAGAATTATATTTATCTTTTAAATCTCTATAATCTTTAATTTCAATATTAACTTTTTCATTTAAACCACATCTATGTATTCTTTCTTTAGCGTACTCAAATTGCTTTTTAGAAATTGTAATACAATCAAGTTTTACATCATATTTTTTTCCTAAATATTCTGCAAATCCTCCCCAGCCACATCCTATTTCCAAAATTTTATCTCCATTTCTAGGTTTGATTAAGTCAATTAATTTTTGATATTTGTTGTTTTGAGCATCTGATAAATCTTTATTTTTTTCATCAAAGATTGCACTTGAATATGTTAATGTCTTGTCAAGCCAAAGTGAAAAAAATTCATTACCTAAATCATAGTGTTTAGCTATATTTTCTTTACTCCTGTTTTTTGTATTTTTTATAAATATATTTTTAAAAAAATTAATAAATGGCAAATCAAATAAACCAGAAAATTTGTGAACTTGTTTTATATTCCTAGCTGTTACTTCTATTAAATCTGATAAATTTTTAGTTTCAAATTCATTTCTCATATAACACTCTGCAAAGCCAACACTTCCTCCCTTAATTAGATTAAAAGTGAAGTTCGGATTTTTTATTACAAGATTTGCTTTTAATTGATCGTTCGGATTACCAAATTTAAATAATTCTCCATTGTGATGGATGACTTCTAAATATCCAAACTCAATTTTTTTTAAAGTGTTGAAAACAATTTTGTCTGAAATTTTAAATAAATTCATTAACCTTCAAAAGTAATATTATTTTTAATTTTTATCTTTTTTTTAATAAATTTAATTCCTTTTGCCCACAATTTAAACGCTTCAAAATGTATCGCTGAAATAATCTTAAAAGTCATAAGAGGGTGCTTAAAATATGACTTTATTAATTCTTTTGTATTAAAATCAACTCTTTGTCCATCTTGTGATGCATATAATATTTTTTCATCAGTTTGATATTGATCAATTATTACAGAAATTTTTTCTCCTGGTTTTAAAAGTCTAAAAAAATATTTACAATTCATCTCAATAAAAGGTGAAACATGAAATTTTTTTGAGCAATTATGTTGATAAAGTTTTTGATCATTATCAACCTTAAATATATAGGTGTGCTGTTCTCCAAATGTATTTTTTACCTCATATAAAATACATGCTAATTTTTCACTCTCATCATAAATATAAAATACGCTTAGTGGATTAAATACATAACCAAAAATTCTTGGATAACATAATAATTTTATCTTCACATTTTCAGAATTAATATTGTTATCCTCTAAATTTTTTTTTACCCATGATACTAAAGATGACCCATCTCTATTACCGTGGTCTTTCTCGTAAAAACTTACTAGATTAAACTTATTATATGAAAAAAATTTTATTTTTTTACTCAAATCTTTTAACTCTGATAAATCAATTAAAAGTGAAAATACCTTATATTTAAAATAATGAATTTTAGGTTTAAATCTTTTATGAATTACAGTTCCATTGTAAATTGAACTAGTCATTAAAATTTTTTAACATTTCTATTGATGATTTTATTCCATCTTCATGAAATCCATAACCAAAATAACTACCACAAAAAAGTAAATCTTTTTTATTTTGTAATTTATTAAGCTCTGATTGAGCATCTAATGCTTTTTGATCATAATAAGGGTGGGTAAACTTTACTTTTTTTAGTACTTTTTTCTCATCAATCTTAAAATAAGGATTTAATGTTAAAAAAATATTTTCACCACACTTTAAGTTTTCTAGAAGATTAAGCCAGTATGTAATTGAATTTTTTTCAAGATCTTTATTATCTATTGAGGAGTTCCAAGAAGACCAGGCTTTTTTATTTTTTGGCATTGTTCGTTGATCTGTATGAATATAAGCAACATTTTCTTTATAATTAAAATTTGATAAAATATCTTTTTCATCTTCAGTTGGATTTTCAATTAATTTAAGAGCTTCATCAGCATGAGTTGCTAATACTACTTTATCATAATCAAAACACTCATTGTCTCCGCCATAATAAAGGTCAATACCTGATGATTTTCTCTTAATTTTCGTAACTTTATAATTTTTATAATGTTCTCCACTTATTTGTGAAATAATTTTATTAACATAACTTCTGCTTCTATTTGATACAGTGTACCATTGAGGTCTATTTTTTAATTTAAACAATCCATGATTTTGAAAAAATTTTAAAAAAAAACCTATAGGCATCTTACTTGCTTCGTAAGGTGGCATGGACCAAATTGCTGATACCATTGGTATTATATGATAATCTATAAATGTTTTAGATAACTTATTAATTTTTAAATATTCACCTAAAGTTATTTTATCTTTTGAAATATAGATTTGATCACTTTTTTTATAAAATTTAATAATATCAAAAAACATTTTTAAGAATTCGAAATTAAATAAATTTGATTTATTTGAGAAGATTCCTCCTAGCCCTTTTCCACAATATTCAAAATTTGTATTGTCTACTGAAACTGAAAAGGACATATTGCTTTTTTCAATTTCAATATCGTTTTCCTGAAAAAAATTTATTAGATTTGGATAAGTTTGAAAGTTAAAAACAATAAAACCAATATCAATGGAAACTTTTTTTCCGTTCAAAAGTAAATCAACTGTATAAGAATGACCTCCAAAATGATCTTCTCTTTCAAAAAGATCTACATTATGTTTCTTGGATAAATAATATGCTGCACTTAATCCTGAAATACCTGAGCCAACAACAGCAATTTTCATTAAAGGTTATGCTGCATCTTCTTTAAACTCATCCATACTTGGGCAGGTACAAAAAATATTTTTATCTCCATACACATTATCTACTCTTGCAACTGGAGGCCAAAATTTGTTTGCTTTTAAAAATTTCGCTGGATATGCGGCTTGTTCTCTAGAGTATTTGTGTTCCCATTTATCTGTAGCTAGTTCCATATCAGTATGTGGTGCATTTTTAATTGGGTTATCAACTTTATCAAATTTGCCTGACTCGATCATATTTATTTCTGATTTAATGCTAATCAAAGTGTCACAAAATCTATCCAATTCAGGTAAGCTCTCACTTTCAGTTGGCTCAATCATCATTGTACCAGCAACTGGCCATGACATTGTTGGTGCATGAAATCCATAATCTATTAATCTTTTAGCTATATCTTCTTCAGTAATCCCTATTTCACTTTTAATAGATCGTATATCAATTATACATTCATGAGCTACATTTCCATTTGAGCCTTTATAAAGAATTGGATAATGATCTTTCAGTCTATGAGCTATATAATTTGCATTTAATATTGCAACTTGAGTAGCTAATTTTAAACCTTGAGAACCCATCATTTTAATATACATCCAAGAAATTGATAAAATACTTGAGCTTCCCCAAGGTGCTGCTGAAACTGCTCCTATTCCTGTAGAAGGTCCACAATCTTTAACAACAGGATGATTAGGCAGATAAACTTGTAAATGTTTTTTACATGCTATTGGTCCCATTCCAGGTCCCCCTCCACCATGTGGAATACAGAATGTTTTATGTAAATTTATATGACAAACATCTGGACCAAAATTTCCAGGTCTTGCTATACCAACAAGTGCATTTAAATTTGCACCATCCATATAAACTTGACCACCATGTTTATGTATTAATTCACATATGTCTGTAATTTTTTCTTCAAATACACCGTGAGTGGATGGGTATGTGACCATTAATGCTCCAAGGTTATCAGAATGAATTTCTGCTTTTTTCTTTAAATCCTCAAAATCAACATTTCCTTCTTTATCACAATTTACAACGACAACTTTCATTCCCACCATTTGTGCACTTGCTGGATTTGTTCCATGTGCTGAGCTTGGTATTAAACATATATTTCTGTTTTGATCCCCTCTATCTAAATGATATTTTCTAATTACCATTAGCCCTGCATATTCACCTTGGGCACCTGCATTTGGCTGAAGTGAAACTCCGGAAAAACCAGTAATTGATCTTAGCCAATTTTTAAGATCAGTAAACATTGCTCTATATCCTTCCATCTGCTCAATAGGCACAAACGGATGAGGCTCAGCTAATTCTCTCCATGAAATAGGTATCATTTCCGCAGTAGCATTTAATTTCATAGTACATGAACCAAGTGCAATCATAGTTCTGTTAAGAGCTATATCTTTATCTTCTAACTTTTTAAGATATCTAAGCATTTCTGTCTCAGAATGATATGAGTTAAAAACAGGGTGTTCTAAATATTTTGAAGCTCTTAATAAATTTTTTGGGAGATTAGGTAAACTTACTGTAGGATCTTCTTTTTTAATTGATTCTGCTGCATTAAAAATTTTTAAAAGTTGATTTGCTCTATAAACATTTTTCTTTTCGTCAAAAGAAACTGCTAGCATTTCAGAATTTACTTTTCTGATATTTACTTTTTGATCTAAAGCATTTTTATAAATTTGATCAGTTTTGTCTTTAGTAACTATTGTGACTGTATCAAAGAAATGATCAGAATAAATCTCGTATCCTGATTGTTTTAATTTATCTGCAAAGTTTTTTGCTAATTGAGAGACTCTTTCTGCAATTGTTCGAATGCCTTCTGGGCCATGATAAACAGCATATGCTGCTGACACAATTGCTAACAAAGCTTGGGCAGTACAAATATTACTTGTTGCTTTATCTCTTCTTATATGTTGTTCCCTAGTTTGTAATGATAATCTATATGCTTTATTTCCATGTCTATCAACAGAGACACCTACGATTCTTCCTGGCATAGATCTTTTAAATTCATCTTTGGTTGCAAAGAAAGCTGCATGAGGGCCACCATAACCCATTGGAATTCCAAATCTTTGAGAGCTTCCTATGGCTATATCTGCTCCTAGTTCCCTTGGAGTTTTTAACTTAGCTAATGCTAATAAATCACAAGCTAATATTGCTTTACCATTTCTTTTATGTATTTTACTTATAGGTTCGCTAGGATCTTTTATGTCCCCCAAAGTTCCTGGATATTGCAGTATACCACAAACCAAATCTTCTTTTAATTGATTCAGCACTTTATCTTCATCACCAACAAGTACTTTTAATCCCATTGGTTCAGCTCTTGTTCGAATTACATCAATCGTTTGTGGATGACAATTTTCTGAGATAAAAACTAAATTACTATCCTTTTTATTTAATCTATGACTTAATCCCATAGCTTCTGCAGCAGCTGTTCCTTCATCTAATAAAGATGCATTTGCAATATCCATTCCTGTAAAATCAACAATCATTTGTTGGAAATTTAGTAACATTTCTAGTCTTCCTTGAGCTACTTCTGGCTGATATGGAGTGTAAGAAGTATACCAACCTGGATTTTCTAAAATATTTCGTAGAATTACATATGGCGTGTAAGTGCCATAATAACCCATTCCTATAAAGTTTGAGTAAACATGATTTTTTTTTGAGATTGCTTTTAATTTTCTTAAAGCTTCATATTCTGAATTAGATTCACCAATATTCAATTCATCTTTTAATTGTATCTTTTCTGGAACTGTGCTTTTAATCAAATCTTCTAAAGATTTATAATTAAGTTTCTTAAGCATTTTGTTTTGATCTTCATCTGAAGGTCCAATATGTCTTTTTAAAAAATCTTTTTGGGAATTATGTAACATTAACTAGCACTCTCCTTTGCAAATTTATCATATTCTTCTTTATTCATTAAGCTGTCTAATTCAGCTTTGTCTTTCATTTTTAGTTTAAAAAACCATGCAGAACCCTCTGGATCTTCGTTAATTTTAGAAGGATCATCAACAATAGATTGATTTGTATCTACTACTTCACCACTGATTGGAGTGTATACGTCACTGGCAGCTTTTGTAGACTCAACAACTCCGGCTGTACCATCTTTTTCAACGCTAGCTCCTTTTTCAGGAAGTTCCGCAAATACAATATCTCCAAGCATTTCTGTTGCATGCTTTGTGATACCTATTGTAGCTATATCATCTTCTAAAGTAATCCATTCATGCTCTTTCGAAAATTTTACATCACTCATTTATTGGCTCCTTTCACATAGCTTTTTTTATAAAACGGCAATCCACAAATGTTTGCTGGATGCTTTTTACCTCTTACCTCCAAAAAAATCTTTGTATTTTTTTTTGAAAATTCATTTTCCACATATCCCATTGCAACTGGACCATTGACACTTGGACCAAACGTTCCACTTGTTATCTCACCAATATGCAAATCTGATTGATTAAATATCTTAGTTTTTTCTCTGGCAATTATTCTTCCTTCTGGTTTTATGCCTACTCTAATTTTGCTAACACCATCAGTTAATTGTTTATTAATTATATTTGATCCAATAAAATTTCCTTTGGAAATTCGATCTTTTGAAATTGCCCATTTGAGATTAGCCTCTACAGGTGTTTTATCTTTATCTAGTTCATGACCATATAAACATAAACCTGCTTCTAGTCTAAGTGTATCTCTAGCACCTAGACCAATTAATTTAGCACCTTTTTCAATTAGTTTTTTCGTAAAATTCTCTGCACAATTGTTTGGTAAAGAAATTTCAAATCCATCTTCTCCAGTATAACCTGATCGTGTGATATAAATTTTTTGCTCCTGAAAAAAAAACCAATTACCAGACATAAAACTTAGATTCTCTACTCCATTTATTGTATCACTTAAAATTTGAACAGATTTTGGTCCTTGAATTGCAATTAAAGATCTTTCATTGTCTAATAACATTTCATATTTGTTGTTTAATAATCTGCTTAAAATTTTAAAATCATTTTTTTTACAAGCAGCATTTAGAATAATTAAAAAACCTTTTTCAATTTTAGTTATAATCAGATCATCATAAATTCCAGCTTCGTCATTCATTAAGAAACTATATTTTGAATGATTTAGCTTCAAATTTTTTAAATTTAACGGAAAAATTTTCTCCAAATCTTCAATCAAATTATCATCTCCATAGATAAATAATTGACCCATGTGAGAAACATCAAAAATACCTGAATGATTTCTCGTAAATTTATGCTCTTCTACAATTCCCTCTGGGTACTGAATGGGCATTTGATATCCAGCAAACTCGACAAATTTAGCCTTACTGTTTTGGTGCAATTGATATAAAGATGTTTTTTTTATTTCCATATTAACTCTTTTTACCCATCTGTATATTTGCCTGAGAGTTTTGCTCCTTCGGCGAGAATTTAATCTCTTTCCAGAGTTAATATGCTACGGTCCTTTTTGCCTGAGAGATTCCTGGGTGGTTGCTCCTTCGGCGCTACGATATACTGTAGTCTCTCCCGTAGGCGAATAATCTAACAACTAACAGTAAATGTCAATTTAAACCTTTTTTTTATTCTTATTTAAAAGTGTGTAAAACTGCAATAATACTGCAGACAGAATTATTGCACCTCCAATTAGGCCAAAACTTGAGGGTCTTTCACTTACAAATAGAAAAGCCCATATGGGACCTAATACAGATTCGGATAGCATAATTATTCCTACCATAGCTGAAGGGGTTGTTCGTGCTCCAATCGTTATAAATATAAATCCAAAACCAACTTGAAAAAAACCTGCTAAGAAACCTAAAAAAATATCATTTGGTGAAATCATTATTTTTGTTGATAAAAAATAACCTATTAAACAAGAACTAATTCCTGCTATAAATTGAGCTGGAACCATATCTACCGTAGGATATTTTCTTACAATCATAATAAGAACTGCAAAAGTTATTGGCATTGTAAAAGCTGCAAGATTTCCTGATAATTCACCTGGTGTTAATGAATTCCCAACCATTACTAAAACTCCAGTCATAGCTAAAACTATTGAAGTTAAAGTGATTGTATTAATTTTTTCTTTTAAAAAGAAATACCCAAATATAGCAAGAAACAATATTTGAAGTGATATTATAAAATTAGTGTTAGCCACTGTGGTATTATACATAGCAAAAACATAGCCACAGAAACCAAACGATAATATGATCCCCCCTATAAATCCTGGCAAGCCTGAATGGTAAAAAGCTTTAAGAGTATCTTTTTTATAACTAATTATTAAAAAAGCTAAAACTGTGAGAGAGAAAAAAAGAGATCTCCAAAATAAAATTTGCCACAATGTTGCTCCTTCAAAAGATTTAACAATTAAACCACCAAAACTTAAACTTAAAGCACCCAAAAATATTAATAATGGTCCTGGTAAATTTCTGATTATATTCATTTTAATTGTGAAATTAAATTTTGTGTTTCCATTTCATACAACTTAAATAAAGTTTCTGCATCAGATAATTCAATTTCTTGAAATTTAATTTTAGATCCTGGTGACAATTGAACCAACTTGTCATAATCTGCGCTAATAACTACTCCAATTTTAGGATATCCACCAATTGTTCCATGATCTGACAGCATGATTATTGGATTTCCATCTGCAGGAACTTGTATTACACCCTTTATTAATCCTTCTGATCTTATATTAGTATCAACAATGTTTTCAATTTTTGGTCCCTCTAATCGCATACCCATCCGATCTGCTAATTTTGAAACTACAAATTCTTTTTCAAAAAAGGTTTTTTTTCCTTCATTAGAAAAATAATTAAAATTTGTTCCTTTAATTACTCTTATTTTTTCAATTTTAGTATTAGTATAATTTAATTTTTTTTTGAATTGGTTTGGTTTGACATGAGAAATATTTATTTTTTGATTACTTTGTATCTTTTCACCATTATTTGAACCTATTTTTGCTTTGGTATTAATTGAACAACTACCCCATTGATATTTTAAATCAAATTCCCCACTAATTGCAAAATAACCATAAACAGATTTATTAGTTGAGATTATGTCAATCTGATCCCCATCCTCAATAATATAATTTTCATAACAATTCCCTAAAATTTCATTTTTCTTTTTAATTAATTTAAATATTACATCTCCAGTAATTACAAAACTTATCCTATTCCCTTTGTATTTAATTAACGGTCCTTGATAAGCAAATTCAATAACTGGTTTATTTTTTTTATTACCCAGCAAACTATTAGCTAAAATATAATTTCTTTTATCCATTGCACCACTAAACGGTATACCAATATGATAAAGATTATTTCTACCATCATCTTGAAATGTAGTATTAATTCCCCCTCTAATTACTTCAAAAAAACTATTCATTATAATTCTTATAATTCTCAAGAGATATTTGTTTAAAAACAACTGTATCTCCTGGAGAAATTAAGTTTGGGTTTTCAATTTTTGAACTATCAAATATTTCTATTGGTGTATTTCCTATTATGTTCCATCCACCAGGACTTTCAAAAGTATAAACATTAGCAAACTGCTCAGTTAGTCCCACTGATCCTTTTGGCACTTTAACTCTTGGTGTTTCAAGTCGATCAGCCCTCATATTTTTATCAAGGTCTCCTAAAAATGGCATTCCAGCGATAAAACCTGTCATGTAGCAAAAATATTCTTTATCTAAAAAATTTTCATAAATTTTATCTCTTTTTAAGGAAAGTTTTTTCTCTAATCTTCCTATATCTAACGAAAAGTCATCATTGCAACAGATTGGTATTTCAATTCTTTTTTTTGGTTCAAATTTAGTTTCATTTAAATCTAAATTTTCAATCTTTTTTTTTATTTCATTAAAATTTGTTTTTTTAAGATCAAAAGAAATAATAAGTTTATTATAGGATGGTGTTAAATTTATTATTCCTTGAATTTCTTTTTTTTTTAGATTCTTAAAATATTTAATCACTTGAGAATTAGTTTCTTTATTTACCTCTTTACCAAAATCACAATATAAAGCTGCGTCACCAAGATTTGATATATTTTTTATCATGACATGTTATACTTCAAGAATTATTACTATGGAAATTAATATCAATTGTGATTTAGGTGAAAAATCAAAACACCATTCAAATAAGCATGATCCTGATTTGCTAGAAATAGTAAATTCAGCAAATATTGCATGTGGCTTTCATGCTGGAGATGAAGAAACAATGAATCAGGTAGTTAAAATTTCTAAGAAAAATGGAGTAAGTATTGGAGCACATCCATCTTTCAATGATCCTGAGAATTTTGGAAGAGAAAGAATGAATTTATCTTCAAACGAAATTAGAAAACTCTTAATCGATCAATATGAAATACTACAAAATATTGCATCAAAACATGGTGATAAAGTTTCACATATAAAACCTCATGGAGCACTTAATAACATGGCTTGTGAAGATTTAGAGCTTTCAATAATTATTGCAAAAACGATTAATGATATAGATAAAGATTTAATTTATCTTGTGCCTACAGGTTCAAAAATGGAAGAGGCAGCAAAAAAATTAGATATGAAAATTGCATGTGAAATTTTTGCTGATAGAAATTACGAAGATGACGGTAATTTAGTTTCTCGAAAAAAATCACATGCTTTGATAACTGACCCTGAAGAAGCCAAAAAACATGTTTTAAAAATGGTAAAAACACAGGCTCTTAATTGTCACAGTGGGAAACAGATACCTTGTGAAATTGACTCTATATGTATACATGGAGATAATCTAAGTTCATTAGCTACAGCTAAATCAATAAAAAAAAATCTGTTAGATAATAGGCTTAGTTTAAAACCTTTAAATAAAATGGAGAAATTTATTTAGTTATGAAAAAATTTATTTTAACTTTGATTGTTACTTTAATATTTATAAGCAACTCTTACGCGGCTGGTTCTTCTTCTTCTGGTTCTAATTCTAATTCTAGTTCTAGTTCCAATTATGAAAAGGCAGTAAAATTAATAAAATCTGCAAAAAAATATGAACAAAAAAACAAAGCAGATAAAGCAAAAAAAAATTATGAAAAAGCTCAAAAATTATTAATTAAATCAAATAATAAAAAACCTAATAATGCAGACACACTCAATTATTTAGGCTTTACGACTAGAAAACTTGGAGATTTTTCTAATGGAGAAAAGTATTATTTACAAGGTCTTTCAATAGAGCCTAACCATATTGGAATAAATGAATATTTAGGTGAACTTTATGTTGCAACTAATAGAATTAATTTAGCTAAAGAAAGATTAAAAGTTTTAGAGAATTGTAACTGTAATGAATACAATGAACTAAAAGATGTCATAGAAGGAAATAAAACATCAAAATACTAATTCTAATGATATAAGTAAGGTTAATGAAAAACTTAACCTTTATAATCTTTTTTTTATTTTTTTATGCAAATTTAGCATTTTCTTTTGAAACAGGTTCTAGCGGTAAAGATGTGGGAACTGGTGGAAGGGAAGATTTATCCTTCTTAAAATCAAAAAATAGTAATTTTAAAAAGGGAAGAGACGCTTTAAAGCAAGGTTTGAAACTTAAAAAGAAAAATAAAATTCAAAAAGCAGATAAAAAATTTGAAAAAGCACTAAAGTATTTTGTTATAGCTTATAATAATTTTCCAGGAAATATTGATATAATAAATAACTTAGGTTTTACTTACAATGAAATTGGCGATTTAATGATGTCAGAAATTTATTATCAAGAAGCTTTATTGATTGAGCCAAAAAATCCTTTAATAAATCAAAGACTTGGTGAATTATATTTAAATTTAAATAAAAAAAATCTTGCTAAAGAAAGATTAAAAATTCTAAGTACCTGTAACTGTCAGGAATACTTAATTTTAAAAGATGTTTTTGAAAGCAATTAAGTTAACTTTAATTTGAAATTTATCCTATAATTTATTATAAATAACTACTTTGATTGAAGAAGCTTTAATATTATCACAAATTATTTTTATCGATATCATTCTTGCAGCTGATAACGCAATTATTATTGGTTTAATAGCAGCGAATTTTGTTCCCAAAAATAGAAAATTAATTATTTTTTGGGGTGTAGTTGGTGCTCTTATTTTTAAAATTTTATTTGCTATTTTTGCAACATATTTATTTCAATTTTACTGGATTAAAATCATTGGTGGTCTTTTATTGATTTGGATTGTTAATGATTTAAGAAAAGACTTATTTGAATTAAAAAAAGTTAAATCACCAAAATATGTTTCTCAGGAACCATCTTTTATTAAAAGTATTTACAAAGTTCTTTTTGCAGATATCACAATTAGTTTTGATAATGTCATTGGTGTAGTAGGAGCGTCAAAAGGTAATTTTGGCTTCATGATATTTGGACTAGTATTATCTGTTGTTTTAACTGGTGCGTTAGCTACATATCTTGCCAATTACATACAAAAACATTTATGGATAGCTTATGTGGGCTTAGGTTTCATATTACTTGTAGCATTACAATTAATCATCGGTGGTTTAAATGATTATGGTGTGTTATCAATTAATGAAACATTTAAACAATATTTCTAATCTTATATAAATTGCCGTTAAAACATTTATTTATTTTACTTTTTATAGCAATTGCTCATGGTAGTGCTTTTCCTATTACTAAATTAGTTTTAAATGACTCTGTCCCTCCTATTCTTATGGCGTCACTTAGAATGGGTTTGGTTTTAATTATATTAATTCCTTTTTGGAAATTTAAAATACCAGAAAAAAAATATTTACTGTCACTTATTTCTTTTTCAATATCAATGGGTGTAATGGTTTATGTGTTTATGACTCTATCTTTGTATCATTCAAAGATAATTTCTCCAGTAATTGTAGGATCTCAATTAGCAATTCCATTTGGAATACTTGCAAGTGCCTTTATACTAAATGAAAATATAACACCAAAAAAATGGATTTTGATTTTTTTTGCATTTGTAGGTGTCTTGATAATATTTTTTGATCCAAAATTAGTAGATAATTTTTTGGGATTATTTTATGCAAGTTTAATGGCATTATCTTTTGCATTTGCTCAAGTCTTTTCAAGACAATTAAGAGATTTAGATATTAGCTTAACCAATGCTTTTACTGGGTTGTTTGGATTTTTTATTTTGTTAGTCGTTTCTTACTTTATAGAAGGTGAAACTATTAAAAACATTAGATCTATAAATATTAATTCATGGATATTAATTTCATATCAAGCAATAGTTGTTTCTTTGGGAGCACATCTATTAATGTTTTACTTATATAAATTTTATACTGTTGGACAAATATTTCCTTCTTACTCTTTGTTCCCTATCTTCGGGGTAGCTTTAAGTTTTGTTATATTTGGAGAAGTACCAACTATATTGTTCATATTGGGTGCAATTATTGTAATATCTTCAGTCTTTTTACTTCATAAAATTAAATAATTTGCTTATTGAAAAAATATTTAAATAGGCTTTAATTTATTTTTTATAAATTGTTAACAATAATAAAAGGATAACTAATAATGAAAAAACTACTTATTGCTGCATTTATATTTGTTTCTACGTTTACAACAAATGTTTTTGCAGAAGTTAAAATGGGAATTATTTTAGGATTTACTGGTCCTATTGAATCCTTAACACCAGCTATGGCTGCATCTGCTGAGCTTGCTTTTAAAGAAGCTTCAGATTCAGGTTCGCTATTAGGTGGAGAAACTATTTCTGTAGTAAGAGCTGACTCAACTTGTGTTGACTCTGCGGCTGCAACAGCAGCAGCTGAAGGCGTAATTGCCCAAGGTGTGGCTGCTATAATGGGAGCTGATTGTTCAGGTGTAACTGGAGCAATAGCTTCAAACGTTGCTGTACCAAATGGTGTGGTAATGATTTCACCATCAGCTACATCACCAGGATTAACTACTTTAGATGACAAAGGGTATTTCTTTAGAACTGCACCGTCAGATGCTAGAGGTGGTCAAATTTTAGCTGATATTACTAAAGATAGAAAAGTTAAAAGTGTTGCAATTACTTACACTAACAATGACTATGGAAAAGGTTTAGCAGATGTTTACAAAGCTGCTGTTGAAGCTCATGGTATTAAAGTAACTACTGTAACTGCTCACGAAGATGGTAAAGCAGATTACTCTTCTGAAGTAGCAACTCTTGCTTCAGCAGGTGGTGATGCAGTAGCTGTAATTGGTTACCTAGACCAAGGTGGTAAAGGAATCATCCAAGCTTCTTTGGACTCTGGTGCATTTGATAAATTTATTTTATCTGATGGTATGATCGGTCAGTCTTTAGTAGATGCATTTGGTAAAGACTTGAAAAAATCTTTTGGTTCAATGCCAGGTTCAACTGGTAAAGGTGCTGGTGTATTCGGTAATGTAGCTAAAGCTGCTGGTATCGATAGCTCAGGTCCTTATACTGGTGAGTCTTACGATGCAGCTGCTTTAATTGTTTTAGCAATGCAAGCAGGTGGATCAGCTGATAGAGCATCAATTGCAAAAAATGTTATGGATGTTGCTAACGGCCCTGGAACAAAAATTTATCCAGGTGAACTTAAAAAAGGTTTAGATTTATTAGCTAAAGGTAAAAAAGTTGACTACGAAGGTGCAACTGGAGTTACTTTTACTAGCGTCGGTGAAGCTGAAGGTTCTTTCTTAGAACAAGAAATCAAAGGCGGAAAATTCAAAACTAAAAAACAAAGATAATTTATCTCTTAAGAATTAACCCCTAGCATTTTATAATGCTGGGGGTTTTTTTTAAAAAAATATATATTTATCCGCCATATACAAAGCCCAAGCTATCGCGGCACCTATTATAATATATTTCATAATTTTATTTTATTTCTATTTTTTCAGGAAGTATACCTTTTGGTCGATATCTCATAATAAGTAATAGACCAATTCCCATCATTAAAAATCTAAAATAAGGTACGCTCTCAATTAAATGTACTTTTAAAACATGTGTATCATCTAAACCTGCTGTTGTTAGATTTACCAAATATAATCCAATTGGTGCGGCCTCAATCCATAAGAACCAAACTGCGAAACCTCCAAGAATTGCACCAAAATTATTTCCACTTCCTCCAACTATAACCATAACCCAGATTAAAAAAGTATATCTCATTGGTCTGTAACTTCCTGGGGTAAATAATCCATCTTGAGTTACTAACATCGCCCCAGCAATTCCAACAATGGCTGAACCTAAAACAAATATTAGAAGATGTTGCTTAACAACATTTTTACCCATAGCATTAGCTGCCTCTTCATTATCTCTTATAGCTCTCATCATTCTTCCCCATGGAGAATAAAGTGCTTTTTGAGTTAAAATTAAAAGAATGATCACAACTATCAAAAATAACCCTGAGTAACAAAGTTTTACAAAAACTGATGATCCTTCAATTACAAATTGGTTAAGAGCAGCTTGTCTTTCAGCAAAATCTGAAATTAAAT
Organism: Pelagibacterales bacterium SAG-MED19; assembly: GCA_014654035.1. Taxonomy (GTDB): domain Bacteria; phylum Pseudomonadota; class Alphaproteobacteria; order Pelagibacterales; family Pelagibacteraceae; genus Pelagibacter. The sequence continues at coordinate 45,476 of JACWDQ010000007.1, forward strand.
TTAATTTACTTGAATTAAATTTTTCAACAAGATTTATAAACCAATCTGTTTGTTGTAAATTTACCTCGTATGGTGCAGGACGTTTTAAACCAATTACATTTTTAACTCCTCTTGTCAGCCAGTCTTCATGTTTAATAATTGCAATTACAATTTCAGATATTAATAGGGTTGCTATTGCTAAGTAGTCTGCTCTTAAACCTAAGGCAACTTTACCTATAACGAATGCCAATCCACCAGCAAAAAAAGCTCCAACTATCCAAGAAAAAATAATTGGAAGACCAAGTCCACCCAAAAAACCAGTTTTTGCAGGATCTACCTCTTCAATTGCCTCAATGCCAGGCTCAGACACAAATCGTATTATGATAATTCCTAAGATGATAATTGTAGCAATAATATAAGTTCTTATTTTCGATTTTTCATATTTCTTTAAAACATATCTAACAGCCAATACCATTCCTATAATAAGAAATAGACTGAATAAAATATTTAAACCACCTGCACTCCAAGCTTCTTGAATTGGATTAACAGAAATTAAAACTGCTGCCAAACCACCTAAAGCTGTATATCCCATTATTCCAAAATTAATTAGACCAGCATAGCCCCATTGAATATTGGCGCCCATTGTCATGACAGCTGAAATCAAACAAAGATTAAATATTGATAATGCTATATTCCAGGATTGAAATATTCCTACGAGAATAATCAACCCCATCATTATACTATAAGCTGCTATTACATTTAAATTTTTTCTCACAATACCTTCCCTTTAAATATTCCTGATGGTCGGTAAAGTAATACGATAACTAATATTGAAAACGATACTGCAAATTTATAATCAGTTGAAAGTAATTGAACTAAACCACCAGGTTCCATACTTTCAGGCAAAACATACATAAAAAATTTTCTGTAAGCATATGTTAATAATATTTCAGAAAAAGCAATTACATATCCTCCTAAAAATGCTCCAAATGGATTACCAATTCCACCTACAATAGCTGCAGCGAATATTGGAAGCATATTATTGAAATATGTAAATGGTTTAAAACTTTTGTCTAAACCATACAAAGCACCTCCAATTGTAGCAAGAATACCTGCTATAACCCAAGTTATCATGACTATTTTTTTTGGATCAATACCTGATAATAATGCTAAATCCTCATTATCAGAATATGCTCTCATACTTTTTCCTGTCTTAGTTTTATTTAAAAACCAAAAGAGAGTTGAGACTAAAATTAATGTAACAATAATAGTTAAGACTTGGGTTGATTTTATTGCTAAACCTTCATTTAAACCTGTCATTTCTTTAAATTCTACAGCTTTAATTATAAATTTTTCTCCATCAAAAAATCTTCTATCTGAAGGACCAATTATAATTCTTACTACAGCTTGAGTAACAAACATCACACCAATACTAACCATTGCTAACTGAACTGGTGGGCTTTTATTTACTCTGTAATATTTAAAGACAAATTTATCTATCAGAAGCATATAACCAATCATAAAAATAATTGCAAAAGGAATAGCTAATAAAGCCGTTGGCAAAACTCCAAGACTTATACCAACAGACTGAAAGTACCAAGTGAATAAGATTGTAAACATTGTTCCAAAAGACATCATGTCTCCAGTTGCAAAGTTAGCAAATCGTAGAATTCCATAAATTAAAGTTACAAAAATTGCACCCAGGGCTAATTGAGATCCATACGCCAACGCAGGTACAAAAATATAATTTAATAAAAGTATTATTGCATTTACAAAATCCATGTTAACCACCTAAAAAAGAGCTTCTTACTCTTGGATCATTTAATAATTCTTTTCCAGTGCCAGAATAACGGTTCTCGCCTGTTACCAAAACATATCCTCTATCAGAAATATTTAATGCCTGCTTTGCATTTTGCTCGACCATCAAAATTGCTACATTGGTTCTTTTGACTTTAATAATATGATCAAATAATTCATCCATCACTATAGGTGAAACTCCTGCAGTCGGTTCATCCAACATTAATACAGAGGGTTTGATCATTAGTGCTCTTCCAAGCGCAACTTGTTGTCTTTGTCCCCCAGACAATTCTCCAACAAATTGATTTCTTTTTTCATTAAGTATTGGAAATAAATCATAAATTTCATCTATGACTGATTTAAAATCACTATTTATCAAGAAAGCTCCCATTTCTAAATTTTCCTCAACAGTCATACCTGCAAAAACATTTTTTGTTTGAGGTACAAATGAAATACCTTCTTTAACTCTATCTTGTGGTGAAAGTTTTGAAATATCTTTTCCATTAATTACAACTGAACCAGATTTTAAATTTAATAAACCTAACATCGCTTTCATAGCTGTAGATTTTCCTGCGCCATTGGGTCCAAGAATTGATACTATTTCCCCTCTCTCAACATTTACAGAACATGAATTAATTATGTCTGGCCCATTTCCATAACCACCTGTCATTTTATTACCCTCAAAAAATGCCATATTTAATTATCCTTTAACTTTGAGCCTCTACCTAAATAACTTTCTATAACTTTTTCATCTTTTTTTGCATCCTCAACAGAACCTTCAAATAGAACTGACCCCTCTGCCATTACTATTACTGGATCACATAATCTTCCTATGAAATCCATGTCATGTTCAATCATGCAAAAAGTATAACCTTTTTCTTTATTTAATTTTTCAATAGCTGTTCCAAGATCTTTTAGTAAAGTTCTGTTAACGCCTGCTCCAACTTCATCTAATAAAACTAGCTTTGCATCAACCATCATTGTTCTACCTAATTCTAATAATTTTTTTTGTCCTCCAGACAAATTCCCAGCTAATTCATTTTTTAAATGACCTAAATTAAGAAAATCAACTACTTCCATAGCTTTCTCTTTAATTTGACTTTCCTCTTTTGCTACTAATGAGGGTTTTAATAAAGCATTGATTAGTTTTTCTCCAGATTGATCTCCTGGGACCATCATTAAATTTTCTAAAACAGATAAATTTGTAAATTCATGTGCTATTTGAAAAGTTCTAAGTAACCCTTTTGAAAATAGTTCATAAGATGGAACATTAGTTATATTTTTGTTATTAAACAAAACATTGCCTGAAGAGGATTTTAAATTTCCAGCAATTAAATTAAATAATGTTGTCTTACCAGATCCATTAGGTCCTATGATGCCTGTAATTGTTCCTTTTTTAATTTTTAAAGAACAATTAGAAACTGCAGCCAGACCTCCAAAATATTTAGACAGATTGCTTATTTCTAAGATGTTTTCAGACATTGATTATTTGTTTAATCTTTTTTGAATACTATTTAAAGTATTAACGACAGATTTAAATACACCTTTTTTTGACATTTCTTTTAAACCTTGTTCATTTAAACCTTTGGGTGTTTGAGATTCTTTAACTAAAAATTTTAAATTTTTTTTAGAGTTTACAACTGCATCCTCAGATAATGCTAAAAATAAAGATGTAATATATTTTTGTGAGTCGATTCTTTTAATTCCATTTTTTACAAGCCAATCACTCATTACTCTCAATAAGTTATAATATGACGCCATCATCCCAGATGTTGACCAAAAATTAATTGACAGTTTTTCATTTTTAATTTCAATTGTTGAGCCAATTTTATCAAAAAAAGCTTTTACTTTTTTATTTGGTGGACAAATAGGAACCGGTCCTATTTTTAGTGATATCGGAGGCAAGGGTATAGCTCTCACAATAGTTGATTTAACTTTAATCATTCTTTTTAATTCTAGAATACTTATTGTTGAAATAAAACTAACGATTGTTTGATTATATCTAAATTTTAAATCTTTTATAATTTTTTTTACCTACGATAGGTGTAACTGATAAAAAGACCCAATCACACTCATCTACTATTTTTTGATTGTTTTTTTCAATAGAAATTTTTTTAAAACTATTCTTTAAATTTCGAGATACTATTTTATTTCTTGAGGATATTATTATTTTTTTGTATTTAATTGATGATTTAGAAATTCCAGTAACTACTGATGATGTTATTTTCCCAGTTCCAATAAAACCGATTTTCATTTCTTCAAAAGATTGTAGTTTATCTGATTTTTCAATCTACAAAAAAAAATAGCCGACAACTTTTTTGTTGTCGGCTATTATAATATTAATAAAAACTTATTTATTTTTAGTCTTTGCCTAAAGTAATTGTTAGTGCAATTTTAGCTGTAAGACCTTCTAGATTTGAAGCATCAATTGTGTTTCTACCACCGTTAGCTACTGTAGCTCCAGTTGCTGAAACTCCATTACTTGTGCTTACATTATCTAATTCTAAATAACTTCCTTCGATTCTAAGACCGATTCTAGAGTCATTTATAAATTTATGATAACCAAGACCCATTACATTACCATCTGTACTTACGTTACTGTAAGTTGATCCTGATCCCATTGTCTCTTTAATATCTAGATCTGTTGATACTGTTCCAACTTTAGCATACATTCCTGCAGCAAACGGAAGGTTTACTCTTAGGTATGTAGTGTTAAGATCGTTAAAGTCGACTGAAACATTCGCTTCAGCTGCATGACCATGTCTTGAAGTATTTGTTGGAGTTGTAACTGAATCTGGAGTGTGTTCATATCCTAATGAAATCCACTCACCAATACCTAATTCAAGGAATTGTGATCCAAAACTATCTGTAAATACCCCTGACTCTTTCTTAACGTGTCCTGTTGTATTAGTGTCAGTTAAATTTGTTTCTTTAGCAGAAGCACCAAATACACCTTGGTTAGCTGCTATTCCAGCAGTCACTGAAAATATTGATCTATCAATGGCATGTGCTGACACTGTGCCGAAAACAAGCATAGTGAATGCGATTATAATTTTTTTCATTTTCATTTCCTTTAGTTTTATTAATATTAATGAGATTATTTACACCCTTTTGTGCTAAATATATACCCTCCCTAAACACTCTAATAAATTTATTTCATTAGTGTTGTATTTTTACAACTAAAAAGTTCAATATAATCAAGGTTTTTAATAGGTTTTTTTATGGATTTTTATATACAACTTAAAGGTTAAATTAAAGCCTTATTTAACAAAACATTTAATTAAAAGATCCCCTGATTCTAAGTAGTTCTCTAATCAATTTTTTATTTTCCTTAAAAGGTTTTCTTCCATGAAGCCAAAAATAATTATTCGCAACTACTGATGATCCAACTGGAAGTTTTGTTATAACCTTATTATTACTTTCTTCTAAGTTATCAGATAATTTTTGTAAAAATGTCCCTTGTTTCATATTTTTGGGTTCAGGAAATTGATCAATATATGAAATTTGAGGTTTTCCATTTTGATCAGATGAAAAGACAGGATGTTCAACTTTATAATCAATGTTTTTACTTTTTGGTGAACCCCAAATAAAATCCTCTTTGGCAACAGGATCGTTGAATAATTCATCACAATGTTCCCAATCATCAAGATGCAACATTGCTGTTTCACCACCTTCGGCATTTTTTTCTACTAATTTTGACATTAACAACCAATCAGTTTTTTCTTTTACATAAGTTCCATCGGTATGAAGATCCATATTTGTATAAGCTTTTCTTAAATAAGAGTCACTTTTATCTTCGTGCATTACATGAAATCTTGCATAATATTTTCCTGCCATAGCGTCATGATTTGGGGTACCAATTAAATGTGCAACAGCTGTAGATAATTTTACTAAAAATGTTTCATCAGTTTTAGATATCAATTTATTTGGCTTGATAATAAAGCAGCCTGTATTTCTGTCTCTAATTATTTTATTAAGAAATTTTGATAACCGATTATCACTTAGATCATCTAAACTTTTCGCAATAGTAAATCTAGTAAATGGTTTATATTCAAGTGCGGTTATATCGAATTTATTAAATGGAAAAATAAGTTTATTTAATATTTCATCACTAATATCAATATTAATTATTCTTTTAGAATTTTCATTTAAATTAATTTCGAATCCATCAATTTTTTCAATCATAAATAACTACTAAATACTGATAATATGATAGCAGAGAAAAGTGTTGGGTAAACTAAATTTTTTTTAGTCAAATAAAAAACCACAACAGATAAAATAACCACAAAAAGTCTAATCAAATAATCTATTTCAGATAAAGATCCTGAGGGAAATATTACTATTCTTGCTATCAATGCTGCAAGAGTAGAATAAGCAAGACAATTAAACCACCTAAACATATTTGAAGTTTCCTTAATCTTCTCGGCACTTACAACTCCTAAAAACCTAGATAGGTATGTTGCTAAAGAAGTAATAATTATTACTATTACAATATTACTTGTCATTTTTTTCTCCAATAAAAAAAGCTATAGTCCCTGCAAAAAATCCACCAAACAAGATACACCATTCAGGAGAAAAAAAATAAAAAGCAGGACCTAAAATAGTTCCTAAAATTATAGATAGGCTTATTTGTATTGTTTTCATAGCACTTATCATCATACATATAAAATAAACTGGGTTAATTATTGCTAAACCTATGATCATATCTTTATTAAGAAAATCTGAAACCACATAACCTATGATTGTTGAAAAAATTGCTACAGACCAAGTTGCTGTACCAATTCCTATCCAAAAATCTAATCTGTTTTCTTTTTCTATATCTTCATAATTATCTTTCATAATCAGCCATGATGAGACAGCTATAAAATGACAAGATAAATAATATTTCCATCTAGGTTGATTTTCATGCATCAATAACGGCATCAATGCTACAGTCATTGGATATAATCTTGCGTTAACCAACCATACGGCTATAAAAATATTAATTAAAGAAGCACCAATCAACATTGACTCTGCCATTACTAATGAACCAGGTAATGCATAAGTTAAAAAAGTAGAAAAAATACTTTCTTGAATTGAGAAACCTAAATTTTTAAGCAAGGCGCCTATTGCTAAAAAACTAGCACCTAGTGCAATTGCAGGACTTCTAACACCCTTTATAGATTTAAATCCTTTTAAAAAATGATTTGTATCAATCATTAGCCACCTAAGAATAGGCGGCCAACATCTGGATTATTTAATAAATCATCTCCTTTTCCAGCAATCGCAGTCTGACCAGAAACTAGCACGTAACCAATGTCTGCAAACTCTAATCCTTTTTTAGCATTCTGCTCTACCAAGATTATAGTCTTATTCTCATTTTTTTGAAGATCTTCTAAAATTTCAAAGACCATTTGAATATATCTAGGCTCTAAACCAATTGATGGTTCGTCTACCAGCAATATAGATGGTTTCATTACTAAAGCTCTTGATATTTCTAATAATCTCCTTTCACCACCAGATAAAACTTTTGCTGGCTGGTTTCTTCTGTTTCTTAATCTTTCATATTTTTGAAGCACTCTCTCTGCCTCTTCAAAAGATTCTTCTGTTTTATCCTTAATATATCCACCCATTAAGAGGTTTTCTTCAACAGTCATG
>JACWDQ010000008.1 GCA_014654035.1 Pelagibacterales bacterium SAG-MED19
GCTCTTTTTTGTAATGTCCCTCCTAAAACAGGATAACGAATGTCCGGAGAAGTATTAATTATTGGGCAAAATTTTTTAACTTCTTCAGTATTCAATGTTTTTTGATCATTATTCAAAAGTCCCACAAAATGTTCAAGATGAAGTAACAAAAAAGATTGCAGGTTAAATGGATAAACAGAATATAAGAATTAAACTTAGAGCGTATGATAACAAAATATTAGACGCGTCAACTGAAGAAATAGTAAACACAGTTAAAAGAACTGGCGCAACAATAAAAGGGCCCATACCTTTACCTACTAGAATTGAGAGATATACTGTTTTAAGATCACCTCACATTGACAAAAAAAGTAGAGAACAATTTGAGTCAAGAACACATAAAAGACTAATAGATATAATTGAACCAACTCCTCAGACCGTTGAAGCATTAATGAAGCTTGATTTGGCTTCAGGAGTTGATGTGGAGATAAAAATATAAAATGAGTGAAATAGCTTTAATTGGTAAAAAGATAGGTATGACAAGAGAGTTCTACAAATCAGGACAATTAGTTCCTGTAACTGTTTTAAAAATGGAAAAAGCTAGAGTGATTCATGTAATAGACGAAGAAAAAAGAGGCTATAAAGCTGTTCAACTTGGATATGGGAAAATTAAAAGCTCAAAATTATCTAAGGCTATGAAAGGTTATTTTGCAAAAAAAAATACTGAAGCAAAAAAAAAGTTAAAAGAATATAGAGTCTTAAGTACTGAAAATTATAAAGAAGGAAATGAATTTGGATTAGAAATATTTAAAGATATTAAATTTGTAGATACTAAATCAAAAACCATAGGTAAAGGGTTTGCCGGCGCAATGAAAAGACATAATTTTGGGGGTTTAAGGGCTACACACGGAGTTTCAATTTCACATAGATCACATGGATCTACTGGACAAAGACAAGATCCAGGTAAAGTTTTTAAAGGTAAAAAAATGGCAGGCCATATGGGTGATAAATTAAGAACCATGCAAAATATTGAAATAATTAAAACTGATCTAGATAATGAATTACTATATTTAAAAGGATCAATACCAGGTTCAAAAAATTCAGAAGTTCTAGTTAAAAAATCTGTTAAGAATATAAAAAAAATGACTGTAGCTGAAAAAATAAAAGCTGCAGAAATAGCAAAAAAAACACCGGATAAAAAGAAAAAGTAATGAAAATTGAAAAATTAAATTTAGACGGAAAAAAAGGCTCGATAGAAGTTTTAGATAAAATTTTTTCAGCTAAGATTAATAATAAATTAATTGCTAATGTTTTATACAAAACAAATGCTAATTATAAAGGCAGACACGCTAAGACTAAACAACAAAATGAGGTATCAGGTCCAACTTCTAAAATTTACGCACAAAAAGGAACAGGTAATGCAAGACACGCAAGTAGAAAAGCTCCAATATTTGTTGGTGGTGGTGTTGCACATGGTCCAAAAGGTGAATTATCTTATAAAAAAAGAAAATTAAATAAAAGTGAAAAGAAAAATAGTATTGTTTCTCTTATTAGTGAAAAAATAAAAAATAAAGAACTTTTAGTTTTTAATGACTTCAGTACCAAAATAAAAAAAACTAAACAAATGAATATTATTGTTGAAAAATTTAATATTTCAAATTCATTAATAGTTTTAGATAAATCCTCGAAAGACAATATTGAAAAATCAGCAAGAAATATTCCAAATATAAAAGTTACTGATATTAATCATTTTAGTGCATATGACATTGTAAAGTTTAAAAAAATTGTTTTTACAGAAACATCAATCAAAGAATTAGAAAAAAGGTATTCTTAATGGAAAAATTACATTTATACGATAAAATTTTATCTCCATTTGTAACTGAAAAATCAACCAATCTATCAGAACAAAATAAGATTGTATTTAAAGTACCTTCAAATGCAAATAAAAAGAATTTGAAAAATAATATTGAAAAGATATTTAAAGTAAATGTAACTAAAATTAATATAATTAATAAACAAAATAGAGTTAAATTATCTAGAGGTAGAAAAGTAAAAATCTCTGGATATAAAAAAGCAATAATCACTCTTAAAAAAGGTCAAAGTATTGATCTAACAACTGGAATTTAAAATGGCATTAAAAACATTTAAACCTTATACAAAATCTACTCGAGGAACAATTCTCGTTGATAGAAATGGTCTCTGGAAAGGAAAACCTTTCAAAACTTTAGTTTCTCCAAAAAACGCGATGAAAGGAAGAAACAATAATGGTCATATCACTTCAATTAACAGAGCAGGCGGTCATAAAAAAATGTATAGACATGTTGATTTCTACAGAAAGAAATTTGATATGCCAGCTACAATTGAAAGAATTGAATACGATCCAAACAGATCTTGTTACATTATGTTGGTAAAATTTGAGGATAATTCTCATTTTTATTATTTAGCTCCACAAAAAATAAAAGTTGGAGATAAAATTGAAAATGGTGCAAAGAAAGAGATTAAAGTTGGAAACTGTATGCCTCTACAAGATATCCCAGTAGGGATTAATATTCACAATGTTGAAATTCAACCTGGTGGTGGAGGAAAGATAGCTAGATCTGCTGGTACCTCTGTTACTATTAGTGGATTAGATGGTAATTATAGTTTAATTAAACTGGCATCTGGAGAAGTTAGAAAAATTGACTCTAGATCTTTAGCTACTATAGGTGTTTTAAGTAACCCAGACCAAAAAAATATCAAAATCGGTAAAGCTGGAAGATCAAGATGGTTAGGTCGAAGACCCCATACGAGAGGAGTAGTTAAGAATCCTGTGGATCACCCTCATGGTGGTGGTGAAGGTAAAACTGCAGGAGGAAGACATCCAGTTTCACCCACAGGTCAATCTGCAAAAGGATTGAAGACTAGAGATAATAAAAGAACTGATAAATTTATAGTAAAAAGAAGAAATAAAAGGAAGGATACAAAATAATGGCTAGAGCAGTTTGGAAAGGTCCTTTTGTTGAAGAAAGTTTAATGAAAAAAGTAGATAAATTTAAGACCGATCCAAAAAAAATCCCAATTAAAACTTGGTCAAGAAAGTCTACGATAATACCTGATTTTGTTGGTGTGAGTTTCTTAATTTATAATGGTAAAAAGTTTATTCCCATAACAGTTTCAGAAGATATGGTTGGACATAAACTAGGAGAATTTGCTCCTACAAGAACTTTTTTTGGCCATACACCAGCGGATAAAAAGGCAAAACCAGCTGAAGCAACAGATAAAAAATAGATATGAGTAAAAAAAAAATTGATAAAAAAAAAGATAAAACAGTGAGATCTATCAATAATAATATTAGATCTAGCGTAAGAAAATTAAACCCAATTTTAAGAGGAATTGTTGGAAAAAAAGTAGACATTGCTATTAGAGATTTACAATTTTCTGAAAAAAGAATTACAAAAGATATAAGAAAAACTATTAATTCTGCGGTAGCAAACGCTGAAAATAATTTTCAATACGATATTGATAAATTAATAGTTAAAGAAGCATTTTGTGGAAAAAAAATTACAATGAAAAGATTTAGACCTAGAGCCAAGGGTAGAGCGGCACCAATATTAAAACCATATTCAAGTGTAACAATAATTTTATCAGAAATAAAAAAAATGGAGAGTCATGGGACAAAAAGTTAATCCTGTTGGTTTTAGGTTGGGTGTTAACAGAGGATGGGATTCTGTTTGGTTTGCTAAAAAGAAAGAATTTGGCAACTATCTAATCGAAGATTTTAAAATTAGAGACTATATAAAAAAAAATGTAGTTAATTCTGGTGTCTCAAAAGTCATGATTGAGAGAACTTCAAATAAATGTTACGTTACAATTTATACATCTAGACCTGGATTTGTTATTGGAAAAAAAGGTAGTGATATAGATAAAATAAAGAATAATTTATCAAAATTTACATCAAATGAAGTTAATTTAAATATAAAAGAAGTTAAAAAACCAGAAACTAATGCATATTTAGTTGCTGAAAATATAGCTCAACAATTAGTAAAAAGAATTTCTTATAGAAGAGCAATGAAACGAGCAATGCAATCATGTTTAAGATTAGGTGCCAAAGGAATAAAAGTCTCTATAAGTGGTAGACTAGGTGGAAATGAAATTGCTAGAACCGAGTGGTTAAGAGATGGAAGTATTCCTTCTCACACTCTTAGAGCAGACATAGACTATGCAGAAGCTGAAGCCCTTACAACTTATGGAATCATAGGTATCAAAGTTTGGATTTACAAAGGTGAAGTTTTTGCAAAAGAGTTTAGTCAAGAAACAAATAAAATAACACCGAAAGAGAATAAATAAGATGTTGCAACCAGTAAGAACTAAATGGAGAAAAGCCCACAAAGGAAGAATTCATGGTAATGCCTCAAGAGCTAATTTTATTAATTATGGAGCATATGCATTAAAAGCTCTGTCACCAGAAAGAGTAACAGGTAAACAAATTGAAGCTGCAAGAGTAGCATTGACAAGACATATGAAAAGACAAGGAAGAGTCTGGACTAGAGTTTTTCCAAATATTCCTGTATCAAAAAAACCAATCGAAGTTCGTATGGGTAAAGGAAAAGGTTCGCCAGAGTACTATGCATGTAGGGTTAAACCAGGAAGAATCTTATTTGAAGTTGACGGTGTATCTGAGGAAATAGCAAAAGAAGCCTTATATAAAGCTTCTGCTAAACTTCCAATAAAAACTAAAACTATTAAAAGATTTGCTTAATATGAAAAAACAAGAAATTAAAAAATTATCAAAAGATGAAATTATAAAAAATATTGACAAATTTAAAAAAGATTTGTTCAATTTTAGATTTCAAAAGACAAATTCACAAATTACAAATCCTTCTAAAATAGGTGAAACCAAAAAATATATAGCAAGATTAAAAACTGCATTAAAGGAGAAGTTAAATGCCTAAAAAAATTTTAACAGGAATAGTTGTGAGTGATAAACCAAATAAGACAATCACAGTTATGGTTGAAAGAAAATACTCTCATCCATTACTTAAAAAAGTTATTAAAGTCAGAAAAAAATATAATGCTCATGATGAAAATAATGAATATAAAGCTGGTGACAAAGTTTCAATTATTGAAAGTAAACCTTTTTCAAAAAATAAAAAATTTAAGGTAATGGAGGCTCAAAAGTAATGATACAAGTACAAACTGAGCTAAATGTTGCAGACAATACTGGAGCAAAAAAAATTGAATGTATCAAAGTCTTAGGTGGATCAAAAAGACGTTATGCGAGTATTGGTGACACAATTGTAATAGCTGTGAAGGAAGCAATACCCAAGGGCAAAGTTAAAAAAGGATCTGTTCATAAGGCTGTTGTGGTAAGGGTTAAAAAAGGAATACATAGAGATGATGGATCAAAAGTAAGATTTGACAATAATGCTGCAGTTTTAGTTGATGACAAAGGTGAACCTGTTGGAACAAGAATTTTTGGTCCAGTAACCAGAGAATTAAGAAATAGAGGTCAAATGAAAATTATTTCATTAGCCCCAGAGGTTTTGTAATGATTAAAAAGGGTTTTAAAGTAAAAATTTTATCAGGCAAAGATAAAAAAAAAGAAGGTGAAGTAATAGAAATTGATAGAAAAAATAATAGAGCAAAAGTTAAAGAAATAAATATGGTTAAAAAACATGTTAAAACAACTAAGGAGAAAAAAGGTGGAATTATTTCTAAAGAAAATTTCATTCATCTATCAAATCTTAGATTAATTGAACAGAAAATTAAGAGTAAAAAACCTGAGGCTAAAAAATAATGACACCAAGATTAAAAGAACTTTATTATAAAGAAATTCAACCGTCGTTAAAATCTCAATTTGGGTTCAAAAATTTATTTATGGGACCAAAAATTGAGAAGATTGTTTTAAATATGGGCCTTGGTTTAGATGGAAATGACACAAAAATATTAAAGTCTTGTGAAGAAGATTTAGCTAAAATTACTGGTCAAAAACCAGTAATAACTAAATTTAAAAAATCTGTAGCTAATTTTAAAACAAGAAAAGGTTCAAATGCTGGATTAAAAGTTACTTTAAGGAAAGATAAAATGTATGAATTTTTAGATAGATTAGTAAATATTGCATTACCTAGAATTAAAGATTTTAGAGGTTTATCAACTAAAGGATTTGATAAATTTGGTAATTATACTTTTGGAATTAAAGAACATATTATTTTTCCAGAAGTGAGTTTTGATAGGGCAGATAAAGTAAGAGGAATGGATATTATTATAGTTATCGATTCAAAAAATAAAGATCATAGTTTCGCTTTATTAGAAAAATTAAATTTCCCATTTATAAAAAAAGGAGATAATTAACAGATGGCAAAATTAAGTTCAATAAATAAGAATAATAGAAGAATAAAACTTGTTAATAGATTATATAAGAAAAGAGAAAAGCTAAAAAAAATTATAATGGATAAAAAAATTCCATTAGAAGAAAGATTTAAAGCCCAACAAAAATTATCTAAGTTACCTAGAAATTCTGCAAAAGTAAGAATTATGAATCGATGTCAAATTACTGGCAGACCACATGGTGTATATAGAAAATTAAAGATATCAAGAATTGCATTAAGACAACTAGGATTGCAAGGAAAAATACCTGGTTTAGTAAAATCAAGTTGGTAGAAAGGAATTTATGAGTTTAAGTGACCCTATTGGAGATATGATTGCTAGAGTGAAAAACGCTCAAGAGAGAAATCATAAAAAAGTAGAATTACCATCATCAAATTTTAAAGCAAAAATTGCTAACATTTTAAAAAATGAGGGTTTTATCAAAGATTTTAAAATAAATAGCGGAGAAAATAATAAATCTACTCTTTCGCTTGAATTGAAATATCATTCGGGAAATCCAGTAATCAGCGCGTTTGAGCGTATATCTAAACCTGGAAGAAGAATTTTTTCAAGCGCTGAAGGTCTTCCAAAAATTAATAATGGGTTAGGGATAGCTATAGTTTCTACCCCTAAAGGTGTGATGACTGATATAGACGCTAGAAAACAAAAAGTTGGTGGCGAAATAATTTGCAAGGTATTTTAATGTCGAAAATAGGTAAAATAAATATATCCATACCAGAAAAAGTAAAAGTTGCTTTAGCTGGAAATATTTTAAACATTGAGGGTCCTATTGGAAAAAAATCAATTAATATTGACTTAGAATTATTTAATCTTGATATAAAAGATGGAAAAGAAATTTCAATTAAACCTAAAAAAATTGACCAAAATACAAAAAGATTATGGGGAATGAATAGAAGCTTAATTAATAATGCAGTTATAGGATCTAGTTCAGGATATGAAAAAACCCTAGAATTGGTAGGAGTTGGCTATAGGGCAGCTTTAAAAGGTAACCAATTAAATTTACAACTTGGATATAGTCACGATATAAATTTTGATATTCCAGAAGGAGTCAAAATAGCTGTTGAAAAACAAACAACATTAAAAATAACCGGCTCTGATAAACAGCTAGTTGGTGTTGTTGCCTCAAAATTAAAAACACTGAGAAAAATTGAACCATATAAAGGTAAAGGTGTAAGAGAAAAAGGCCAATATATATTGAAAAAAGAAGGAAAGAAAAAATAATGAAACTTAACACTAATAAGAGAAAAAGATTTAGAGTTAGCAACAAAGTTAAAAGAGTTTCTTCAGTTGATAGATTTAGATTAAGCATATCAAGATCATCAAAGAATATTTCAGCTCAGATAATAGATGATAGTAAAAAAATTACAGTAATATCTGCTTCATCTATTGAAAAAGATTTAAAATCGAGCCCAAAAGTAAATAAATCTGAACTTTCTAAAATTGTTGCTGAAAAATTAGCAAAAAAAGCTCAAGAGAAAAAGATAACAAAAATATATTTTGACAGAGGTATATATAAATATCATGGAAGAATAAAAGTTTTTGCTGAAACATTAAGAAAAAATGGAATGGAATTTTAATATGGAAAATCAAAAAGATAAAAAAACTGACGATATTTTAGAAAAATTAGTTCATATCAATCGAATAACAAAAGTTGTTAAAGGTGGTAGAAGATTTGGTTTTTCTGCCTTAGTTGTTGTGGGCAATCAAGCCGGACGAATTGGAATCGCCCATGCTAAAGCAAAACAAGTTCCAGATGCAATTAAGAAAGCAAATGAAATGGCAAGAAGAAAGTTAATTCATATACCATTAAGAGAAGGTAGAACTATTCATCACGATGTAAAAGCAAAAGATGGTTCTGGTAAAATTGTTTTAAGAGCAGCATCAAAAGGTACAGGTATAATTGCCGGAGGTCCTGTTAGAGCTGTTTGTGAAGTTTTAGGAGTTAAAGATATTGTTGCAAAATCAATGGGGACTTCTAATGCTCATAATGTTATTAGAGCAACTATGAAAGCCCTATTAAAGCAAAATTCACCAAAACAAATTTCTGCCATTCGAAATAAAAAGATTTCAGAAATTATTGAAAAAAGAGGATAATGATAAAATTAAATAACATAAACAAAATAAATAAAAAAAAAATTAGAGTTGGTAGAGGAATTGGTTCGGGAAAAGGTAAAACTTCAGGAAGAGGTGTTAAAGGTCAAAAATCAAGATCAGGAGTTGCCATAAAAAGTTTTGAAGGAGGTCAAATGCCTCTTTATAGAAGATTACCTAAACGAGGTTTCAATCCAATAATTAAAGGAAAGATCGCTATTTTGAATCTTGATAAAATTCAATCTTATATTGATAAAAAAAGATTAAAAATAGGGGATACTCTTAATTCAAGCTTATTAAAAAAACTTAACTTAATTAATAAAAATTCAATTAAATTGAAAATTTTAGGTTCTGGTGAAATTAAGGATAAAATAAACATCGAAGCAGATCTTGCATCCAAATCAGCTGTCATAAAGTTAGAAAAAATTGGTGGATCTATACAACTTAAGAAATAATAACTTAAAATGAGCGCCTCATCTTCGAGCAATGATTTAAGAAATAGAATTATCTTTACAATAGCAATTCTAGCTGTTTATAGGTTTGGAACTTTCATTCCATTACCTGGGATTGATCCCGAACAATTGAAAATAATGATGGAAGGTAATCAAAAAGGATTATTGGGAATGTTTAATGTATTTGCAGGAGGAGCTGTTAGTAGAATGGCGATATTTGCTCTGGGTATTATGCCTTACATTTCTTCATCAATTATCGTTCAGCTTTTAACAGGTGTTTCTGATTATTTTAAAAATTTAAAATCTCAGGGCGAAACTGGAAGAGCAAAAATTACTCAAATAACAAGATATGGAACAGTTTTATTAGCTACAGTTCAAGGTTATGGTTTATCAGTAGGATTAGAGTCTTCAGCTAATCTTGTTATAAATCCTGGTGCTTTTTTTAAGATATCAACAGTTACAACTATTGTAGCTGGTACAATATTTTTGATGTGGTTAGGTGAGCAAATCACTCAAAGAGGAATAGGAAATGGAATATCTTTAATTATTTTTGCAGGAATTGTTGCAGAAATTCCAAGAGCTTTGGTAACTACCTTTGAATTAGGAAGAACCGGTGCAGTCTCAACATTAATGATTTTAGCTATTTTTATTTTATTAATCCTTACTATTTTGTTTATAGTCTTTATGGAAAGAGCTTTAAGAAAGATATTAATTAATTATCCAAAAAGACAAATGGGTAATAAAATGTATGGAGGTGAGTCTTCTCACTTACCTCTAAAAATAAATCAAGCTGGTGTGATCCCAGCAATTTTTGCATCGGCATTATTGTTATTACCAGTAACTTTTTCAAATTTTAATTTTTCTGACAGTGATACATTTTTAAATATCAGCTCCTTCTTTACTCAGGGTCAACCTCTTTATATGCTGTTATATGCATCTGGAATTATATTTTTTACCTTTTTTTATACATCAATTACATTTAATCCAACTGAAACAGCTGACAATTTAAGAAAATATGGAGGATTTATACCTGGTATCAGACCAGGAGAAAGTACTGCACTTTATATTGAAAATATTCTAACGAAGTTAACAACAATAGGAGCGTTGTATTTAACTTTAGTTTGTTTAATGCCAGAATTTCTAATTGCTAATTATCCTATACCTTTTTATTTAGGTGGTACTTCTATTCTTATAGTTGTTGTAGTGGCAATTGATACAGTGACTCAAATACAAACAAGATTAATGAGTTCTCAATATGAACAACTTATTAAAAAAACTAAATTTGGTAGATAAGTGAATATCATCTTATTCGGTCCCCCTGGAGCTGGAAAAGGTACTCAAGCAAAATATTTAGTAAAAAAAATAAATAGCTTTCAAATATCGACTGGTGATTTATTGAGAGATGAAATCAAAAAAGATACAGAAATAGGACGAAAAATAATTAATGATATGAATGATGGGAAATTTGTAAACGATGAAATAGTTAATCAACTTATAGAAAAAGTTATATTTGATCCTCAAAAAAAAAATAAATTGATATTTGATGGCTATCCAAGATCCATAAGTCAGGCTCAAAATTTGGATTTATTGTTAAATAAATCACATCAAAAATTGAATTTCATTTTTTTCCTTAATGTAAGTAAAGAAACAATAGTAAAAAGAATTGAAAAAAGAAAAATCTTAGAAAAAAGATCTGATGATGACTCCAAAACTATTCTTAAAAGATACGATAAATATATGCAAACAACTAAACCTGTCCTTGATTTCTATTCAAAAAATCCAATTTTTCACGAGATTGATGGATCAATGAAAATAGACGAAATTACAAGTAAAATAGACACTTTTCTCAATGTTTAAGACGTTGACTTTGGAAGATCTTCTTATATAAAAGGCTAAAATTTATCTCAAAATTATGGCGCGTATAGCAGGTATCAATATTCCACAAAATAAACTTGTTCATATAGGTTTAACTTATATTTATGGTATTGGTGATAAATTTTCTCAACAAATTTGTTCTTCATTAGCAATACCTAAAGATAAAAGAGTCAATCAATTAACAGATGACGAAATTCTTAAAATTAGAGAATATATTGATCAAAATTTTAAGGTAGAAGGTGATCTACGTAGAGACTATTCATTGAGTATAAAAAGACTTATTGATTTAGCCAGCTACAGAGGATCAAGACATAGAAAAAAATTACCTGTAAGAGGTCAAAGAACAAGATGTAATGCAAGAACTAGAAAAGGAAAAGCGATTGCTATTGCAGGAAAAAAACTAACACCACTTAAAAAATAATTATGGCTAAATCAGATAAAATTGAAAACAATAAAGATCAAAAAGTTGAAAAAACTTCAAAAAAAGTTAATAAAAGTTCATACTCAAAAAAAAAGAAAATAAAAAAAAATATTTTAAGTGGAATTGCTTATGTTCAATCAACTTTTAATAACACTATAATTTCTATAGCAGATACTAATGGAAATGTTATTTCATGGGCTTCTGCCGGCCAAAAAGGATTTAAAGGATCAAGAAAATCTACGCCTTATGCTGCACAAATTGCAGCAGATTCTGCCGCTTCTAAAGCTTTAGAATTTGGAATGAAAACTTTGTCAGTTGAAGTTAAAGGACCTGGATCAGGGAGAGAAACTGCCTTAAGAGCTTTACAAGCAAGAGGTTTTAAGATTCTTTCTATTAAAGACACAACACCAATGCCTCATAACGGAACTAGACCACCAAAAAAAAGGAGAGTTTAATGGAAACAGAAAATGTAAATGTTAAAAATTGGAAATCATTAATTAAACCAGGTAAGTTAGATGTCAAAATAAGTGATGATCTAACTAAAGCTACAATAGTAGCTGAACCTTTAGAAAAAGGTTATGGACTTACTTTAGGAAATTCGTTAAGAAGAATTCTTTTATCTTCAATTAGAGGATCAGCTGTTACTTCAGTTCAAATCGATGGTGTTTTACATGAATTTACATCAATTAAAGGTGTAAGAGAAGATGTTACTGATATTGTCCTTAATATTAAATCATTAGCTTTAAAATGTTCATCTGAGGGAACAAAAAAATTGATATTAGACGCAAAAGGCCCAGGTGAAATTAAAGCTTCTGACATATCTCCTGTAACAGATGTTGAAATTTTAAATCCTGATTTAGTAATTTGTAATTTAGATGAAAACACAAATTTTCATATGGAGATGAATGTTAATTCTGGAAAAGGTTATGTCCCAGCCGAACTTAATAAACCAGAAGAGCCTCCAATTGGACTTATTGCAATAGACTCTCTTTATAGTCCTGTGAAAAAAGTATCTTTTTCTGTAAGTACAGCCAGAGAAGGTAAAGCTTTAGATTATGATAAGCTTACAATGAATGTTGAAACAAATGGATCAATATCAGCTGAAGATGCTGTAGCTTATTCTGCTAGAATTTTCCAAGATCAATTAAAAATGTTTATTAATTTTGATGAACCTGTTGAAGCTCCAGTCAAAGAAGTATCTACAGAACCTGAATTTAATAAAAATTTATTAAGAAAAGTTGATGAACTTGAATTATCAGTAAGATCTATGAATTGTCTTAAAAATGATAATATAATTTATATAGGAGATCTCGTCCAAAAATCTGAAGGTGAAATGCTAAGAACACCAAATTTTGGTAGAAAATCATTAAATGAAATAAAGGAAGTTTTAACAGGAATGTCACTATATTTAGGAATGGAAATTCCGAATTGGCCACCAGATAATATTGCAGAAATGTCTAAAAAATTAGAGGAAGCTATATAATGAGACATGGCATGGCAAATAAGAAGTTAAATAGAACTTCGGAACATCGAAAAGCTTTACTAAAAAACATGCTTAATTCATTGATTAAGTACGAACAAATTAAAACAACGTTGCCTAAAGCAAAATTTTTGAAACCTAAAGCAGATAAAATAATTACTTTAGGTAAAAAAGATACATTACAAACTACAAAACTTTTGGTTTCACAATTACAAGATTCAAAAAATGCCAATAAAGTAAAAAAAACATTATCTAAAAGATATGAAAAAAGAAATGGTGGATATACAAGAATTATTAAAGCAGGCTTTAGATATGGAGATAATGCTCCTATGGCAATCATTGAGTTTGTAGACAGAGATGTTGAAGCAAAAAGAGTTGATAAAAAGAAAAAAGACACAACGAAAGAAAAACCAAAAGCTGAAGATAAAAAGCAAGCTACAGCATAAATTTTAGATCATGAAAAAGTCATACATCGTTGATTCGACGTGTAATGATATGAGAATTGACCGATGGATCAGACATTCGATTGGTAAAATTCCTCAAAGTTTGATTGAAAAAAGTCTAAGATCAGGAAAGATTAAATTAAATAAAAAGAAAATTAAAAGCTCTCACAAAATTAAAACTAAAGATAAAATCGATTTTTTTAACTTTGAATTTAAAGATAAAATAGTTCAAAAAAAAATTAAATTTCAACCCACTAAAGAAATAATAAAATCCAATGAAGACCAAATAATAGACAATAATGATGATTTTATTGTTTTAAATAAAAGCTCAGGCATTTCTGTACAAGGTGGCACAAAATCAAAAAAAAATCTTGTAGATATATTTTCAAAAAGTGAAATTTTTAAAGATACTAAACCTTATTCAGTTCATAGATTAGATAAGGATACATCAGGAGTTTTTGTTATTGCAAAAAAAAGAGAAAGTGCACAATTATTAACATCACTGTTTAGATTACGTAAAGTTCACAAAACATATTTAGCTATCTGTCATGGTGAATTAAATAAAAATTCAGGAGTATGGGATGAAAATTTAATTAGATATGATGGTGATAAAAGAATAGTTGAAAAAGCAAAAACTTTTTTTAAAGTTATAGATAAAAATTTTGGAGCTAGTTTATTAGAGCTCAAACCAATAACTGGTCGAAAACATCAGCTTAGAAAACAACTTTATGCTATAGGTCAACCAATTTTTGGAGATACTAAATATAAATTATCTAACTCAATAAAAGGGATTAACAAAAATTTAATGTTACATTCTTACCAAATAAAATTTATGATTAAGGATATTAAATATACTTATACGGCATTATTACCAGATTATTTTAAAAAATTATTAAAAACTAAACGCTTAAATTTTCCAAATTAAAGATAAAATTTTTTATAACCTTATTTTTTAAATCATTATAATCTTTATGACTATCAATTTCACACAAGTTTGTAATGCCCTTGTCTTTAATACCACAAGGAATTATCGCTTTGTATTTATTCAAATTATTATGAATATTAATAGAAAATCCATGATATGCTATCCATTTACTTACTCTAATACCAATAGCGGCAACTTTTTTTATGTTAAGTTTATCTTTGTACCAGATACCAATATTTTTTTTATCAGCAAAGGTATCTATTTCATAATATTTAAGTGAGTCAATAATAGTTTTCTCAACAGCAGTTATGAATTTTCTAATGTCTTTATTTCTTTTTTTTAAATTTATTACAAAATAACATATTAACTGACCTGGTCCGTGATAAGTTATTTTACCTCCTCTATTAGTTTTAAAAATATTTATAGATTTATCTAAAATTTCATTTTCCTTATAACTCGTACCAGCAGTATAAATTTCATCATGTTCTAAAATCCATATCAATTCATCTGCATTATTTTGATTAATATTGGATAATCTTGACTCCATAAATTTTATAGCATCAATGTATTTTATTGGTTTTTTTGACTTTTTAATCTCTATATTCATTTAAAAATTGTAATCTCTATATTATGTATTAAAAGTTGCGACTGAATAATAGGAATTTTATGACTTTAATAAAAAAAATCAAAGATAAAAAAGTCAATTTTGAATTTAATAAAGAATTTATCAAAGTTGTAACAGATAAAATTGCTTCAAATGATGCTTTATTTATTACGAATTCTTTTAAAGAAATGCATCCAGCTGATGCTGCTGATATTATTGAACACTTAGGTCAAAATGATAGAGAAAATTTAATAAAATTAAACAATTTCAAGATTGATCCAGAAGTTTTTATTGAATTAAATGAGTCAGTTCAATCTGAAATAATTCAATACTTGTCGTCAGATGCAATAGTAAGAATATTAAAAAATCTTGAGTCAGATGATGCAATAGCAATTTTAGAAAATGTTGAGGAAAAAGATAAAAATTCAATATTAAGTTCACTTCCACCTAAAGATCGTTTTGCTTTACTTGAAGGACTTAGTTATCCAGAAGATAGTGCTGCAAGAATTATGCAAAGAGAATTTACAGCTATCCCAAGCAATTGGTCAGTAGGTCAAACCATTGATTATTTGAGAGAAAATAAAGATTTACCAGAACAATTTTTAGAAATTTATATTGTTGATGAAAACTTCAAACCTATTGGTACTGTTCCTTCTTCTAAAGTATTAAGAAACCCACGAGATTTCAAAATGTCTTCGATTATGGAAGACTCAACTTTTTTAGTTCCAGTTGATATGGATAGAGAAGAGGTAGGACATTTATTTGAAAACTATAATTTAAATTCTGCTTGTGTTGTTGATAAAAATAATAAATTAGTTGGTATGATAACATCAGATGATGTCTTAACAGTTTTAAAAGAAGAAGCAGAAGAAGATGCTTTAAGATTAGCAGGAGTTGGAGATGAAGAAATTACTGATGGTGTAATTACAAAAACTAAAAGAAGATTCAATTGGTTGTTATTAAATCTCTTCACAGCTTTTTTAGCCACATATTGTATTAGTTTATTCGGGGCTACTATTGAACAAATGGTAGTTTTAGCGTTTTTAATGCCAATTGTAGCTTCAATGGGAGGTAATGCAGGTATGCAAACTCTTGCTGTAACAATTCGAACTTTAGCGACAAATGACTTAACAAAAAATAATTTTAATCAAAATATTTTAAAAGAATTTAATATAGGTATTTTGAATGGATTAATATTTGCTATAATTAGTTCTTTCATAGTTCAATTGTGGTTTCAAGATATTCAGCTTTCGTTAATAATTTCTATATCTATGATATTAACAATGGTGGTTGCTGGATTATTTGGAATATTAGTTCCAGTTACACTTAAAAATATGAACATTGATCCAGCTATTGCATCAAGTGTTTTTGTTACAACAATAACAGACGTAATTGGATTTGTATCCTTCCTTGGAGTTGGAGCTTATTTTTTATAAGATTTAGAAATTATCGATTAATCTAATTTTATTTAAATAATAGGAAATAAAAAGTCGTGAGTTTTTAATTTTCTTTGTATTCTTAAAATTAAGTGAATTTCTTAATTCAAGATATTCTATTGAAATATCAAATAATTCTTCTAATTCTTTTTTTTTATTATCTATAAAAATATTTATATTTTTTTGTTTTGTTAGTTTTTTTTTGAAAAAAATTAAATTTTGAGCTATTCTTCCAGCATTAAATTGATCTTTTTTTTTCAAAAGTAAATTTCTTGAAGATAATGCTAACTTATTTTTATCTCTTATTGTTTTACAAGAAATAATTTGAGACTTATATTTTTTTTTGATAAATTTTTTTACCAAATATAATTGTTGGTAATCTTTTTCACCCATAAATATCATTTTTGGTCTAATTTTTTTTGTTAATCTATCCATCACATCAATAACACCCTCAAAATGACCTTTTCTGTATTTAGCACACATTATTTTATCTTTTTTGTTTAGAGTAGGTTTTTTCTTAATATTTGAATCATAAATGTCTTTTTTATTAGGCAAATAAACAAAATTGATTTTAAGCTTTTTGAGGATTAATAAATCCTTTTTTAAACTTCTTGGATAATTTATATAATCTTTTTTATTATTAAACTGAGTAGGATTTACAAAAATACTTACTAAAGTATTGCTACAATTTTTTAATGATTTTTTAATTAGTGATAAATGACCTTTGTGAAGACTTCCCATTGTTGGCACAAAACCAAGGTTTGAGATACCAGATAATGCCTCATTTAAATCACTATTATTTAATAAAATTTTCATTTGTATAAAATATTTTAATAAGTAAAACATTTAAATGATTAAACAAGCAATAATTCCATTAGCAGGGCTAGGCACAAGGTTATTACCTTTAACGAGTGTGTTTGCAAAAGAACTTTTACCAATTAATGGTAAACCAGGTATTGAATATATATTAGATGAATGCATAGAAGCAGGTATTAAAGAAATAATTTTTATAATTTCAAAAAAAAAGCAGATGATTAAGAATTATTTTTATAATGATGCTTTTTATAAGAAAATTATAAAAAAGAAAAAAGATCCTAGAATCATAAATGAATATAAAAAAATACTTAAATATAAAAAGATGATAAAATTTGTTTATCAAAATAAACCTTTAGGTACAGGTGATGCTGTTTTAAAAACAAGAAAATTTATAAAAGACAAATTTTTTTTAATGCTACTTCCAGATGATTTAATTATTAAGCAAAATTGTTCAAAATCAATGATAAAAATTCATAAACGATATGCTTCTTCTGTGATGGCTAGTATGAAAGTAAAAAAAAATAATGTTTCTAGATGGGGTATATATGATTTAAAAAAAAAATTGGACAAAAAAAATTATTTAATTAGTAACGTAATTGAAAAACCATCAGTTTCTAAAGCTCCCTCTGATAAAGCGGTAATTGGTAGATATATTTTACCAAAAGAAATTTTTTCAAAACTTTTGAAATTAAAACCTGGTAAAGGTGGTGAAATTCATATTACAGATGCTATACAATCGTTAATATATGAAAACAAAAAATTTATAGCACATATTTTTTCAGGAAAGTATTTAGACTGTGGAAGCATGAACGGTTATATTAAATCAACTTTGGAGATAGCTAAATCATGAAATTATGCATGATAGGTACTGGTTACGTAGGTTTAGTAAGTGGAGTGTGTTTTGCTGATCTAGGAAATGAAGTAATTTGTGTAGACAATAATATTCACAAAATTAATTCACTTAAGAAAGGTAAAATTCCAATTTATGAACCTGGTCTATCAGAATTAGTAATCAAAAATTATAAGAATAAAAGATTAAATTTTTCTTCAGATCTTAAAAAATCAGTTAGAGAGTCCGATATTATTTTTATTTGCGTTGGAACACCGACAAAAAAATTAGGAAATTCCGCAGATTTAAGTCAGATTTATAATGCTTCAAAAGAAATAAGTTCTTCAATAAATAAATTCAAAATTATCATTACAAAATCAACTGTGCCTGTAACAACAGGAGATGAAATTGAAAAGATTCTGTCTAAAAAAAATAATAAGAAAAAATTCTCAGTTGTCTCTAATCCTGAGTTTTTAAGGGAAGGGGAGGCAATAAGAGATTTTATTTATCCTGATAGAGTAGTAATTGGTACCAATGACAAAAAGACAGGTAAAATTCTAAAAAATCTTTATAATCCATTAATCTCTAAGGGGGCTTCTTATCTGCAGACTTCTAGAAGAGCAGCTGAATTAATTAAATATGCCTCAAATGCTTTCTTAGCAACCAAGATTACATTTATAAATGAAATAGCTAATTTGTGTGAAAAAACAGGTATTAATGTAGAGGATATATCTATTGGTATGGGTTTAGATAAAAGAATTGGAGGTCGATTTCTTAGGGCTGGCCCTGCTTATGGTGGATCTTGTTTCCCAAAAGACACTAAAGCTATCATTTCAACAGCTGATAGGTTTAAAACTAACTTATCAGTAATAAAATCTGTAATTAAATCAAATGAAAATAGATCTAATATTTTACTTGATAGAGTTAATCAAATTTTGAATAAAAAAATAAAAAACAAAAAAATAACTTTTTTAGGTGTTACATTCAAAGCAAATACTGATGATATGAGAGACTCCTCAAGTCTTAAAATGATACCTTGGTTATCAAAAAGAGGAGCAGTAATTAAATATTTTGACCCAACTGGTTATAAGGATGAATTTTCAAAATTAAAAAATGTTACAAATAAAACCTCAATTAAAGAAGCTGTTCAGGGTTCAGATCTCGTAATTATACATACTGAATGGAATGATTTTAAATCAATCAATTTTAAAAGTTTAGTTAAAGGTAAAAAATTTGTTATTTTTGATTTAAGGAATATTTATTCCTCAACAAAAATTGAAGATCAAGGATTTAAGTATTTTAGCGTTGGAAAATAAATTTAATTTAATTCAAATATTGCATCTACTTCAACCGAAACACCTAAAGGTAAGCTATTTGTGCTCACAGCAGCCCTGGTATGCATACCGGATTCCCCAAAAACTTCAGCGATTAAGTCAGAAGCACCATTAATTACTTTTGGTTGATCTGTAAATTGATCAGTAGAATTAACAAATCCAGTTAATTTTATACATGATTTAACTTTAGATAAATCATCATTACAAGCTTTTTTAACTTGTGCAATTATACTTAAAGCACATCTTTTAGCAGCGTTATAACCAGTCTCTACATCTAAATCTTTTCCAACTTTTCCCTTAATTAGTTGACCACTTTCATCAATAGAAATTTGTCCTGATACAAATAGCATTTTTCCAGAAATTTTTGTCGCAACATAATTTCCAACTGGTGGTTTTGCTTCAGGAAGTTTTATTTTAAGTTCTTTTATTTTATCTTCATAACTCATTTTAATTTCCTTTTTTTTGATTTCTTAGTTTTATCGTATTCTTTTCTTTTCTCAATCAATATTAAAGCCTCTTCCATTGTTAATTCAGTAGGATCTTTTTCCTCAGGTATAGTCGCATTTAGTGATTTATACTTGATATAAGGTCCATATTGACCTTTCATAACTCTTACGGGCTTTTTATCTTCGGGATGTTCTCCTAAATCTTTTATCATTGATGACGACATTCGACCGGGCTTAGCTTCTGCTATTAGAGTGATTGCTCTATTTAAACCTATAGAAAATATATCTTCTACATTTTCTATTCTTGCAGATTTATTTTCACATTTAAGATAAGGTCCAAATCTACCTGTATTTAATGTAATTTCTTTTTGATTATCAGGATTTATTCCTAGTGATTTAGGCAACGAGCATAAAAATTTTGCTTTTTCTATATCAATATCTTTTAATTCTAAGCCTTTGGGTATTGAAATATTTTTTAAAAGTTCATTTACATCTGATTTGGCTTTTTTTGTTTTTTTCTTTTTCTTAGTAGCTTTTTCAAGCTCAATATCAGTAGGGATTTTCTCATACTGGAGATAGGGACCAAATCTTCCGTTTTTTAAATATATATCATTTCCGTTTTCATGTTTTCCTATTAGCTTTGGTTCAGCTAGTTGTGCTTGAGCAGCAGCTTTTGCTTTAGATAATGGTCTTGTAAACTTACATTCTGGATAATTTGAGCATCCTATAAAAGCTCCACCCCTGAAGCTATTTTTTAAACTTAGTGTTCCAGAACTGCATAATTGGCATTTTCTAACTACATTTCCTTCATTATCTTTATCAAAAATCAGTTCACCCAAACTATCATTGAGCAAATCTAAAACCTCTCTAGTTCTTTTTTCTTTTACTTCTGAGACATTATTATTAAAGTCTTTCCAAAAAAGCTCTAATACTTTAATCCAGCTTTCTTTCCCAGTGGTAATTTCATCAAGTTGGTCCTCTAATCCCGCTGTAAAATTATAATCCACATATTTTGAAAATAATTTTTCTAAAAATGCAGAAATTAATTTACCCCTGTCAGTTGGAAAAAATCTTTTATTTAATATTTCTGCATAACCTCTATTTGCAATAGTAGAAATGATACTTGCATAAGTAGAGGGCCTTCCAATACCCAATTCCTCCAGTTTTTTGACTAAACTAGCCTCAGAAAATCTTGGTGGTGGTTGCGTAAAATGTTGCTCATCCAATAAAGCCTCAATATTAATAGGTCCTTTAGATACAGCTGGTAAAACACTTTCATCATCATCTTTACTTTGGTTATTATAAATCTTCAAAAAACCATCAAATTTTAGGACAGACCCACTTGCCTTACAAATTGTATCATTATTGTCTGATGTTATAGTAATAGTGTTTCTATCAAACTTAGCAGACTCCATTTGAGAAGATAAAGCTCTACTCCAGATAAGTTCATATAGTCTATTCTGATCTGTACTAAGATATTTTTTAACACTTTGAGGTGTTCTGATAATATCTGTAGGCCTGATTGCTTCATGTGCTTCTTGAGCATTCTTAGCTTTTTTACCAGAATAATTTAAAGGATCTTTAGGCAAATATTCGTTACCAATTTCTTTTTGGATATAATCTCTGAAAGTTGACACTGCATCTTTGGATAAGTTGGTTCCATCAGTTCTCATGTAAGTGATTAAACCAATCGTTTCACCTTCTATTTCTATACCTTGATATAGTTTTTGTGCAATTTGCATTGTTCTTGATGCACCAAAACCCAATCTGCTCGAAGCAATTTGTTGAAGAGTTGAAGTAGTAAAGGGTCCAGAGGGATTACGATTTATTACTTTGCTTGAAATATCTGTAATATCAAATTTCTTTTTTTTAATTTTTGATACAGCTATATTTATTTCATCTTTGTTTCTAAAGGAAAATTTTTCAATTTTAGTTTTATCTAATTGGCTTATACTAGCAGTAATATTTTGATTTTTTTCATCAGTAAATTTTATACTTAAAGTCCAAAACTCCTCTGGCTTAAATGATTCAATTTCATGTTCTCTTTCAGTAATTAATTTTAAAGCAACGGATTGGACTCTTCCTGCAGATTTTGATCCTGGTAGTTTTGTCCAAAGTATTGGTGAAATATTAAAACCAACCAAGTAATCTAAAGCTCTTCTCGCCATATATGCGTCGACAAGAAGTGGTTCAATTTGTCTAGGGTTTTCAATTCCTTGAATTACAGCTTTTTTAGTTATTTCGTTAAATACAACTCTTTCAATTTCTTTATCTTTTAAAAGTTTTTTTTCATTTAAATACTCCTTCACGTGCCAAGCGATTGCTTCACCTTCACGATCAGGGTCAGTAGCTAATATAATTTTAGATGAGTCTTTTGCTGCATCAGTAATTTCTTTAAGATATTTTTTTGAAAAACTGTCAACTTCCCATTCCATTTTAAAATCTTGGTCTGGATCAACTGAACCATTTTTAGAAGGCAAATCTCTTATATGACCATAACTTGCTAAAACTTTATAATCATCACCTAAGTATTTATTAATAGTTTTAGCCTTAGCAGGACTTTCAACGATGACCAAATTCATAATCTACAAACTACTCAAAAGACTTAGATAGTCAATTTAATAAATTTTTGTCTTAGTTTCTTCTTTATTTTTCAATCTTTTGATATTTTCTCTGTGGGTAAAAAATATCAGGACAAACATAATTGTAAAAAATATTACCTGATCAAATTGAGTTAAAATCAATAAATATATTGGTATAGAAACTGCACCTATTAAAGATGACAGTGAAGAATATTTAGAAATGAAAAAAGTTACAAACCAAGAAATTGTAAAGATAATTCCAAAATAAATATTTATAGCAAATAAAATTCCAACATAAGTTGCAACACCTTTACCGCCTTTAAATTTAAGCCAGATCGGGAATACATGACCTAAGAATGCACATAAAGAGGCAACATATAAAGAATCTTCATAAAAAATTTTTACATAAATTACTGGAAGTATTGCTTTTAAAATGTCTAAGATTAATGTTGAATAACCTAATGCTTTGTTGCCAGTTCTTAAAGCATTAGTTGCCCCAATATTTCCTGACCCTATTTCTCTTATATCTTTTTTTAAAAATATTTTTGTAAGTATAAATCCAAATGGTATGGAGCCCATAAGGTAGGAAATTATACCTATCAAAAAAATATCCATTCTATAGCTTAAATAATTCTTTTCCTTTTACAAAGGTATTTGTAACTTTTCCTTGAAGTTTTTTATCTTCTATGGAGGTATTTTTTGATTTAGAGATTAATTTGTCTTTTTTTACAATCCATGGTTTATCAATATCAACTATACATAGGTCAGCATCATTCCCTATTGAAAGGTTACCTTTATCAATTTTAAGTATTTTTGCTGGATTAGATGTAAGCGCTTTTATAATAGTCTCAAGTTTTAGAGACCCATTATGATATAATTCTAAACTTAAAGATAATAGTGTTTCAATCCCTGAGGCACCTGTAGCAGCTTGAGCAAAAGTTAATCTTTTTGATTCTTCATCTTCAGGCTTGTGATCTGAAACAATTACATCAATCAAGCCATCTTTTAATCCTTGCACTAGAGCCAATCTATCTTCCTCTCTTCTTAATGGGGGAGATAATTTTAAAAAAGTTCTAAAATCTCCGATGTCATTTTCATTTAAAGACAAGTTATTAATCGAAACCCCCGAGGTAAATTTAACAATTTCCTTTCTATATTTGATAACCTCAACTGATTTTTGTGATGATAATTGAGATATGTGGTATCTACATTTGACTTTCTCTAATAATGTTAGATCTCTCTCTATTAAAATTCTTTCTGCGATCTCTGGTATGCCTGATAATCCCAATTTAGAAGCAATTATTCCAGAATTTATCATACCATTTTTTGCAAGTTCGTAATCCTCAGCATGTTGCATTATCAGACAACCCAAATCTTTAGCTGAGTTCATTATTCTTGACATTAATCTAGGATTTTGAATTGTTTTTATTCCATCGGTAAAAGCAATTATCCCTTTAGCTTGTAAAAGACCAAATTCTGTCATGTTCGTGCCTTCAATATTTTTTGTAAGAGAAGCAGATGGAAAAATATTTATTTTTGACTTATCTCTTCCTCTTCTTTTTAAAAAGTCGACTATAGATACATTATCAATAATTGGATCAGTATTTGGCATCGTAACTACTGATGTAACTCCACCAGATAATGCCGCATTACTTAAGGTTCTAAAGTTTTCTTTGTATTCATATCCAGGCTCACCAACAAAAACTCTCATGTCTACCAAACCTGGAAAAATAAACTTTCCTTTTAAGTCAATTGGTTTTTCTCTGGTAGGTAGATTATTAGTATTTACTTTTTTTCCTATGGCTTCGATTTTGCCTTCTTCACTTATAATCAAACCCCCAACCTCATTGATTGAATTACGAGGGTCGATTATGTTAGCGTTTATAAAATATTGCTTTTTCATCATGTACAAAATATCTTTAAACAAGCCATTCTTACAGCCACACCTAGCTCAACTTGTTCTTTAATTACGCTTTTATTTATGTCATCTGCTAATATTGTGTCTATTTCTATACCTCTATTCATTGGTCCAGGGTGCATAATTAATGCATCAGATTTAGCATGCTCAAGTTTATCAGGAGTTAAACCGTAATATTCATAATACTCTCTATTTGATGAAAGATATGAACTTGTCATTCTTTCACTTTGTAATCTTAGCATCATGACGATATCACAATCTTTCAATCCTTTTTTCATATCAGTAAAAGTATTAACACCAAATTTTTCAATTTCCTTCGGCATAAGATTTGTTGGAGCAATTATATTTACTTCAGCTCCAAGCATATTGAGAAGATAAATATTTGATCTTGCTACTCTTGAATGTAGAATGTCTCCACATATTGCAATTTTCAATCCTTCAATTTTGTTTTTTCGAGTTATAATTGTTAAAGCATCTAAAAGAGCTTGGGTAGGGTGTTCTCTTCTTCCATCACCAGCATTTAGTACCGCACAATTAACTTTTTGTGAAAGTAAGTTACAAGCTCCAGAATCTTGATGTCTAATTACAATTATATCTGGATGCATCGCATTTAAAGTCATGGCTGTATCGATTAATGTTTCACCTTTTTTAATTGCAGAATTACTTATATTCATAGACATAACATCTGCTCCAAGTCTCTTTCCAGCTAATTCAAATGAACTTTGTGTTCTAGTAGAAGGCTCAAAGAATAGATTGATTTGAGTCTTTCCACTCAAAACATCTATTTTTTTATTTTTACTTTGATTAACTTTTATAAATGTATGTGCTTCATCAAGTATCAAATTAACATCATTAATTGATAAATCTTGGATACCTAACAAATGTTTTTGGGAAATTTTAATAGCTTTATCTGTTTTAATTGCCATTAAAACCAACTCTATAACTATAAATGTCTATAATAGCAAGTATTAATTATTTAAGAAATCTATTGCTCCTTGCAATATAAAAGCAGCTGCATTTTCATCAATTTTCTTTTCTCTTTTACTCACATTTATATCTAATTGACTAGATAAGTTAAAAGCACCAACTGTTGATAACCTTTCATCCCATAAACAAATAGGTATATTAATGTTTTCCTCAATTTTTTGAGACGTGTCTTTTACTGATTGTGCTGATCTACCTGATGAACCATCCATATTTAAAGGATTTCCAACGATGATTCCTTTAATGTCATTTTCATCAATAATCACTTTAAGCTCAACAATTAATTCATTTAGAGTATTTCTGGTTATTGTTTTTAGTGGAGTGGCAATTAATTGTTTTTCATCACAAATAGATACACCGATTCTTTTGGAACCAAGGTCTAGACCTATTAATCTACACTTATCTGAGTGTTTTTTTTTAAATTCTTCTAAAGTGATCATATTGTATATTTCAAACTTAAATGATAGTTTGCGTCATATTTAAATAGCATATGAGTATAGATCTTAAAACAATAAAACACATATCTAAATTATCAAGAATTTCAGTTGATGAAAAAAAAGCTGAAAAATTAGCTGGTGATTTAAATTCAATTTTTGATTTTATAGAGAAACTTAATGAATTAAAAACAGACAATGTTGAACCTTTAACTTCTGTAGCTGAAACAACATTAAAACTAAGGTCTGACGAGGTTAAAAGTAAGAATATTAGAGAACAAATAGTTAAAAATTCTCCTCAAGATAATGAAGATTATTTTGTTGTACCAAAGGTGATAGAGTAATGTCAGATATAATAAAACAATCTCTAACAGAATTAGTTGAAAATATTAAAAATAAAAAACTGTCTTCAACAGAAGTAACAAAAGCATTCATAGATAGATCTGAAAAATCCAAAGAATTGAATGCATATATTACTGAGGATTTCACGTCAGCTTTAAACAAAGCAAAAAAATTTGATCAAAAACCCAATTTAGATTTAAAATTGCCAGGTGTTCCGATGGCAGTAAAAGATTTATTTTGTACAAAAGATGTTAAAACAACTGCTGGTAGTAAAATTTTAAATAATTTTGTACCAACATATGAGTCAACAGTAACCGACAATATTTGGAAAGAAGGTGCAATACTTTTAGGTAAACTAAATTGTGATGAATTTGCAATGGGTTCATCAAATGAAACTAGTTTTTTTGGTAACGTACAAAATCCAATTGATAAAGACTTAGTTCCAGGTGGTTCATCAGGTGGTTCTGCTTCAGCAGTGGCCGGACAATTAACACCGATTACGATTGGAACTGATACTGGAGGATCAATTAGACAACCTGCTTCTTTTACAGGAACAGTTGGATTAAAACCTACTTATGGAAGCTGCTCACGCTATGGAATTGTTGCTTTTGCATCATCATTAGATCAAGCAGGACCAATGGCTCAAAATGTAAAAGATTGTGCTTTACTACAAGAGATAATTAGCACTTATGATTCAAAAGATTCAACCTCAATAGATTTTAAAAGAAATCAATACAGCAAAGAACTTACTAATAATATAAAAGGAAAAAAAATTGGGATACCAAAAGAATATAGAGTTGATGGAATGCCAAAAGAAATTGAAGATCTTTGGCAAAAAGGAATTCAGTATGTCAAAGATTGTGGAGCTGAAACAATTGATATTTCATTACCTCATACTAGTTATGCTTTGCCTACTTATTATATTGTTGCTCCTGCAGAAGCATCTTCAAACCTAGCAAGATATGATGGAGTTAAGTATGGATTTAGAGCTAAAGGTGAAAATCTAATTGATATGTATGAAAAGACAAGATCTGAAGGTTTTGGCTCAGAAGTACAAAGAAGAATTATGATAGGAACTTATGTTTTATCTTCTGGTTATTATGATGCTTACTATCTTAAGGCTCAAAAAGTTAGAAAGTTAATTAAAAATGATTTTGACGAAGCATATAAAAAAGTGGATGCAATACTTACCCCTTCAACCCCAAGCTCTGCATTTAAAATAGGAGAAAAGAAAGACGATCCAGTTTCTATGTATTTAAACGATATCTTTACTGTGCCAGTTAATTTAGCCGGACTACCAGGTATTTCTATTCCAGCAGGTCATGATGCCAAAGGATATCCACTTGGTTTACAAATAATTGGTAAAGCCTTTGATGAACAAAATATATTAAATATTGCTTATGCGATGGAGGAAAAAATTGACTTTAAAAATAAGATAACTGATTGGTGGATTAAATGAGTAAAAACAAATCAGAGTATCTAATTAATAGAAAAGATAACCAATATGAAGTTGTAATTGGTTTAGAAGTACATGCTCAAGTAACTTCGGCGTCAAAGTTATTCTCAACATCTGCTACCAAATTTGGGGCAGAACCTAACACACAAGTAAGTTTAGTTGATGCGGCATTCCCAGGGATGCTACCAGTAATAAATGAGTTTTGTGTGAAACAAGCAATTAAAACTGGCATTGGTCTGAATGCAAAAATTAATAAACGTTCAGTATTTGATAGAAAAAATTATTTTTATGCAGATTTACCTCAAGGGTACCAAATTTCACAATTTAAAGACCCTATAGTAGGTGAAGGCAAAGTCATTCTGGATATGCCGGAGGGTCAAAAAGAAGTTGGTATTGAAAGATTACATTTAGAACAAGATGCAGGAAAAAGTATTCATGATCTTGATCCACAAAATACTTTTGTAGATTTAAATAGATCTGGTGTAGCTTTAATGGAAATTGTAAGCAAACCAGACCTAAGGTCTCCTGATGAAGTTAGTGTATATATTAAAAAATTAAGATCAATAATGCGATATCTAGGTACATGTGATGGGAATATGCAAGAAGGATCATTAAGAGCTGATGTCAACGTTTCTGTAAGGGAAAAAGGCTCTAAAGATCTTGGAACAAGATGTGAAATTAAAAATGTGAACTCAATTAAATTTATGCAAATGGCAATAGAATATGAAGCCAATAGACAAGTAGATTTAATAGAAGAGGGTAAACCAATTGATCAAGAAACAAGATTATTTGATACAAAAAAAAATGAGACAAGATCTATGAGATCAAAAGAAGATGCTCATGATTACAGATATTTTCCTGATCCAGATTTATTACCACTAGAAGTTTCTGATGAATTTGTAAACGATCTTAAAGATAATATTCCAGAGTTACCAGATGATAAAAAGAAAAGATTTATAGATGAATTTAAGTTGTCACCATATGAAGCAACCATCTTAATTTCAGATATTGATACAGCAAAATATTTTGAAGAAGTGGTAGCCAAGATGGGTAAGAACAAAGATATAAAATTAGCTGTTAACTGGATTACAGGTGAACTATTTGCAGTTTTAAATAATAAAAACTTAGAAATTTCTCAAAGTCCTGTAAGTGCAAAGAATTTAGCTATATTAGTTAACTTAATAAAGAATGGTACAATTTCAGGAAAAATAGCAAAAACTATATTTGAATTAATGTTAGATGGGGATAAAGATCCTCAAAAAATTGTTGAAGAAAAAGCATTAAAACAACAAAGTGATCCTAAAGCTATAGATGCTTTAATCGATAAAATAATTAATGATAATAGAGAAAAAGCAATTGAGTATAAGCAAGGTAAAGAAAAATTATTTGGTTTCTTTGTTGGTCAAGCTATGAAGGCATCTGGTGGTAAAGCCAATCCCCAACTTATAAATGAGATATTAAAGAAAAAACTTCAGTAGAATGGGTGCAAACCTTGATATTACCGAAAAGTTACAAAATTATATTAATGACTTTGGATTAAATTTACATCCAGTTCAACAAGAAATAATTGATTATAATAAAACTCTAGGTGAGATCAAAAGAATGCAGATTGATCCAACCCAATGTCATTTTCTTCATCTAATTATAAAAGTTTCAAATATCAAAAATGTTCTTGAAATCGGAACTTTTACAGGACTTAGTGCTCTCTCAATTTCCATTGCGTTACCTGATGAAGGGAAACTAATTGCTCTAGATAAAAATGAAGAGACAAATAAAATAGCATTAGATTTTTTCAAAAAAGCTAATCAGGATCACAAAATTCAAACAATAATAAAGCCTGCTCTTGAAAGTTTGAAAGAGTTGAAAAATAATAAATTTGATATGGTCTTTATCGATGCTGATAAAATGAATTATAAGGAGTATTATGAAAAATCTTTAGAACTATTAAGTAAGGGTGGTCTGATTATTATTGATAACGTTTTATGGCATGGTGAGGTAGCAGATGAAAAAAATAATGATAAATTTACTATAAATATAAGAGAATTTAACGAGTTTGTATCTAAAGATAAAAGAGTAGAGCAAATTATTATTCCACTAGGTGATGGAATGACTGTTTGTAGGGTTTTATAATGTTTAAGGTTTTTGGTTTTTATAAATTCATTAAGATAAAATCTTTAAAAAAAAATAAAATTTTTTTACAAAAATTTCTCACATCAAATAATATAAGAGGGACCATAATTATTGCTAAAGAAGGATTGAATGGCACTATTTCTGGGCGTGTGAAAGATATTGATAAAACTACCAGAAAGTTAAAATCTTTATTTTCATTTAAACTATTTGATAATAGTAATGAATCTAAATGTAAATTTCAGCCATTTCATAAACCTAAAGTAAAGATTAAAAAAGAAATTGTTCCAATGAATTTAACTATTAATTCTAAGGATAGAAATATACAAAATCATTTAGAACCAAAAGACTGGAACAAACTAATCAAAAATAAAGATACTCATATAATCGATACTAGAAAACCTTTTGAATATAAAGTTGGAACTTTTAAAAAATCAGTTAATCCAAATGTAACTAATTTTAGAGATTTTCCTAAATATTTAAATAAACTTGATAAAAATAGACCAGTAGCAATGTTTTGTACAGGTGGAATACGTTGTGAAAAAACTTCTGTGTACTTGGAAAAAAAAGGTTTCAAAAATATATATCAGTTAAATGGAGGTATCTTAAATTATTTAAAAAGAATAAAGAAGAATCAAAGTTTATGGAAAGGAGAATGTTTTGTTTTTGATAACAGAATTAGCCTTAAACATGGACTAAAATTAGGTTCTCATTCTATGTGTAGTGGTTGCAGAATGCCAATTTCGCCCAAGGACAAAAGATCTAGGAAGTTTGAAGAAGGAGTTACATGTCCAAATTGCCATGATAATTTAACTGAAACTCAAAAATCACGTTTTAGAATGAGACAAAGTCAGATATACAAGGCTAAACAATCTGGAAAAAAATATATTTTTCAAAAAGAATTTAAATAAGGATAACTTTGTCTAAAGCAATAAAATTAACTAAAGATCCAATTTGGTCCTTACTAAGAAAAGTTACTATACCTGCTAGCGTTGGTTCATTATTTCAAACTTTTTATAATTTAGTCGACACTTGGTTTGCTGGTAGAATTTCAGCTGAAGCAATTGGTGCTATAGCAAAATCATTTCCTATTTATTTTACTATTATTGCTGTTGGTGTTGGATTAGGTGCAGCTACTAATGCCTTGATTGGTAATTCTATAGGTGAAAAAAAAGTGAGAGTCGCATCAATGTATGTTGCTCAATCTTTAATTTTTGCATTAGCAGTATCAGTAATAGTTACTTTATTTGGTTTAAATGCATCAAACTATCTTTTAGCAGTAATGGGCTCAGATGCTGCTGGCATTACATTAACTAGAGAATATTTAGATATTATTTTCTATGGAACTTTCATTGTATTAATACAGATTTCATTAAACGGAACCTTGAATGCTCAGGGCGATACAAAAAGTTATAGAAACGTTTTAATATTTAGTTTTTTTCTAAATATTTTTTTAAATCCCTTATTTATATGGGGTTACGGATTTGTTCCTGCATTTGGTATAGCAGGCCTTGCTATAGCAACCGTAATTTCACAATTAATTGGAACAATCTATCTAGCTTACAAAGTTAATAACTGTAAAATTAGAGAATATTTAAAATTGCAATGTTTTTTCCCTAAATTTGAATACTTAAAACCATTAACAACACAAGCGGTCCCAGTAATGTTTAGTATGTTGTTTATTGGAGTAGGTATATTTAATATTTTATATTTTATTGGTCAGTTTGGTGATTTGGCTACTGCAGGATATGGAGCAGCATTAAGAGTTGAGCAAGTATTTTTGCTTCCAGTTATTGGATTGAATACTGCTGTTTTATCTATTGGTGGACAAAATTTTGGAGCAAAAGCTTATGACAGAATAAGAGAACTTTACACTAAAGCTTTGTTATTTGGATCATCATTTATGGCTATTTCTGGAATAATAATATTTTTTGGTGCAGAATTTTTTGTTTCTTTATTTACCGATAACCAAGAGGCAGTTATTAGCGGGGCTATTTATTTAAAAGTTGCAGCATTAATTGGGCCAATCTATCCAGTTTTTTTTATTACCACAGCTGTATTTCAAGCTGTAAAGAAACCTCTTTATAGTCTTTATTTAAGTATATTGAGATTAACTGCGTTTCCTTTTTTGAGCTTATGGTATGTAATTAATATTAGAGGAGGAGATTACGAGGATATTTTTTATACTATTATGGCGACTAATTGGGTAATGGGAATTGCTGTTTTAATATTTATTGGTTATTTTCTTAATAATGTATTTAAACAAAAAAAAACTCTTTTTAGTTATTAGTATATGTCTAATATTTTTTTTTTTAACATATAATGATGTAAAATCACAAGAACCAAAGATTATTTCTGGTATTGCTAAAGTTATCGATGGAGATACTATTAAAATTGAAAAATATAAGATTAGACTTTTTGGCATAGATGCACCAGAAAAAAAACAAATATGCAATAAACCTTGGTTATCAATTTCCTTTTTAAATTTTAGTAAGAATTATCAATGTGGAATGATTTCCACAAATAAATTGAAAAGTAAAATTAATAATAAATTCATAATGTGTAGGTCTAATAATAAAGACAGATATAACCGGTTTATTTCAGAATGTTATAAAGATAAAACTAATATAAATAGATGGATGGTTTCAAATGGATATGCTGTTGCTTATAGAAAGTACTCAAAAAAATTTGTATCTGAAGAAAATTTAGCTAAGAAGGACAAGTTAGGTTTATGGGCTGGTAAGTTTGAAATGCCGTGGGATTGGAGAAAAAAATAATTAATCTCTTTTAAGTTTATTTTCTAACTTTCTTACAAAATAAGAAACCATTAGTATTAAAATCAAATATTCTAATATTAAAAACGTATAGATTTCCAATGGTCTATAAGTTGTAACAACTAATTCATTAGCTTTTCTTGTTAAGTCTCCAATTCCAATAATTGAAACTAATGATGACATTTTCAAGACATAAACAAACTGATTGCCAATTGCTGGCAAAATATTTTTAATTGCTTGAGGTAATATGACAAGTCTTAATTTTCTAAAAAAGTTTAAACCTAAAGAACTTCCAGCTTCCCACTGAGCTTTTTTAATTGAATTTATTCCAGCTCTAAATATTTCAGCTTGAAATGCACTTTCACTTATCGAAAGAGCAATAATACCAGAAACAAATGGACTAAAGCTTATTCCTGTCATAATAGGTAGTCCATAATAAATCCATAAGATCAAAACTAGAAGTGGTATTGCTCTTACTATTTCGACATATCCAATATTTAAATAAGTTAAAAATTTACTTTTTGCTAAAGATGGAACTGCAACTATAAAACCAATTATCATTGAAATAATTATTGAAACAATTGAGATATAAATTGTTGTAGTTAAACCACTTAATAGGAATTTAAGATTAGTTAATCCTTCAACATTATTCGGAGATAAAATTAGCCAATTTAGTTCACTTTTAGCACATCCAGTTAAAGATAGTATCAGAAGTATACAAAAAAGATTTCTCACTTTCTGATTTATAAAGAATTAAAAACTAATTACTAATTTTTTATAGGCTTTTTAAATTATATTTACCTAATAATTTGGTAAAGAAGCCTGATGATTTTTTCTTTTTTATCCAGTCATTAACGTAATTATTCCATTTATCGTCACCTTTAGGAACCATCATCGCTAAAAAAGCTGGATTTTTTTCACCATCAGGAACTATAGCTAATTGTGGGTATTTGATAACTAATTTGTTTGCTTCTGTAGAACTTGTTATATTTCCATCTGCTCTTCCAGCTAAAACTTCTTGAAAGTCTCTAGCAGGAGCTTCAACCGAATTTAATTTAGATTTTGGAAAAAATTCTTTTGCCTTTTCTTCTTGAGAAGTTCCTAGTGTTGTAGCAATTGTTACATTTGAATTATTTAGTGAGTCCCAAGTTGAAAACTTTTTTAAGTTCTTTTTAAGAACTAATGCCACAGTCCCATATTTATAATAAGTATCTGTAAATCCTGCTACCTCAGCTCTCTTCGGAGTTTTAGTTACACTTGTTGAAATGTCATATCGTGCTGAAGTAATTCCTGAAACAATAGTTTTCCATTCTGCAGGAACAAACTCAACTTTTACACCCATATCTTTAGCTAGTTCAGTCATTACATCAATATCAAATCCTTTATATTTATTAGTCGCAGGATCTTTCATTGTCATAGGATCCCAATCTCCAGTTGTTCCAACTTTTAAAACTCCAGCTGATAAAATTTTATCTAGATTAGAATCTGCGTTTGAAGAAAAGGGTAAAAGAGCTAATAAAGCCAAAATTAATAATTTTTTCATTCTATTTGATATCTGATTTGAGAATAAATTGTGACTATAATCTTGACGCAGCGTCGTTCATCCATGAAAATAAATGTTGTGAAAAAGATCGTCTAACAAATAAATTTACCATGTTTTTATCCTGATTATGAACAATTATATCAATTTTGTGTAAAATTGTTTGAGTAACAGCACCTTTTTTATTTTGAAAATCATTAAAATTGAAGGGCGATCCAGTCTGAAATAATTCAAAAATTTTATTACCTTTGAGATTTATCATCACAAATTGATCAGTAACATCTGTTACTGCACCGAGATTCAATTTTGAAATGTTATTATTCAATATTTCTTCAGTATCATAGTTATTTGTATTTTCATCAACTGGTTCATTAGAATAAATCATCCATTCATCAGGACTTAACCAAACTGCTGTTAATTTATCACTTTGAGTAGATGTATTTGCCTCAGTAGGTAATAGAATATTTAAAGATTTTCCAATAGCAGAAATAAATTCTCTTTTTTTACCTCTTATAATTAATTTCATTATTGGTTTGATTTCCTTCATTTGAAGATCTTGTATTAATGTATCTTTAGGAAGTGCTTGATTATAATTAAGCATTTAATCTTTTATTCTCCTTGTCTAAAAAAACTGGATCAGCCACTGTTACGTTAATATTTTTTTTTTCCATTGGGATTATTAATTTTTGTCCCATCATATTTTTTCCACCTTTAACAACTCCAAGAGCTATAGATTTTTTAAGGTTAGGACTATAATAACTCGATGTAATATGTCCTAACATTTCTATAGGTGATTTATTTACATCAGCTACTATTTGTGCTCCTTCCTCTAATATTTCATTAGGATCATCGGTTAATAATCCAACAAGCTGTTTTCTATCTTCTCTAATAGTGTCTGATCTATATAAAGATCTTTTTCCAATAAAATCATATTTCTTTTTACTTACAATCCAATCCATTTGTAAATCGATAGGTGTCATTGTAGCGTCAGTATCTTGACCAACAATTATGAAACCTTTTTCAGCTCTAAGTAAATGCATTGTTTCAGTGCCATATGGCGTAATATTATAATCTTTTCCAGCATCCATACATTTTTCCCAAACTGATTTACCATAATTAGCCTGAATATTAATTTCATAACTATGTTCTCCTGTAAAACTAATTCTCATCACTCTGCAATTAATTTTACCAATTTTTGCATTCTTAAATGACATATGTGGAAAACTTTCGTCTGAAAAATCTAAATCTGGAATAACTTCACTTACAATTTTTTTACTATTTGGACCACAAACACTGACTGTTGCAAAATGATCTGTTACCGATGTTAAATAAACATCTAATTCAGGCCACTCAGTTTGTAGGTAATCTTCTAGTTTACTCATTACATTAGCGGCACCGCCAGTTGTTGTTGTCATTATATAATGATTTTCATCTAATCGAGTAGTAACACCATCATCATAGACCATGCCATCTTCATTAAGCATTAAACCATATCGACATTTACCAATAGCTAGTTTTGACCAAGCATTTGTATAAACTCGATTTAAAAATTCAGAAG
The DNA here is from genome assembly GCA_014654035.1 of Pelagibacterales bacterium SAG-MED19. GTDB lineage: Bacteria > Pseudomonadota > Alphaproteobacteria > Pelagibacterales > Pelagibacteraceae > Pelagibacter. The sequence goes on from JACWDQ010000008.1 coordinate 35,210, forward strand.
CATCTGTTCCTTGTATATCAATTTTACCAAGAGTAGATGCATCTAAAATTCCAGCACTTTCTCTTGCTGCTTTACTTTCTCTTTGAACTGCCTGGTGCATATTTTCATTTTCTTTTGGATAATACCAAGCTCGTTTCCATTGACCTACATTTTCAAATTCAGCTTTATTTACTTCATGCCAACTATGAATTGGAGTTTTTCTAAATATATCAAAATATTCTCCAACGTTTCTTCCAACTATTGTTCCAAAAGTTAAAGGAGTGTAGGGTGGTCTAAAAGTAGTAGTGCCTAATTCACCCATTTTTACACCCGCGGTTTCAGAAATAATTCCAAGTGCATGCATATTACCTAATTTACCTTGGTCTGTTCCCATTCCAGTGGTTGTGTATCTTTTTACATGTTCAATTGATCTAAAACCTTCTCTTAATGCTAATTTAATATCTTTTGCAGTAGCATCATTTTGATAGTCCACAAAAGATTTTGTTTTACCTATAACTTTATCTGACGGTAATAGCCAAATATTTCTTTTTGATTTATTGGTTGAAGAAATAATTTCTAAACTTTCATATTCGGTATTTTTGATATCTAAAAATTCTTTTAAAGATTTTGGTGTGTTTTTCAAAATTTCATCTAAAGTAAAATCACCATTACATGAGCCTATACTTAATTGATCCGATGGGTATGTATTTGGAATAAAAACCTGATCTTCATCTTTGAATTTTAATTTTCCACCTGATTGTGTAAATAAATGAACTGCAGGTGTCCATCCACCAGAAACACCAAGGCAATCACAAGATAAATTTATTCTTGGGCCAACAACCTTTTGCCCATCTTTAGATAGTTGTTTTATAGAAATCCTATTAATTCTTTTATAGCCAAAAGTGTCTGTTACTGTGTAGCCTTTGAAAATCTTTATATTATTTTTTTCTACTTCATAAACTAATTTAGAGTCCACTTCTTCTCTATTGTCAATTATAGCCTCAATATTTATTCCTTTTTGAATTAAGCTAATCGCAGTTTCATATGCGCTATCGTTATTAGTAAAAAGAACATTTTTTTCACCACATGCAACTCCAAAAAAGTCAGCATATCTCTTAATTGCTGATGAAAGTAAAATTCCAGGTCTATCGTTATTGTCAAATACCATGGGTCTTTCTATAGAACCTGTTGCTGTGATTACTTTTTTTGCTCTTATTTTTAGTAGTTTATGTCTTGTTTTATCTTTTCTTTGTTCAACAGGTAAATGATCAGTAAGATTTTCACGTGCTAATAAAAAGTTATAACCATGATAAGCCGCAACACTCGTTCTAGTTTTTATTTCTAAATTCTTTAATTTTTTAATTTCATTAATTTCTTTCTCTAGCCATGAGTTTGAATTTTGATTGTTTATTTTGAAGTAATCAGAGTTTTGATAAATAGTTGATCCTCCAAGATTTGGTTTTTCATCAACTAAAAGTGTTTTAAATTCATTTTTGGCTGCAGTTTTTGCAGCCATGATACCTGAAATACCTGATCCTATTACCAAGACATCACAATGAATATATTTATGTTCATAAACGTCTGGATCTGGCTCTGTAGGTGATTTTCCTAATCCAGCTGATTTTCTAATAAAATATTCATATTTTTCCCAAAAACTAGCAGGCCACATAAAAGTCTTGTAATAAAAACCTGCAGGAAGTAGGGGTGACAAAAAATTATTTATTCCACCAACATCAAACTTTACACTTGGCCAACAATTTTGACTGGATGCATCTAAACCTTCATAAATTTCGACTTCTGTTGCTCTAACATTTGGTTCTGATCTAGAGGAATTATCATGAAGCTGAACAATAGCGTTTGGCTCTTCTGAACCAGCAGTCATGATACCTCTAGGTCTATGATATTTAAAACTTCTGCCTACTAAATGAACATCATTTGCTAAGAGTGCTGATGAAAGTGTATCTCCTTTGAAGCCATAATAAGTTTTTCCATTAAATTTAAATGAAATTCTGTAAGTTTCATCAATAGCTTTTCCAGTTTTAACTCTTAGTTTTTTTGTCATGATTTATTCTATTGGTGGTTTTTCACCCATTTTATAAATTGCTTTTATCTCATCATTCGATGTATCTCGAACCATATTAAACCATTTTCTACAACCATGAGTATGGTTCCATCTTTCAAATTGGATGCCTTTAATATTTTTTCTCATAAAGAGATATTCTGCCCACTCATCATCGCTTAATTCAGTAGGTTGTTTTGGTCTTACTATATGAGCTTCACCTCCTGCTTTAAACTCACTTTGTTCGCGTTCTCCACAAAAAGGACAAGTAATTATAAACATCAGTGAGCCACAGCAGCTGCGCCATGTTCATCAACAAGGTCGCCGCTTACAAATCTGTTAATATTAAATGCAGCATTAAGTTTATGGGGTTCATCATTTGCTATAGTGTGAGCAAATAAATCTCCAGATCCTGGGGTTGCTTTAAAACCGCCAGTTCCCCATCCACAATTAAAGTACAGACCTTTAATAGAAGTTTTACTTATTATTGGACTTGCATCTGGACAAATATCAACTATTCCTCCCCATTGTCTAAGCATTCTCATACGACTAAATATTGGATATAATTCTAAAATTGCATTCAAAGTTCCTTCAACAATATCGTGACTTCCTTTTTGAGAATATGAAACATAATCATCTGTACCAGCGCCAATAACTAGTTCACCCTTATCTGATTGACTTACATAAGCATGTACAGCATTGGACATAACAACGGTATCAATAATTGGTTTTACTGGCTCTGATACCAAAGCTTGTAAAGGTTTGCTTTCTAATGGTAGTTTTAAACCAGCCATGTTAGCTATGACACTTGAGTGACCAGCGGCTACAACACCGATTTTACTAGTTTTTATAAAACCTTTTGTTGTTTCGATTCCATCAACACTATCACCATTTCTTTTTATTCCTTTAACTTCACAATTTTGAATTATATCAACACCCATTTCATCCGCACCTCTAGCATATCCCCAAGCAACAGCATCGTGCCTAGCAGTTCCAGCTCTTTTTTGTAATGTCCCTCCTAAAACAGGATAACGAATGTCCGGAGAAGTATTAATTATTGGGCAAAATTTTTTAACTTCTTCAGTATTCAAATAAACTGCATCAATTCCGTTTAATCTATTAGCATGGGTTCTTCTTTTTAAATCTCTTACATCTTGAAGATTATGTGCAAGGTTCATCACACCTCTCTGACTAAACATAACATTATAATTTAATTCCTGAGATAAACCTTCCCAAATTTTCAAAGCATGGTCATAAAGACCAGCGCTTGCATCCCATAAGTAGTTAGATCTAATAATTGTAGTATTTCTTCCTGTGTTTCCACCTCCTATCCATCCTTTTTCAACTACAGCAATATTTTTCATATTATGTTTTTTTGCTAAATAATAAGCAGTTGCTAATCCATGTCCGCCACCACCAATAATTATAGCATCGTATTCTTTTTTTGGTTCAGGGTCTTTCCAAGCTTTCTCCCAATTCTCATGATAAGAAAACGCGTTTTTAATAAGCGAAAATATCGAATACTTATTTTTCATATTTAATGAATAATTACTTTATTAATATCGATTATTCAATACAATCGGGGGGCGACAAATTTCTAGGAAGAGTGGGTGAGAGGCTTAAACCAGTCGTTTGCTAAATGACCGTGCGAGGAAACTTGTACCGAGGGTTCGAATCCCTCCTCTTCCGCCATATTTTAGAAAAGTGGGTTGTTTTTAAAAAAGTCCTTCATTAAAATAGGTTTTTGTTCCAATATATATCTGTAAACATTATAATTTTCTAAAACCCTTTGAACATAATTTCTTGTTTCTTTAAATTTAATTAATTCAATCCAGTCAACATAATTAATTTGATTTTTTTGTGGGTTTTTATTTATTTTTTTCCAATACTTAACTCTTTTAGGCCCAGCATTGTAAGCTGCAATAGCAAAAGGATAAGCGCCTTCATATTCAAGAATTAAACCAGCAATGTAATGAGAGCCTAAGTTAATATTATATTCAGGATCAGTGGTTAACCTAGATCTTGAATAAGGAAGTTTAGCTTGTTTAGCAACTAATTTAGCAGTGTACGGCATTAGCTGCATTAAACCTTTGGCACCTGCATGACTGTTTGCACTTAAATCAAATTCACTTTCTTGTCTTATTATTGATAGAATAAATGCACTATCAGGTATTTTTCTTCCATTGATATATTTAGGAGTACTAATTATAGGATAATTGTATTTGTTATGAAATCTTTTTTCATAAGAAGCTATTTTAGAAATTTGAATAGCAAAATCAAAACGATCAATATTTGTTGCAAGTTCTGCAGCTAAAATTTCACTTCCACTTTCAACATTGTCTAAAGCTAAATGCCTAAGCATGTGTTTAGTATATTTATCTTCATCTAATTCATCTAATAAATAAATTACTTTAACTATTTCTTTATTGAAAAAATAATCTCGATATTTTTTTTCAACTTTTATATCTTTGGAAAGTTCAAATGTATTATTTGGATCTAATTCCATGAAAGCTAACTGACCATAATAAGTGGTTAAGTAATTTGATGCTTCTTTAAACCATTTGTTAGATAATTCATTATATCCTAATTGTTTATGTGTTCTTCCTAGCCAGTAAGCACCCCTAGCTACACTAATTGGATAGCCAACATTATTATAAAAATTTTCAAAATGATCTTTTGCCAACAAAGGATCATCTAAAAAACTTAAGGCTATCCATCCACTCATCCACTCAGCAGCAGCAAAATCTGGACCTTCTGTCATTCCATGGTTGCTTGATATTTTATAAGCTAGTTCATATTTTTTTTTATAAATTAACGATCTAGAAATAATTTCTCTCTCAATCCACCATTTATCAGGTCGTACTAAATATTCTTTGGTATTTTTTATTTTTAGTAAAATTTCAACTGAACTATCAACTCTACCTCTTTTTCTTCTCCATTTTAATCTATCATAATTTAAACCAGCATCATTTTTAAATTTCGTTGGTACTTTTGAAATAGCATTATCAACACCATATGATTTACTCATTAACAGTTGCCTTGCATTATACAAAAGTTCATAATCTTTAGGTAAGTATCTTAATAATCTTTTAAGATCCCAATATTTATTATTCCAAGCAAGATAATCAGCACGTTTTATATAATCATCTGCATTTAGATATTTTTTAAATTTTTTTCTATAAAATCTTAACTCTGATTTTGTAAGTTCAGCATTAATCCATCCTTCTTTAATTAATTTTGTTCCTCTTTCAGTATTTCCGCTCAAGACAAAACTTTCTCCAAGTATCATTTTACCAAAACCACTAAGTGGTTCGGTTGAAACAAAAGTATCTATAATTTTTTTTGGAGAAATTTTGTTGGTTGATAACTTGTGTTCTGCTAAATATTTGATTCTACCTATTCTTGGATAATTTTCATTATTATCTATAAAAGTTTTATAGTCATAATATGATGCTTGATTTCCTTTTTTAAGGAGGTGTCTCCATTGAATAAAATTATATATTGATTTATCCTTAGCTTTTTTAGCAATTTTTAAAGCAGACGGCCATTTTGACTTTTTCATTTCAGAGATAGCTTTATTAGCTAAACTAAAATCTTTTTTATTATAATATTTAGATATTTTAACTTGAGATGTTTTATCAGACTTTGTGTTTCCTGCTATTAAAGGTTTTTTTTTGGGTAAAATGAACTTACTTTTAATTTCTTTTTTAACTACATTTTTTTTTTCAATTTTTTTAACTTCTGATTTTACAATTGGCTTGGGTAATGGCCTTAATACATCAATTAATAACTTTTTTTCAGTCTCTTCTTTTGATTGAATAGGTTTTTTTAGAGGGATTAATTCAGACTTTGCGAAACCACATACTCCTGTAGAAATAAACAAAACTATAAAAAATAATAATTTTTTTGACATAATCTTTACTATATGAATCAATAATCTATGTTATAAGTATTTATGTTTAAAGGTTCAAATGTTGCTTTAGTCACTCCATTCAAAAATGATAAACTTGATGACGAAACTTATATCAAGTTAATACATTTTCACATTAAAAATGGTACAAATGGTTTGGTACCTGCTGGAACAACCGGTGAGTCCCCCACGTTAAGTCATGGAGAACATGAGAGGGTTATTGAATTATGTGTAAAAGAAAGTGATGGAAAATTACCTGTATTTGCTGGTACTGGCTCAAATTCAACAGAGGAAGCAATTTCCCTGACTACTCATGCAGAAAAAATAGGAGCAAATGGAGCTCTTATAGTTACTCCTTATTATAATAAACCAACACAAGAGGGGTTATATCAGCATTATAAAGCTATTAATGATAAATGTGGAATTCCAATAATAATTTATAATATTCCAGGAAGATCTGTAATTGACATGTCTGTAGAAACTATGGCGAGATTATATGAATTAAAAAATATTATTGGTGTAAAAGATGCTACTGGTGATTTAAAAAGAGTCGATTTGACTTTAAAAGTATTGGGAAAAGATTTCATTCAATTAACTGGTAATGACGATAATGCTTTAGAATTTAATAAAAAAGGTGGAGTAGGAGCTATAAGTGTGACAGCAAATATTGCACCAAAACTTTGTTCAGAATTTCAAAAATTTTCAGTTATGAAAGATGAAAAATCTATTTCGGAGGCTGTAAAACTAGATAATATTTTACAGCCCATTCATCACTCCATGTTTGTTGAAAGCAATCCTAGTCCAGTGAAATATGCTGCTAAATTATTAAATTTATGTGAAGATGATGTAAGACTTCCATTAGTTAAAGTTACTGATCCGACAAAAGAAATAATTAAAAAAGCTCTTCAGTCTGCAAAATTGATTTAATGAACAAAAAAACCAAACCTGGTTTAAAGATAATTTGTTTAAATCGTAAAGCTAGTTTTAATTATTTTTTTGAAGATTTATTAGAAGCAGGAATTGTTCTCAAAGGTTCTGAAATTAAATCTATAAGAGATGGTAAAATTAATATTGCTGATTCTTATGCTATAGAAAAAAATGGTGAAATCTTTTTGATTAATTCTCATATATCATCTTATAAACAAGCAAGTTATTCAAATCATAATCCTATGGATGAAAGAAAACTTTTACTTACTAAAAGAGAAATAAATAAATTAATAGGGAAAATTCAAAGAGAAGGCTTAACAATAGTTCCAACAAAAATGTATTTTAAAAAAGGAAAAGCTAAAATTGAACTTGCCATAGCAAAAGGAAAAAAACAATTTGATAAAAGAAGTGTTAAAAAAAATAGAGACTGGAATCGTGATAAAGCAAGATATATTAGAAAATCTAGTTAAACCAATTTATTTAGGTATAGGTTCAAATTTAGGTAATAGAAAAAATAATATTGAAAAAGCTAAATCAATACTCATTAAAGAAAATATCAAAATAATAAATACATCTAGTTATTATGAAAGTTTGTCATGGCCTAATCCCAAAAAACCTAAATTTCTGAATATCGTATTAAAAATCATAACTAATAAAAAACCCCTAGAATTATTAAAAAAATGTAAAAAAATTGAATTTGATCTCGGTAGAAAAAAAAGTGAAAAAAATTCACCTAGGGAAATCGATATTGATATATTAGATTTTCGTAGAGTCATATCTAAGGGTAAAATTATTTTACCCCACGCTCGTATGCACACAAGAAATTTTGTTTTATTACCATTATTTGAGATAAATAAGGATTGGAAACATCCTATTTCAAAACGTCATATAAAAAGTCTAATATTATCCTTACCAAATAGAGACATTACATCTATTAAACAAGTTTGATTTAGTGATATAATAAATTATGCTAAATTCTGAAGACTTAATAAATAAAGTTAAAGTTTATAACAAGTTTTTAAACCCTGAAAAATTAAACAAGGCTTATGATTTTGCTGTTAAAGCTCATAGTAATCAAAAAAGAGCATCAGGTGATCCTTATTCAGTACACCCGATAGAAGTAGCAAACATACTTACTGAATTGAAATTAGATAGCGCTACAATTACTACAGGTTTGTTACATGATACAATAGAGGATACATTTGCTACTTATGAAACTATAAAAGGTGAGTTTGGAGATGAGGTAGCAGATTTAGTTGATGGTGTGACTAAAATATCTGTTTTTGAAAACACAGCAACATCAAATTCAAAAGCAGAAAATTTTAGAAAACTAATTTTAGCTACATCAAAAGATATAAGAGTATTATTAGTTAAAATTGCAGATAGATTACATAATATGAGAACGATTAAAGCAATCAATAATATTGATAAAAGAAAAAGGATTGCTCAAGAGACAATGGAAATTTATGCACCATTAGCTGATCGTATGGGCATGCATAGAATTAGAGATGAACTTGAAGATCTTTCTTTTGAAATATTAAATAATGACGCTCGGAAATTAATTCAAAAAAGACTTGATGAAATTAAACTTGATAAAAAGGATATATTTAAAACTTTATCTAGTGAATTTAATCAACTATTAACAGCAAATAATATTAAAACTGAAATTTATGGTAGAGAAAAAACTCCATTTTCAATTTGGCGAAAAGTTCAAAAAAAAAGAGTTTCATTAGAACAAATAACTGACATTATTGGATTTAGGATAATTTTAGAAAATATTGATAACTGTTATAAAACTTTAGGTATAATACATAAAAAATATAATTGTATCCCTGGTAAGTTTAAAGATTATATTTCTTCAGCTAAAATAAATGGATATAAATCTATTCATACAGCCGTTATTGGCTCTAATAAAAAACCAATCGAAATCCAAATTAGAACTAAAGAAATGCATGAATTTGCCGAGCGAGGTATAGCTTCACATTGGCAATATAAATCTTCTGAAAAATTTAGTTCTTTAACATGGAAAGAATATGACTGGTTAAAGGATCTAGTTGAAATTATTGAAAAAAATGAAAACCCTGAACATTCGTATGAATATACAAAACTACAAATGTTTCAAGAAAACGTTTTTTGTTTTACTCCAAAAGGATCAGTTATTAAATTGCCAAAAGATGCAACACCAATAGATTTTGCTTATGCGGTTCATACCAAAATTGGCGATAATGCTATAGGTTGTGAAGTAAATGGCAACAAAAGTGAACTTCAAACTATTTTAAGAAATGGAGATAGAGTAAATATTTTAACTTCAAAAAAACAATCGCCATCATTACATTGGATACCAATAACTAAAACTGGAAAAGCAAGAGCTGCAATCAGAAGATATTGGCATGATAGAGGTGAAAAAAAACAAGAAAGAATAAAAAAATATAACACTACTTTATGGATTTCTTTACCTGATAAACCAGGTCAATTGGGAAATGTAAGCTCATTGATCGGAAAGCATAAATTGAATATTTCAAATCTAGAAATGGCTGGTAAAAACCCTAATTATATTAATTTTAAGTTTCAATTAATAATAAGAGATCTAAAAAATTTTACTAATTTTATTGCAGAGCTCAAACAAAAAGGTATAAAATTTAAGATAATTAGACACGAAGATAAAAGAAATGCTTTCACACAAAAAATCCTTAAATATTTTAAGAAAAACTAATGCATTATTAGAGGGACATTTTGTTTTATCTTCAGGTTTGCATTCATCTAAATATATTCAATGTGCAAAGTTATTAAGCTTTCCCTCTAAGGCTGAAAAAATATGTAAATCATTAGCTAATAAAATTAAGAAGAAATTTAAAAAAATAGATTTAATTCTAGCTCCTGCAATGGGTGGTATTATTATTGGATATGAAATTGGTAGACTTTTGAAAAAAGAAACAATTTTTTGTGAGAGAGTTAGGGGAACGTTTAAATTAAGAAGAGGTTTTAATTTAAAAAAAGGCACGAAAGTTTTGATTGTTGAGGATGTTATAACAACTGGAAAATCTAGCATGGAGTGTGTTAGATTAATCAACAAAGCCAGAGCATCATTAGTAGGTTTTGCTTGTATTATTGATAGATCAACAAAAAAATCTCTAAAAATTAATAAACATATTGTTTCACATTTAAAGTTAGATGTCCCAACATTCAAATCAAATCAATTACCAAAAGAATTAAAATTAATTCCAATAACTAGACCCGGAAGTAGATTTATTAAGTGATACGTTTAGGTGTTAATATAGATCATGTAGCTACAGTAAGAAATGCTCGTGGCGAACTTCATCCTGATCCTGTATATGCAGCCAAATTTGCTAAAAAATCTGGTGCTGACTCAATTACTATTCATTTAAGAGAAGATAGAAGACATATAAAAGATTTTGATACAAAAAAAATTTGTTCAATAAAGAATCTTCCAGTTAATTTAGAAATTTCAACCAATTTTAAAATTGTTAAAATAGCTCTAAAAGTCAAACCTGATTTTATTTGTTTAGTGCCTGAAAATCGAAAAGAAATAACGACAGAGGGTGGCTTGAACTTAAATAAAAACAAAACCAAAATTAAGAATATTATTTCAAAATTCAAAAAAAAAAAAATTCGAACAAGTTTATTTATAAATCCATCACTAAATGATGTTAAAATCTCAAAAGAAGTAGGAGCAGATTGTATAGAGATACACACAGGTCGCTTAGCACATTTAGTTAAATCAAAAAAAAATTATTCTAAAGAATTAAACCGTATCAAAAATAGTTCTATTCTTGCAAATAAATTATCTATAGAAGTTCATGCTGGTCATGGTCTTGATTATAAAACGACAAAAATTTTGACTAAAATAAAACAAATCAAAGAATTTAACATTGGCCATTATTTAATTGGTGAGTCTATTTTTTATGGATTTGACAAAGTAATTAAAAACTTCAAAAAGATTATAAAAAAAAAATAAATGAAAATTTTAGGAATAGGTGTTGATATTGTACAAAATAAAAGAATTAAAAAACTAGCTAAGAATAAATTATTTTTAAAAAGAACTTTTAGTAAAAAAGAGATTGAATTTTCAAAAAAAAATTTTGACAAGATATGCTATTATTCAAAACGATTTGCAGCAAAAGAAGCTTTAGTTAAATCTCTTGGAACTGGATTTAGATTCAATCTAAATTTTAAGGATATTGAAATTTTAAATGATAAATTCGGTAAACCTTATTATTATATATCATCTAAAATTGATAGAATGATAACTAAAAGATTTAAAATAAAAAAATTTGATTTGCTTCTTTCAATTGCAGATGAAAAAGATTATTCAGTTGCTTTTACAATTTTACAAAAAAAATAATGTTAGATAAAAAATTTTTTATAGAAAACACCAAAACATTAATTTATGCTTTAATAATAGCTGTCATTATTAGATCATTATTCATTCAACCATTTTATATACCTTCATCATCAATGGAACCAAATTTATTAGTTGGGGATAGAATATTTGTTACTAAATACTCATATGGTTATAGCAAACATTCTTTTCCATTTAGTCCTCCAATACTTAATGGACGTATATTTAGTTCAAATCCCAAAAGGGGAGATGTCATTGTTTTTAAGACACCAGCTGATAATAGAACAGATTATATAAAAAGATTAATTGGTCTACCAGGTGATCAAATACAATTTATAGAGTCAAATCTATATATTAATAGTAGTGAAGTTCTTAAATCGAGAATATCTAAAAATGATAAAATTTTTTGTGGCAAAAAATTAATTAATGTCTTTACTTTTGAAGAATCATTACCAAATAAAAAAAAATATAAAAGTGTTTATCTGAAGGATTATTCTTATAAGGACTCAGATGTTTTTATTGTACCTAAAGATCATTTTTTTTTTCTAGGTGATAATAGAGATTGCTCAAAAGATAGTAGATTTTTAACAAGTGTTGGTTACGTTCACAAAGATAATCTTGTAGGTAAAGCTCAATTTATTTTTTTTTCATCTGACAAATCAATAGGTAGCATTTTTTCTTTTTGGAAATGGAATAAATCTTTAAGATTTAAGAGATTTTTTAAAAAAATTAATTAATGAACATAAATTTTCAAAATTTAGAAAAAAAAATCAAGATCAATTTTAAAAATAAAAGTTTATTAATCAAATCTTTAACTCATAAAAGTTTAAATAAAGAAAATAATAATGAAAAAATTGAATTTTTAGGAGATAGAGTATTAGGCTTAGTTATGGCAAAAAAACTTTTAGAAATTTACCCTAATGAAAAAGAAGGAATTTTAGATAAGAAATTTGCTAGTCTTGTAAATAAAAAAACTTGTTTACAAATAGCCAATAAACTTGAATTACAAAAATATGTATTAACATTTACAACAAAAAGTAAAAAAAAAATTATTGAGGATAAAGTTTTAGCAGATAGCTGTGAGGCTTTAATTGGATCAATATACTTAGATAAAGGTTTTGCTATAGTGGAAAAATTTATATTAGATTTTTGGTCGGAACACATTAAAGATAGTGTCATTACTCAAATTGATGCAAAAACAAAACTGCAAGAATTTTCCTTAAAAAAATTCAAAAAATTACCAATTTATAAAATAATTTCAAATACAGGTCCACGACACAAACCTCTTTTTAAAGTTGGAGTGAAATTAGTAGATACAAAATTTTATATAGCAGATGGTAAATCAAAAAAAGATGCCGAACAAAACGCTGCCGTTTTATGTTTAAATAATATTAAAAAATTATGATTTGGGACGATACTGGTTTTTTGTTATCTAAAAATAAATATAATGAAAATTCATTAATAGCAGAGATGTACACAAAGGAACATGGTAAAGTTTCTGGAATAATATTTGGCGGTACTTCGAAAAAAATAAAAAACTATCTACAAATTGGAAATAATCTATATATAAATTTTAACTCAAAATCTGAAAATAGAATTGGATATTTTAAAGTGGAAATACAACGAGCTTTATCACCATATTATTTTGATGACCAAAAAAAATTATCATGTATTTCTTCTGCATTGCAACTTATAAAATTGTTAACAGCAGAGTCTCAAAAAAATCAAAATATATATAAATTGATTGAAGATTTTTTTCAAATTTTAAAGACAGATAATTGGATAAAAAATTATATTTTTTGGGAATTAGAATTTTTTAAACTTATTGGTTATGATTTAGAATTTGATAATTTAGTTAATAAAGAAATAATTGATGATAAACTTCAATATATCGTTAAATCATCAAATGAAAAAAAAATAGTACCAAATTTTTTAATTGAAAAATCTTTAAATTCTGAAGATATTAAAACTTTATTAGATGGTTTAAGGTTAGTTGGAGATTATTTAGACAAAACTATATTAAAACCCAATAATATTTCACAACCATTAAATAGATTAGAATTTGTAAACACCTTAAAATAGTTATTTTAATATATGATCAATTCTATCAGCGTAATAACTTACTATAGCATTTGCCCCAGCTCTTTTAAATGAGATTAAACTTTCTAATACCACATTGCTATCTATTAATTTGTTATTAATTGCATTGGATAATAAACTATATTCCCCAGAAACTTGATAAGCCATAACCGGAATTTTAAAATTTTGTTTTACAGTTCGAATTATATCAAGATAGGGAAGACCTGGTTTAACCATCACCATATCAGCCCCTTCTTTTATGTCTAATGCCACTTCTCTTAAAGCTTCTTCACTATTTCTAAAGTCCATTTGATAATTTTTTTTATTTCCTTTTAAAAGCCCTTTAGATCCAACTGCATCTCTAAAAGGTCCATAAAAACTTGAAGCATATTTAACGGCATAAGATAAAATTTGTGTCATTTTATATCCATTCTTATCAAGAACCTTTCTTATCTCACCGATTCTACCGTCCATCATGTCAGATGGAGCTAAAACATCACATCCCATTTGAGCCTGTAATAAGGATTGATTTATTAAAACTTTAATTGTTTCATCATTTAAAACATAACCATTATTTAATAAACCATCATGACCATGAGAAGTATAAGGGTCTAAAGCTACATCACACATGATTCCGATTTCATTTTTGTATTTTTTTTTGATTATTTGTAATGCCTTACAAACTAAATT
>JACWDQ010000009.1 GCA_014654035.1 Pelagibacterales bacterium SAG-MED19
TAAACTCGATTGCATCCATAGTACCCATAGGTGCTATGATTCTTCTTAAAACATTCATTTTTTTGAAGATCATTTTTATCAAACAACAGTTCTTCTCTTCTAGTTCCTGATTTAGTTATATCTATCGCTGGATAAATTCTTTTATCTGCGATTTTTCTATCAAGAACAGTTTCGCTATTTCCTGTGCCTTTAAATTCCTCAAAAATTACTTCGTCCATTCTACTTCCAGTGTCAATTAAAGCTGTTGATATAATAGTTAACGATCCACCTTCTTCGATGTTTCTTGCAGCTCCAAAAAATCTTTTGGGTCTTTGAAGTGCATTTGCGTCCACACCCCCTGTTAGGACTTTACCTGAACTTGGAATTACAGCATTATATGCTCTTCCCAATCTAGTAATCGAATCTAACAATATAACTACATCTTTTTTATGCTCGGTTAATCTTTTTGCTTTTTCTATGACCATCTCTGCAACAGCTACATGACGTTGGGCAGGTTCATCAAATGTAGAGCTTATAACCTCACCTTTTACAGTCCTTTGCATATCAGTAACCTCCTCAGGACGCTCATCGATCAACAAAACTATTAAATAACATTCTGGATAGTTTTTTGCTATCGAGTTAGCAATGCTTTGTAATATCATTGTTTTTCCCGCTTTAGGCGGAGATATAATAATTGATCTTTGCCCTTTACCAATGGGGCTTACGAGATCTATCAACCTTGCTGTTAAATCTGGTTTTTTTTCAGTTTTAGTAACTTCAACTTCCATTACTAACTGTTTGTCTGGATAAAGGGGTGTTAAGTTATCAAACGCAATTTTGTGTCTAGATTTCTCTGGTTCTTCAAAGTTAATTTTACTTACTTGTAGTAATGCAAAATATCGCTCACCGTCCTTTGGAGCTCTTACTGGACCTTCAACTGTATCTCCTGTTCTCAAACCAAATTTTCTTATTTGACTCGGGCTTACATAAATATCGTCTGGTCCTGGCAGATAATTAGATTCCATTGCTCTTAGGAAGCCAAAGCCATCTTGTAAAAGCTGTAATACTCCCGCACCTGTAATTTCTTCTTTCTCAGCAACTTTTTTTAAAATTGCAAAAAGAATTTCCTGCTTTCTTAAAGTGCTAGCATTTTCTATCCCAAGCTCTTCGGCTTGTGTAATAAGTTGTTCAGATGATTTAAGTTTTAATTCTTGAATGTTCATGATTTAAAATTATTAAGGACTTAATAATGGAGATAATATATATACTATTATAAATAATTCAACCCTAGATTGGCTTAAAAACTACTATAAAAACTATCAAAATTAAAAATAAAGTCGGTATTTCGTTAATATAACGATAAAATTTTGAGGTCTTTCTGTTCTGGTCCAATTTAAATCCATTAAGTAAGAATCCTAAATAAAAATGGTAGGCTGTTAATAATATTACCAAAACTAATTTCAACTGAAGCCATAAGCTAGCTAATTGTTGAAAGCCTATTTCATGAATTAACACTAAGCCGAAAAACCAGCTTAATATCATGGCTGGTGTCATAATGTAATAATACAATTTTCTTTCCATTGTTTTAAATACATTTGAAATAATTTCGTTATTATTTTCAGAATGATAAACAAATATCCTCGGTAGGTATAAAAGACCCGCCATCCACGATACAACAGCTATCAAATGTAAACTTTTAAATAATAAATAAATATTCACGATTTAAGCTTCAACATTTCTAATTAATATTATCTTTTACTCATTACTTGTTGTGGCATTTTTTGATAAAATTCCTTATCAACTTGGTACTCTATATTTTCTTTATCTTGCGCCGAACCTTCTGCCTGTACAAAAGTATAATTTGCAAAATCTTTACACCAGTCTTTATTGGTATTAAGACATTTTACTGGATAAACATTCCCACCCCATTCTTTTGCTTCATTAACTAGTTCATGACCTAATTCATCAGTGGTTTCCAGACAGTCTGCGACAAAGCTTGGAGAATATATAGCAATTTCTTTTTTTCCATTTGAAATTAATTCTTTAACAACATCCTCTGTGTAGGGTGTTATCCATTCTTCAGACCCGAAACGACTTTGGAAACTCATCTTACATTGTTTTGGTCGAATATTTTTTAAATTATTAGTAATAAGGCAAAATGTTTCGTAACAATGCCTATAATAATCATCGCCCTTGTTCACTATTCTCCTTTTCTGCATCCCATGAAAAGTGATTACCAAACTATCAATTTTTTTTCCTTGTTTGGCAAGTTCGTTTAATTTTGAATCAACTTGTTTTACAGAATTGTCTATGAAAGCATGAGTCCTATGAAAATTAGTAATTACTTCAAATGTTGGTATTTTAACTCTTTTAGATAGCTCTTTTGCCAACGCATCAATGCCCGAAGCTATTGTGCTTTCCGAATATTGAGGAAACATTGGTATTACAAGAAGTTTCGTAGCCCCAATTCCTTTTTTTAAATCTTCTTCCCAACTATCATAAACATCATTTACATAGGGTGGTGATAAAAGAAACGCATGGTTTACCTCAACATAACCTTCGGGATCAATTTTTTTTAGTTCCTCACTTACGTTCCTTGTAAAATCCCTTGTGTTTGTTATTAACGGAAAGCTTTCACCATCCCAAATTCTTGCATAAAGTTTTGCAGATTTTTTAGGTCTAAAAGGTAAAACGAAAAAATTTAATATTATTTTCCAAATCCAAGGATTTATATCAACCACTCTTGGATCGCCAAGAAAGGCTCGTAAATATTTTCTCAAGGCCTTTGTTGTTGGTTCTGATGGTGAACCAAGTTGAACAAATACGACTTTAGTTTTTCTTTTTGGATGTTTATAATTCATATTTTAATAATCTTTTACTAATTTTACCAAATAGTCCATCATATTTGGATCTGTTTCTGGGAGAACACCATGTCCTAAATTAAAAATATAAGGATGATCTTTAAATATATCCAAATATTTTTCCGCCTCTTTTTTAAGATTTTTCTTGTCTGTTAGTAAAACTTTAGGATCCATACCACCCTGAACTGGTATTTTTATTTCCTTTAAAATCTGTTTTGGATTTACTTCATAATCTATACAAATAACATCTGGTTTAACTATTTTACAATATTCACTATAATTCTTTATTCCTCTAGGAAAACAAATTACAGGCACATTTAAAGATTTTGTAAATTCCACTAAATTTAAGGTAGGTATATAAATATAGTTTGGTAGATCTCTTTCATTTAATAATCCAGCCCAACTATCAAAAATTTGTATTATTTCAGCTCCATTGTCTACTTGATTTTTAATATGTAACTTTAAAAATTTTTCTAGAATTATCAAAATTCTATTTAATAAAAAATTATCTTTATAAAAATCCTTTTTTAAAGATTTTTTAGGAGACTGTCTATTTATCATGTAAACTAACAGTGTCCATGGAGCCCCCACAAATCCTATTGTATTTTTACCATTTGTGAGATTATTTTTACTCACTGAATTTATTGCTTTATAAACTGGATATATTTTTTTTACGAAATCAACTTCATCTATTTTTAAAATTTGATCTAAATTTAATTCTCCTAATATTGGTCCAAAATTTTTTTTAAATTCAACATGTTGATTTAATCCATAAGGAACCATTAATATGTCTGAAAAAATTATTGCTGCATCTAAATCAAATCTTTTAAGAGGCTGGAGTGTTATTTCAGATGATAAACTCTCATTTAAACATAATTTAATAAAATCAGTATTTAATTTTCTAATTTCTCTGAATTCAGGAAGATATCTACCTGCTTGTCTCATTATCCATATTGGATTATTTTTAGTTTGATGGTTAATTATTGTTTGTTCTATTAGAGTCATATAAATAATTAAATATAATTGATTGTATTATTAGTATAGTTTGTGAATAACGAAGATTAAATTTTGTAAACATTTTATAAACAATTTATTAACATTTAGAGCTTTAAATTTCTTAAATATATATGAAAAATTGTAGCTTTTTAGTAAAATCATGAAATGATAGAGAAATTTTATACAGATGTTTAATAATGTTAATAAAACTCTAGTTTTACAACATTAATTTTAAAATGTTAAAATATTCAAATATGATTTAAATAATAAAAAGTTACTAACATTTAATACATGAGCAATTTTTTTCAAATTTATCTAATTTCTGACTCAACAGGCGAAACATTAGATAGAATCTTTACTGCTATAAAAGCTCAATTTAAAAATATAGACTATAAAATACACACATATTCTTTCACAAGAACAGAAAACCAAATATTTAAAATATTATCAGAGGCTGAAAAAAATTCTAATTCGATCATATTATACTCAATAGTTGATAGTAATCTTGCAAAGTTTTTAGCAAACACCAGTGAAGATAAAAAAATTCCTTGCTTTGGAGTTTTAGGAGATTTAATTTTAAGTTTTTCAAAACTTCTAAATCAAAAAGCATCACATCAACCAAGTGGTCAATACGCTTTAAATGATGAATATTACAAAAGAATAGCCGCAATACAATTTACCATGAACCATGACGATGGAAATCTTGTAAAAGAACTTAACAAGTCAGATATAATCTTGCTAGGCGTAAGCAGAACCAGCAAAACACCAACCGCAATTTATTTGGCAAACAAAGGCTTTAAAACATCAAACATTCCATTAATTAATGCAAGTTCAATACCTAAAGCTTTAAAAGACAACCCTCAAATGGCTTGCGTTGTAGGCCTTAATACAGAGGCAGAAAGACTTGTGGATATCAGAAAAAATAGAATGAATTCATTAAAAGAAACAGAAAACAAATCTTATACTAATTTAGAAAATATAAAAAAAGAAGTTAATCACGCAAGAGAAACATTTAAAAAATACAAATGGCCTACAATAGATGTCACAAGAAAATCCGTTGAAGAAACTGCCGCATCAATAATTAAAATTTACGAAATTTACAAACAGAATGGTTGAAATAATTCTTGCATCTAAAAGTAAGGTAAGAAAAGAAATACTTGATAAAAACAATATCATTTCTTATGTGGAACCTTCTAATGTAGATGAGGAAATTATTAAAAAAAGTTTATTAAAAGAAAAAGCATTACCAGAAGTTATTTCAAAGAATTTAGCAGAATTAAAAGCAAATAAAGTAAGTCAAAAAAAAAACTGATTTTTTGGTTTTAGGAGCAGACAGCGTTATAGACCTTAATGGAGAGCTAATATCAAAACCTGAGACGCGAGAAGAAGCTATAGAAATTTTAAAAAAACTTAATGGAAAAAAACACAATTTAATTAGTTCAGTTTGTATTTCAAAAAATGGCTCAATGATTTGGAATTATACCGATAAAGCAGAATTAACAATGAAAAACATGGATAATAAAGATCTTGAAACTTATCTATCAAAAATTTCTGATGAAGCATTATATGCTTATAATGTGTATCAAATAGAGGGGGAGGGTAAAAATTTATTTTCTCAGATAAAGGGCGATGAAAATACAATTATGGGTTTACCAATTATGAAAATAAAAGAATATCTAAAAAATTATAAATGAAAAAATATTTAGTCATCGGGAATCCTATTGATCATTCATTGTCGCCTAAACTGCATAATTATTGGTTTAAAGAAAATAATATCAATGCTGTTTATGAAAAAAAACAGATCGAAGAAAATGATATAGAGGGAATAATTTCAGAAATGAGAAATGGTAAAATAGAGGGTATTAATGTTACTGTGCCGTTTAAAAAATCAGTTATACCTTTTTTAGACAAGATAGAAATCCCAGAAGTAACTCAATCGGTAAATACAATTTACATACAAAAAAATAGTATTACGGGTTCAAATAAAATAGTAGGTAGAAACACAGATATTCTAGGATTTAAATTTTCATTAGAACAAATTAAATATAGCGCAAAAGGAAAAAAAATTTTTATTTTAGGGGCCGGAGGTGTGACACCTTCAATTATTTATGCCTTAGAAGAAATGAAGCCTTCCACTATTATGTTGAGCAATAGAACTAAAGAAAAAGCTGAAAATTTAAAAAAATCATTTCCCCAATTAGAAATTGTAGATTGGGGAGATATAAAAAATTTTGATATGATTATAAATACTACAAGCTTGGGTCTTAAAGAAAATGAGAAAATACCAATAAATTATGATCAAATAGGATCAGGGAAGTTTTTTTATGATGTTATTTATAATCCTAGAAAAACGAATTTTCTTTTGGAGGCTGAAAAGCGCGGCCATCAGATTGAGAATGGAAAAATGATGTTTATTTATCAAGCACAAGCAGCCTTTAGTTTGTTTACAGTAGCTCCCGATATGTCGGATGGACTCTTACCATCAGTTAATAAAAAAGTTCTTCAATTATTGGAAAATGATTAGAATTGGAATTTTAGGAGACATAGGATCTGGTAAGAGTTACGTAGCAAAGAAATTTGGACATCCAGTATTTGATGCTGATTTTGAAGTTAGTAAATTATATAAAAAAGATAAAAAAGTTTTTAAAAAGTTAAAAAAAATTTTACCAAACTATTTTAGTTCTTTCCCAATAAAAAAATATGAAATTTCTGATGCAATATTAAGTAATAAAAAAAATTTAAAAAGAATTATTCAAATAGTTCACTTAGAAGTTAGAAAAAAATTGATTTCTTTTTTAAAAAAAAATAAAAATAAAAAGTTCATTATTTTAGATATTCCCCTTTTATTAGAAAACAAAATAAATAATAAAAAAGATATTTTAATATTTATTAAGTCTAAGAAATCCGAAGTTACTAAAAGACTGAAAAAAAGGAAAAATTTTAATAAAGAATTAATCAAGAAATTTAGAAATATTCAATTATCTCTTGATTACAAAAAGAAAAAATCACAATATGTTATTAAAAATGATTTTACTCAAAAAACAATATCAAAATATGTTAAAAATATTTTAAACAGAATTGAAAAATGAAGGAAATAATACTAGATACAGAAACAACAGGATTATCAGTAAAAGATGGGCACCGAGTAGTTGAAATTGGATGCATAGAGCTTGATAATTTGATTTCTACAAAAAAAAAATTTCATTGTTATCTTAATCCTGAAAGAAAAGTTTCTGAAAAAGCTTTGGAAGTTCATGGGTATACAGATGAATTCTTATCAACTCAAAAAAAATTTAGTGAAGTAGTTGATCAATTTTTAGATTTTATAGGAGATAAACAATTAGTTATTCATAATTCTGAATTTGACTTATCTCATTTAAATAATGAATTAAAAATACTTGGTAAAAAATCGATTAGTAATAAAGTTGTGGATACCTTAACTTTGGCTAGAGATAAGTTTCCAGGATCTTCAATAAGCTTAGATGCACTTTGTAAAAGATACAGAGTCGATAATTCAAAAAGAGATAAGCACACAGCGTTAATTGATTGTGAACTGCTATCCAAGGTTTATATTAATTTGATAGACCAAAAAGAACCAACTTTAAACTTCCAGGTACAAGATAAAGTAAAATCAGTTAATCCTGAAAAAAAGATTTTATATTTTAAAAAAGTTATAAAACCTTCTTCTAATGAAAAAGAAAAACATAACCATTATTTAAAAAATAATCTAAAAAAAAATTTTTTTAATTAAATCTTTGATTATAAAGTTTTTCAAAATCGATCTTTTTTTCAAATTTAATTCCAGGATACCCAGAATTATGCAGTAAATTTATAAATGAAGTTTCTAGGTCTGGGTAAATTTCTTTTTGAACATCACAAAGAATAATTTTTTCTAAATCCTTTTTTTCTTTAATATTTTCATTTACTTTAATTATTGTCGCAAAAACTATTTCAAAATAAGATTTTTTACTATTTTCATCCTTATCCTCAAATTTCAGCGTTGTATTAATTTCGATAAGTTTATTTTTTAGAGCTTTTGAAGTGATATCTATATTAAGTTGATATTTTGAAATGTATTCTTTCACAAATAAATAAGTTTCTACGTCGGGTGTTTCACTAGACATATCTTTTATATATTTTCCTAGAATTTTATAATTTTCGTTCATTGTCATCTTCTATATCTTCAAATTCTCCATCTATATATGGTTTAGTTGGTGGCGTCTTTTTTTTTAATTTATTAGAAAATTTTGCAAAAATTAATTTTCTTGTAAGTGGAAAAATAATTAGGAAACCTAAAAAATCAGTTGCAAAACCAGGTATTATTAATAACAAAGCAGCAACCGCAATCGCGGCACCTGATATAATTTCATAAGCTGGCAATTCATTTTTTACCAATTGTGAAAAACCAGATTTAAGTGTGTTCAGACCTTCGTATCTTGCATAAAATACTCCAATAATGGCTGTAATAAATATTAGAGAAATAGTGTTAAATGCACCAATCTGTGAGCCTATCTTTATAAAAAGATATATTTCAATAATTGGAACTAAAATAATAGTTAGTAATAGTGTGTTCATTTGTCTTTAATGTAATTGCTAGTTGAAATTAATCAACATAGTAATTAAGTTAAGTTTATATGAATTATAGTTTTGAATACATAGATATCATTCTTTTAGCAATGATTGCAGGATTTATCTTTTTAAGATTAAGAGGAATTTTAGGAAAAAGATCTGGCTTTGAAGGTAAAGCTCCACCCCAATTTCAAGAAATACTTAAAAATGTTCAGCCTGAAACAAAAATAAAGCAATCTGATAAATTTGATGAGGAAGCTCAAAAAGAATTTTTAAAAGGTGCCACAATTGCTTATGAGACTATAATTACAGATTTTAGTGATGATGATAATAAACTTTTAAAAAGTAAACCGCTTTTGAGTAAAAAAATACAAGATCAATTTAATGAAGCGCTTAAAGAAAGAAATAAAAGAGGCCACTTCGCTGAAATTACATTTATTGGGGTCAATTCTGCTGACATTAAAGAACATAAAAAAAACAACAGTATACTTCAAGTGACAGTAGCTTTTGTTGCGGAGGTAATAACTTGTATTAAAGACAAGGATAAGAAAATTATATCTGGTTCACCTGATAAAATAAAAAAGATATATGATACCTGGGTTTTTTCAAGAGATACGAGATCAAATAATCCCAATTGGCAATTAGTAGATATTTTAACATAATTGAATAGTAAAATTTCAGACAAAGATAAAAAAGATTGGAATAAATTTTTATCTAATAACGAAAAATTACCAGATAAAGATAAAAAATCTTCATTAAAGAAAGAATATATAATTAACTCATTTGATCTTCATGGTTTTTCTCTAAATGATGCAAATGATAAAATTTACGAGTTAATTAATGCTGCATATAACCAAGGAGTAAATAAATTAATTATTGTTACCGGAAAGGGACTTCATTCACAAAATGAAAAGAACCCTTATGTCTCAAAAGATTATGGCATCCTTAAATACTCAGTCCCAGAATATATAAAGAACAATAAAGAATTAATGAAAATGATAATAGAAATTAAAAATGCCAATATAGAAGATGGAGGAGATGGTGCTTTTTATATCTTTATTAAAAAGAAACTTATAAAATAAATTTAGATAAATCAGTATCTTTAACTAAGTTGTCTAAGTTTTTATTGATATATTCTTTATTTATAATTATTTTTTCACCAGATCGATCAGTAGCTGTAAAGCTAATTTCATCTAATATTTTTTCTATAATAGTATGTAATCTTCTTGCACCTATATTTTCTACAGTGGCATTTACTTCAGATGCGATTTTTGCAATTGTATCAATGCCATCATCTGAGAATTCAAGTTCAACATTCTCAGTTTTTAGTAAAGCAACATATTGTTTAATTAAACTAAAATCAGGTTCTTTTAAAATTCTCTTAAAATCTTCGCTAGTTAATGCTTCCAACTCAACTCTTATCGGAAGTCTCCCTTGTAATTCAGGAAGTAAATCTGATGGTTTAGCAAGTTGAAAGGCTCCAGAGGCGATAAATAAAATATGGTCAGTTTTTATTGGTCCATATTTTGTATTTACAGTCGTACCTTCAATTAGTGGAAGCAAATCTCTTTGTACACCTTCTCTGGAAACATCGCCACCAACTCTATCTGTTCGCCCAGATATTTTATCGATTTCATCTAAAAAAACTATTCCATTATTTTCAGTAGAAATTTTTGCAGCTTTGATAATTTTATCTTGTTCGATTAATTTATCTGACTCATCGTTAATTAAAATTTCGTGAGATTCTTTTACTGACATTTTTTTCTTTTTTTCTTTTGCTCCCATAGATTTACCAAGCATTTCTCCAATATTAATCATACCTACATTCGCTCCAGGCATTCCTGGAATTTCAAAAGAGGTATTATTTGATCCACTATCACTAACTGCTATTTCAATCTCATTGTTGTCTAGATCTCCGTTTCTCAATCTTTTTCTAAAACTTTCGCGAGTTGCTAAGCTTGCTTTTTTCCCAACAAGAGCGTCTAAAACTTTTTCTTCAGCTAGTTTTTGTGCTTGAGCAAAAACTTCTTTTCTTTTTTTTACTTTTTCCATTGAAATAGCAATTTCAATTAAATCTCTAACAATTTGTTCAACATCTCTACCTACGTAACCAACTTCAGTAAATCTTGTAGCCTCAACCTTAACGAATGGGGCTTCAGCTAATTTTGATAATCTTCTTGAAATTTCGGTCTTTCCTACCCCCGTTGGTCCAATCATTAGAATATTTTTAGGTAAAACTTCATTTTTCATTTCACCTTTTAAAGCTTGTCTTCTCCACCTATTTCTTAAAGCAACTGCAACAGCTCTTTTTGCTTTATTTTGACCAACTACAAATCTATCTAATTCAGAAACAATTTCTCTTGGTGATAATGAACTGACTAAGGATTCATCTTTCTCATCATTTTTATTTTTAGGTTTTAGAGGAGTTACGTTAGATTTTTCCATTATATTTTTTCAACTTTAATATTGTTATTGGTAAACACACAAATCTCAGAAGCAACTTCAATTGCTTTTTTAGCAACTTGTTCCGCATTCAAATCTGTATCCATTAGCACTTTCCCAGCAGCTAAAGCATAATTTCCCCCAGAACCTATTCCAATTATATCGCCTTCTGGTTCTAATACATCTCCTGTTCCTGATATAATATAACTATTTTCTTTGTCTCCAATCGCCATCAATGCTTCAAGTCTTCTTAAGTATTTATCTGTTCTCCAATCTTTTGCTAATTCAACAGCAGCTCTAGACAAATTACCTGCATGCTTTTCTATTTTAGCTTCCAATCTTTCAAATAATGTTAATGCATCTGCTGTAGATCCAGCAAATCCTGCTACAACATCTCTTTTTTCAATTTTTCTAACTTTTGATGCAGTGCTTTTTACCACAGTGTTACCCATACTTACTTGACCGTCACCCGCAACTACTACTTCATTGTTTTTTCTAACTAGTACAATCGTTGTCATAGCTTATAAATGGATATTAAATTTGATAGTTCAAGACCAAGTTTAGTATTATTGCCATAATTGCATAATATATGTATACCTCTTTTAAATTATGAAGCGTAAAGGTAAAATAAGCAGAAAAACAAAAGAGACTAGTATCAGTGTTGATTTAAACATTGATGGTAATGGTAAATACAAAATTGACACAGGAATAGGTTTTCTAAATCACATGCTTGAACAACTATCCAAGCATTCATCAATAGACATGAATATAAAAGCTAAGGGTGACACTCATATTGATTTACATCACACTACTGAAGATACAGGTATTGCGATTGGAGAAGCTTTAAAAAAAGCCTCAAAAAAATTCGTTGGAATTAAAAGATATGCACATGCAATGATTCCTATGGACGAAACATTAACCAGAGTTGCAATAGATGTATCTAATAGACCGTATTTGATTTGGAAAGTTAAGCTTAAAGTAGAAAAACTTGGAGAAATGGATACAGAATTGTTTAAAGAATGGTTTCAGGCATTTTCACAAGCTGCTGGAATTACTTTACATGTTGAAAATATTTATGGTGATAATAGTCACCACATTATTGAGTCTTGTTTTAAAGGATTAGCAAGGTCTTTAAGAACCGCATTGGAAATGGACCTAAGGAATAAAAAATCAATTCCTTCTACTAAAGGTTCTTTATAAGTTTAATGGACGTTACAATAGTTGATTATAATTCGGGTAATATAAGCTCGGTGATAAATTCTTTTAAAGAAGTTGCTCAAGATAAAGTAAATATTGAAGTTACTTCGGATTTAAATAAAATTAAATCAAGCGATAAAGTAGTTTTGCCGGGACAGGGCTCGTTTAAAAGCTGCGTAGATGCTTTAAACAAAATAGATGGTCTTACAGATACACTTAATGAATTTGCAATAACCTATAAAAAACCTCTTCTTGGAATATGTGTTGGGTTACAAATGTTTGCTGATATCGGTTATGAAGAAACTGAAACTAAAGGGTTAGGGTGGATTTCAGGTAAAGTTTTGAAAATAGATAATCAAAACAGAAAATTTAAACTTCCTCATATTGGTTGGAACCAAATTAATATTGTTAAGGAAAGTAAAATTTTTAAAAATATAGAAAATAATTCCCACATGTATTTTGTTCATAGTTATGAATTTATTCCAAAAGATAAAAATGTTATTTCATCTACAACAGATTATTCATCAAATATTGTTTGTTCTGTTGAAAAAGAAAATATTTTTGGAACTCAGTTTCATCCTGAGAAGAGCGATAAGTTAGGATTACAAATAATAAAAAATTTTTTAAACTTATGATCAGAGAAATAAGATTAGATGACAAAGATGAGTGGGAGGCATTATATAGAGGTTACGCTGATTTTTATAAAGTTGAAATGAATGATAAAATTTTAAAAACTGTTTGGGAATGGATTCATGATAAAAATCATGATGTTTCTGGTTTAGCTTATGAGCAAGACAATAAGATTATTGGAATAGCTCATTATAGAAAAATGCCGAGTCCATTAAGAGGAAAATACATTGGATTTTTAGATGACTTGTATGTTGACCCAAAACATAGGAGAAATGGAATTGGTGAAAAAATAATTAAAGAATTAAAAGCAATATCAAGTCAAAATAATTGGAATTTAGTGAGATGGATTACACGAGATGACAACATTACAGCAAAATCTTTATATGAAAAATTATCAAAAAAAACTAATTGGGAAGTTTACGAATTATCATGAAGATATTTCCAGCTATAGATATTAAAGATAAAAAGTGTGTGAGGTTAGTTAAGGGAGATTTTGATAATAAAACTGAGTATGAAATGTCTCCAGTTGATCAAGCAGGAAAATATAAAGATCATGGATTTAAAAATTTACATATAGTTGATTTAGATGGAGCTTTAACTGGTGAAACAGTTAATCTTAATATTATCCAAGAAATAGTTGGCAAATTTGACTTAAAGGTTGAGGTAGGTGGTGGTATTAGAAATCTTCATAGTATTCAAAAATATATCAATACTGGTGTAGAAAAAATTATTTTAGGTAGCGCCGCTATTAAGGATAAATTTTTTTTAAAAGAAGCTTGTGAAAAATTTCCTAATAAAATTGCTTTAGGTTTAGATGCTAAAGATGGATATTTATCGGTGTCAGGATGGAAAGAAAAATCTAATCAATTAGCTTTAGATTATTTAAAAGAGGTTAACGATTATGGTTTCAGTAGATTGATTTATACTGATATTAATAGAGATGGTATGAAACAAAGCCCAAACTTTGATGAAACATTAAAAATTGCTGAAATATCTAATTGTCCTGTAGTTATATCAGGTGGAGTTTCATCAATAGATGATATTTTAAAAGCAAAGAATTTAAAAAATGCTGAAGGTATAATAGTTGGTAAAGCTATCTATGATGGTGATATTAAATTAGAAGAATTAGTGAAAGAAGATGCTTAAAAATAGAATAATTCCATGTTTAGATGTTAAGAATGGTCGTGTTGTTAAGGGGATTAACTTTGTTGATCTTAAAGATGCTGGTGATCCTGTAGAACAAGCAAAAATTTACAGCGATGGTGGGGCAGACGAAATTTGCTTTCTTGATATAACGGCTTCTAATGAAAATAGAAAAATTATCTATGATGTTATAAAGAAAACATCAAAGAAATGCTTTGTCCCTTTAACTGTTGGTGGTGGCATTAGAAGCACAGAAGATATAAATAAATTACTTAATTGTGGGGCAGACAAAGTTTCAATAAATACAGCTGCAGTAGAAAATTCAAAAGTTGTTATTGATAGTTCAAAAAAATTTGGATCCCAATGTATTGTAGTTGCAATTGATGCAAAAAAAGATGGAGATAAATGGGAAGTATTTACTCATGGGGGTAGAAATAATAGTGGGATTGATGCATTAAAATATGCTAAAGAAATGGAAGAGAATGGAGCAGGTGAGTTGCTCATAACTTCTATGGATAGAGATGGAACGCAGATTGGGTATGATATTGATTTAATGTCAAAAATTTCATCTCAAGTAAATATTCCAGTAATAGCATCTGGAGGTGTTGGTAATTTAGATCATTTAGTAGATGGAATTAAGCTAGGTAAAGCCAGTGCAGTTTTAGCGGCCACTATATTTCATTATGGTAAATATTCGGTGCAAGAAGCTAAAGAATATTTGGATGCGAAAGGAATACCTGTTAGAATTTGAGTTAGAACTATGATAAAAACTAAATTAAAATTTTTATTTATCTTAATTTTTTTTTTTATATTTAAACCACTACTAGCTGAAGAAAGTTGGTATCAAACTGCAGCAAATCTTCATAAAGAATGGGCAAAGACTTATCATAAAGTGGGTGATCTTGAGAGATATACCAACATTCAAAGTTCAATAATTGGTAAAGATGTGAAATTAAAACCAGATAAGGTTCCATTTCCGGGTTATCCAAATAAGCTTTCAATGAATGTAAAAGTCAATAATGGTGCTATGGCAGAAGTTATTGGAGCTGAGGATTTTGCCTATAATGGAAAAACTTTTTATTCTTTTACTGCAGATTATTCTAAATGTAAGAAAAAAGAATTACAAAATGATTGCACTCATCATTTTGGAAGTGTTCGAACAGAATTAACAAAACAAAAAATGACATTTACTGAGGGAACAGAAAAATGGATTAATTATGCCTTCATGCCAGCTAATAATATGTTATTTCCAAAAAATCCTCATAGAAAATTTACTGTAGGGCAATGGCAAAAACTGAGGAGAAACTTGAAGCATTATTATCAAAAGATAAATAATTATGAATATATTTGAAGATTTAATAAAATTAGCTCGAGAAAGAAAAGATAAACCTATTGAAGGTTCATATACAAATAAATTACTTAGTGATAAATTACTTAGCAAAGAAAAAGTTTTAGAAGAAATAAATGAATTAATAGAAGCTGTAGAAAAAGACACAAACAAAATTCATGAAGCAGCAGACGTTTTTTATCATTTAGCAATATATCTTGAGGCAAACAACATTAAGATAGAAGAGGTAATGAATGAATTATCAAAGAGAAAAAAATAATTTAGAAAATTTTTATTAATTACCAAATGAATTTAAAGGATTTTTTCTTTTCTTATAATCAAGTAATTAAAGCAGATATTAAAAAAAAAAAATATTTTAAAGCCTTTAGGAAAATTTTTAATTATCCTTATAAATTTATTCTAAATAAGTTGCGTGAAACTTTTCTTTTAAAAAAAATCAATTTAAGTAAAAAAAAAGATGATAAAATTTTAAAAAATATGGATTTTGATGAATTATTCAAAAATTTCAATTCAGATAAAGCGTCTAAATTTATGATTAATAATCAAGTAATTGATGGACATAATTACTCGCCTTTTTATGAAAAATATTTTCAAAAATTTAAGAATAAAGAAAATTTAAATATTTTGGAAATAGGAAGCTTGAGAGGTGCCGCGACAGCTAGTTTTTATTATTATTTTAATAAACCCTTAATTACCTGTGTTGATATAAATCCTTTTCAAATACAAATATTTTCAAAAAATATTAGATCAATATACATCGATACTCAATCTAATGAAGTTTTAAATAATCTTTGTAATTATTTAAACCAAGAGTTTGATATCATTATTGATGATGGAAGTCATAATGTAAGAGATCAAATAATTTCTCTAAATGTTTTTTTTAAAAAAATTAAAAAAAATGGTATTTATGTAATTGAAGATAGTTCACAATATTTATCTGCCCCACATTTAAATCCAGATAATCTGAGCTATGGATCAAAAGAAATTATTTTATCAATAAAAAATAATCAGTTTGAAAAAGTTAAATATTTATCAAATAATGAAGTAGATATATTAAATAAATCTATCAAAAATGTTTTTTTGGAAAAAGGTAATTATATTCAAAATAAAATTAATATTTCTGAAATAATTTTTATTGAGAAAGATTAATTAATGATTGTATAATAATTTTATGAATTATAATGATAATAATATATTTGCTAAAATTTTAAGAAATGAAATACCTTGCCAAAAAATTTATGAAGATGATTATATTTTATCATTTTATGATATAAATCCTCAAAAAAAGATCCATGCATTAGTTATTCCAAGAGGAAAGTATGTTAATCTAGATGATTTTAGTTCAAATGCTTCAGCCGAAGAGATAATTGGTTTGATAAAAGGGATTAATATAGTCGCAAAAAAATTAGGGATTTCAATTCACAATGGCAAAGGTTATAGAGCTTTAGCAAATGTTGGTGAAGATGGAGGTCAAGAAGTGCCTCATTTACATTTCCATTTATTTGGAGGTGAAAAAATTGGTAAGATGGTTGAGTGAATAAAAAAATTGAAAGAAACTACCTAGAAATTAATTCAATTAAAGATCTTAAAGAATCTAACATTGAAAATGAAAGACACTCAATCCAATTAATAGAACCAGCAGATTATCAACTTAATAAATTTTTTTATAAAAATGTTGGTAAAAATCATAATTGGGTCGATAGATTAATATGGACAGAAAAACAGTGGATAAGATACGCCAAAGATAAAAAAGTTAAAACTTATGTTTTAAAAAATCAAAACGATCTAGTGGGTTATTTTGAACTTATAATTCATCAAGATGAAATTGAAATAGCGTATCTTGGGCTTTTAGAAGAGTATCAAAATAAAAAATTAGGTTCTCTTTTATTATCTTCAGCAATTAAAAAATCATTTCTAGAAAAACCTAAAAGAGTTTGGGTACATACGTGCTCTTTAGACCATAAAAATGCGTTAAATAATTATATCTCAAGGGGAATGAGAATTTTTAAAAAAGAAACAATTACAATTTAAACTAATTTCTTGTAGGTAGTTTAAAAAAATTTTTTTCTAGTTTTTTGTTTTTTATTATAGAATTAAGATAAGTAATACTTAAATTTTGATAAATATCTAATGTTTGCCATCCTATTAAATTGAATGTATCTTTATCGAAAAAAAGATTTATTTCATTTTCACTTTCTAAAAACCTATAATTAATAAATTTTTTATCAATTTCTCTCCCATTTAAATTTTGTATTTTTTTCAATAAAAAATCTTTGTCGAGGATTAAATTTAAAGGTGTTTTTTCTAGGGGATAAATGTAATAACTATTCAAAGTTTTAATTACTAAGGATCTTCCATTAGATACTAATTTTTTTTTATTTTTTAAATTATAATTACACAAAATTTTTTTTGGATATCTGATTGTACAATTGCCATTTTCTATTTTACCATTAACATTTTGTTCAAAATCAAACGATAGATTCTCAATATTCTGCAAATTTTTTATTATTTCATCCTTAATTGCAGCTGAAGCATCAGTTATTAGAAATATTAAAAATATAAATAATATTTTTTTATTAAAGTACATCGCGCTTACCAACATGATTAGCCTTACTTACAACGCCATTTGCTTCCATCATATCTATTATTCTTGCTGCTCGATTATATCCAATCTGTAGTTTTCTTTGTAAAAACGATGTTGACGCTTTACCCTCTGATTTAATAATTTCAATAGCTGTTTCGTAAAGCTCATCTTTATCACCTTGATTTTTAGAATTTTCATTTATTTCTTTCTCATCAACAAAATTAAGTATTTCATCTACATAATCTGGCTCAGCTTGAGATCTCAAAAAATTATTAATTTTTTCAATTTCATTATCTGAGACAAAAGGAGCATGGATTCTAATTATACGATTAGCTGATGACATATAAAGCATATCTCCTTTTCCTAATAGTTGTTCAGCTCCTTGTTCTCCTAATATTGTTCTACTATCTATTTTAGATGTAACTTGGAAAGAAATTCGAGTTGGAAAATTTGCTTTGATTGTTCCAGTTATTACGTCGACACTCGGTCTTTGTGTGGCCATGATAATATGAATACCAGCGGCACGTGCCATCTGAGATAGTTTTTGGATATAATTTTCTATTTCTTTTCCAGCAACTAACATTAAATCCGACATCTCATCTACTACAACAACTATATAAGGCATTGGAAGTTTATGTTTTGCATTGTAGCTATCAATATTTCTAACTCCCTCTTTAGTCATAAGTCTATATCTACTCTCCATCTCTTTAACGACCCAACCTAGCACAGAGGCTGCCTTTTTGGCCTCAGTAATGACAGGACAAAGTAAATGAGGAATTCCTTCGTAAGTGGAAAGTTCAAGCATTTTTGGATCAATTAAAATAAATTTACATTTTTCAGGGGTATGCCTGTAAAGTAAAGAAAGAATAATCGTATTTATACAAACTGATTTTCCTGAACCAGTTGTTCCAGCTATTAGCAAATGTGGCATTGAAGCCAGGTCGCCAATAATTGATGTTCCTGAAATATTTTTACCTAAAGCGATTGGTAACTTGATCTCTCTTTTTTTAAAGTTTTGGTTATTTAAAATTTCACTCAAATATACATTTTCTCTGGATAGATTCGGTAATTCTATTCCCACAGTGTTACTTCCAGGAATAATTGCTATACGAGCAGACTCCGAACTAGTATTTCTAGCTATGTCATCAGAAAGATTTATTATTTTTGAAACTTTGACACCAGCAGCAGGTTCAAATTCATTGAGGGTTACAACGGGTCCTCGACTTACTTTTTTTATATTTCCATTAACTCCAAAATCCAAAAGAATTTTTTCTAAAAAAGTTGAATCATTATTTTCATTATTGTCTGATCTTTTATTTTCTTTTTTAGATGGTAATTTTACTAAATCTAAAGAAGGTAAACTAAAAATTTTTTTATTTTTTTCGGAGCTTTTGTCAGCTTTTATAAAAGGCAAATCTTCTTGAATAAGATTTTTAATTTCATCTTGAGGAATATATTCACTAATTATTTCATTCTTATTAGTATAATTTTTATCTTTAGGCTGGAACAAATATGAATATACATTTTTTAAAAAAAAGTAAAAAGTTTTATAATTAAAATTAATACTTATTAAAAAAAATGAAATAATTAAAATGAGTAAAAAATAGTACAAAAAAATTTCAAAAGTGTTACCCAATT
Organism: Pelagibacterales bacterium SAG-MED19; assembly: GCA_014654035.1. Classification (GTDB taxonomy): domain Bacteria; phylum Pseudomonadota; class Alphaproteobacteria; order Pelagibacterales; family Pelagibacteraceae; genus Pelagibacter. The sequence continues at coordinate 19,388 of JACWDQ010000009.1, forward strand.
TATTTAAAAATAAATCGTTGAAATAATTACCAACAAATCCACCATTTCCATTAATATATAATTGGAAATTATCACTGTAAAAATATCTGAAAAAAGAAGAACCGAATAAACAATAGGGAATAATGTAAAATGTATTTTCAATAAATAAAAAAAATTCTTTTTTTTTAAAAATTAGAATTCCTGTGAAAATAAGAGTGAAAGGAACAAGGTATGATATTAATCCAATAGATTGGAAGAACAGATCAGCTATATAACTTCCTCTAAAACCAATGAAATTTTCAATTTCAGTATTCTCTGGAAAAATGAAATTAGGGTCATTAGGTGAATAAGATATTAATGCAACAAATAACAAAATTCCAAAAAAAGAAAAAATTACGCCACTTATTTCGATCAATCTTTTAATAACAAAAGTAAATGCACTATTAGCTATTTTTTTTTATATCCATATTCAATGAATCAAATTTAACACTTTGTATCATCTAATTTTTATTGTTAAAATTAAAAATATTATGAAAGTATGTATAATTGGTGATGGAATTGTAAGCTTAACTTTAGCGAAAGCTCTAACAAATGAAGGCATATACGTAGACGTATATTCAAACAAAAATTTAAAAATTATTAATAAATCAAGAACTCTTGGTATTTCAAAAGCAAATGTAAATTTTTATAATAACAATATTCTCAATATCCAAAAATTATTATGGAAAGTAAATAAAATTGAAATTTATAGTGAAAATTTAAAAAAAGAAAAGATATTAAATTTTGAAAATGAGGGTAAAGAACTTTTTTCAGTTATTAAAAATTATGACTTATATAATTTACTTGAGCAATCATTGTTAAATAATATTCTTTTTAAGAAAAAAAAAAATTGTAAAAATATCAATCCTGAAAATTATAAATTGGTAATAAATTGTGACATTAAAAGTTTTTTTTCAAAAAAATATTTTTTTAAAAAGATAGAAAAAAATTATAATAGTCTAGCTTTCACGTCTGTTATTGAACATGAAAAAATAGATAACAATACAGCGGTTCAAGTTTTTACAAAAAAAGGACCCTTAGCTTTTTTACCTATTTCAAAGGAAAAAACATCAGTTGTTTATTCTGTAAGAAAGTTAAAAGAGATAGATTTATCTGATGAATTAAAAAAATATAATATTAAATATAAAATAAAAAAAATAAATCCAATATCTAGTTTTGAATTGAAAGGTTCAAATTTAAGAACCTATCATTATAAAAATATACTGGCATTTGGAGATCTATTGCATAAGCTTCATCCATTGGCAGGACAAGGATTTAATATGACAATTAGAGATATTAATATTTTGTTGAATTTGGTCAAATTTAATTTACGACATGGATTAGATATTAATAATCAAATTTGTTCTAATTTTGAAAATAAAAATAAACATAAAAATTATCTTTTTTCTCATGGAATAGATTTCTTTTATGAGTTTTTTAATTTTGAAAGTAAAACAAAAAATAAAATTTTAAGTAAGTCAGTTCAGATTGTAGGAAAAAATAAATATTTTAATAAATTTTTTACAAACTTAGCAGACAAAGGATTAGTTATATAAAATTATTGAATTGTTGTATTATTATATTGATCAAATGTATAAGTAGCTAAAATTTCAGAAATTTTAGTTTTTCTGACATCTAAATTTTTTGTTTCAAGTAAAACTTGTTTTTCTTCAAGAGTAAAAGGAGAAGCCATCGCGAGCGCGTTAATGGTCTCATCTAAGTTTTGTTTTTCTAATTCTTTCCAGTTAATTATAAATCCTTTTTTTTCAAATAAGTCTTTTAAATCTTTAAAAATTAATTCGAGATCAGAAAATTTTAGTTTTTCTTTTTTATCATTAAGATCATGTAAATAATCTTGAAAAGAAATTTCACATTCACGATACTTTTTATTTGATGAGATTTCTTTAACAATTTTAAATCTAATGACTCCCCTTAGTTCGATTAAAAGTCTATCATTTTGGGTTTCTTTAAAGCTCGTAATTTTTCCCAAACAACCGATCTTGTGAAGATCCTCTAAATTATCTTTCTTACTTTTTGGTTGAACCATACCAATAAATTTATCTGATTTCATACTATCATTAACCATGTCCAAATATCTTGGTTCAAAAATATTTAAAGGAACTGTTGTTTTAGGAAAAATAATAAAATCACTCAAAGGAAAAATAGGTATTTTTTTTGGTAGGTTGTTCATGTTTTATCTAGTATTTTATTTTAAGTATAACATTAAATGGATAATACAAAAAATCTAATTCTTGAGGCAAAAGAACTCTATTCAAAGAAAAGTTACTTTGAAGCAAAATCTTGTCTATTGAAAGTTTTTGAAAATTTTAATTTAGATATAAAGCTCAAAATGAACCTATATGTTTTAATATCAGATATATATTATAAGATTAATGAATTTGAAAATGCAGAAAACTATTTATTAAAGTATTTAAAAGAAGATAGATCAAATTCAAACATATTTAATTTGTTAGGAAATGTTTATCTAAAAAAAAGAGACTTTAAAAATTCTGAAAAAAGTTACCTAGAGTCAGAAAAATTAGATAAAAATAATGAGACTGCTATTTTTAATTTAGCAATATTATATCATAACTTGGGCAAGAAAAAGGAAGCTATATCATTTTATAAAAAAATATTAATTAAAAATCCAAAAAAAATTGGCATCTTATTTAATTTAGCGAGTTTAGATAAAACAATAATTAATGAAGAAAAAATTTCATTTTTAAAAAAAATAATTAATGATAATAAATTAAATCATTTTGATATGGCATCATGTTATTTTCTGATTGCAGAAAATGAAAAAAAGAAAAAAAATTTTAAAGATGAAATTAATTTATTGTCTAGTGCTAATAAACTGTCTTTTAGATCTAATGAAAAAAAAAATATTCAATTAAATGAATATTGGCTAAAAATTATTCCAAAAAAATTTAATAAGATAGAGTTTAAAAAAAAATATGCAAATACAGATAATACAAAAAATTTTTATCCAATTTTTATAATTGGTTTACCAAGATGTGGCTCAACTTTAATAGAATCAATCATTTCTTCTGGAAAAGATAAAGTTGAAAATTTAGGTGAAACAAATTTAGTAAATTGGGCATTTTTAAATACCAATAGAGATTTTCTTAAATTAATTGATAATAAAAAAAAAATTATCATCGACTATAATCTGACTGCCAAAAAATTAATAGGTTCGATTGATAACCTCATTATTAATAAAAATAATGATATTTATTTTTCCGAAAAATCTCTAGAAAATTTTTATTATATCGAATTAATATTAAATATTTATCCAAATGCAAAATTTATAAATCCTTATAGAAATATTATTGATAATACTTTTGCAATTTATAAACAATTTTTATCAAATATTTCATGGTCGCATTCACTAGAAAATATTCTTTTGTATTTTGATAATTATTTCTCTACGATTAATTATTTTAAACAAAAATACTCAGATAAAATCTTTTCAATATCTCTTGAGGAATTTTCAAATGACCCTAAAAATTCTGCTATGGAAATTTATAAATTTTGTAATTTAAGATGGGATGAAAAATGTTTAGATTTTTATAAAAGAGATGATTTATTTACAAATACAGCAAGTATTAACCAAATAAGAAGTGCAGTGCAAAAATATGATTTAAGCAAATATGAAGCATACAAAGGAATGTTAAATAAGTATCTTAAAAAATATAGTTGGTTAAATAATAATTAATTTGGGTTTTATATTTTTCTTATTGCCTATAATAAAAAAAATCGCTATCAATAAATAGTTTATAAGCGGGCATAGCTCAGTGGTAGAGCGTCTCGTTGCCAACGAGAAGGTCGAGGGTTCGACCCCCTTTGCCCGCTCCAACTAATTTATGAATGATTTAATTAAAAAAAAATGTGTTCCATGTGAAGGTGGAGTTAAAGCTTTTGATATTTCGGAAATACATAAATATCAAAAAAAGGTAGATGGTTGGGATGTTATTAAAAACAAAACTAATGTTTATTTATTAGAAAAGAATTTTAAGTTTAAAAATTTTTTAGAAAGTCAAAAATTTGTAAATGAGGTTGGAAAAATATCTGAGGAAGAATCACATCACCCTGATATTTTCTTTGGTTGGGGTTATGCAAAAATAAATATCACAACACATTCAATTGAAGGTTTATCAGAGAATGATTTTATTTTAGCAGCAAAAATTGATAAAATAATTAATGTTTAAAATGTCTTGTTTTGGAAAAAACTAACACAGTGTTAGTTAAATTAGCAAATTTTATAATTTCTTTATCTCTTATTGATCCCGAAGGTTGAATAACGGCCGTAACTCCAGATTGAACTAATTTTTCAATTCCATCTATAAATGGAAAAAAAGCATCTGAGGCAGCAACAATTTCATCTTTCGGAGAAGTAAATTTTTTCATTTTATTAATAGCAATTTGACAGCTATCAAGTCTACTTGGTTGGCCAGATCCAATACCTAAAGTGGTTTTATTGCTTGCCAATACAATGGCATTAGATTTTACAAAACGACAAATGTTAAAAGCAAATAATAAGTTATCAAATTGTAATTTAGTTGGTTTCCTTTTCGAAACAATTTTAAAGTCTTTCTTTGAAAATATTTTATTATCCTCTGTCTGAATTAGAAAAGAATCATTTACAGAGTTAATTTTTATAATTTCATTAAAAGATAATCTTGAAGCATCAATGAGTCTTAAGTTTTTCTTTGTTTTTAATAATTTAAGAGCATTTTTATCAAAACCATTAGCTATAATTACCTCAAGAAAAACTTTTGTGAGTTCTAAAGCCAAGTTTTTTTTAATTTTAAAATTGCAAGAAATAATTCCTCCAAAAGCACTTGTTGGATCACAATTTAAAGCAGATCTATAGCTTTCTAAATTATTTTTTTTAATTGAAACCCCACAAGGGTTTGCATGTTTTACAATTACAGTACCAATATTCTTAGGCAACGATTTCGAAATTGATAAAGCAGAAAATATATCATTGTAATTATTATAACTTAATTGCTTGCCATGAATTTTATTAATCTTTAATTTTTTGTTTTGAGAGTAAATAGCACTTTCTTGATGAGGGTTTTCACCATACCTTAATTTTTCAATTAAATTTGAGTAAATAGTTTTTTTTTGAGGAAAATGAATATTTGAAATTTTATTAAAGTAATTCGATATTACCGAGTCGTAATATGCAGTTTCTGAAAAAGCTAATTGAGACATTTTATATCTAAAATCTAATGAGGTTGATCCTTTACCAATTTTCAATTCATTTATTAAATCTAGATATTGATCTGGAGATGTAATTACAGTAACGTCATTATAATTCTTTGCAGCTGCCCTCACCATTGTCGGCCCACCAATATCAATATTTTCTATAATTTTTTTTATGATTTTGAGTTGAATTAATAGTTTTTTCGAATGGATAAAAGTTAACTATAACTAAATCAATATTTTCAAAATTATTATTTTTCATCTCTTTTAAATGAGATTTATTGTTTCTTTTATTTAAAATACCTGCGTGAATTTTAGGATGTAAAGTTTTTACCCTTCCATCTAGTACCTCAGGACTTTCACTAAAATCCGAAACTTCAATACAACTAAATTTAAGCTTTTTAATCGCTTTGTAAGTTCCACCAGAACTTATTAATTTAATTTTATTCTTTTTAAGAGCCTTCAAAAGATTATTTAAATTTGATTTATCCGATACAGAAATTAATGCAGTGCGTATCTTTTTTATTATATTTTTTTTATTTCCCATTTAATTCTTTCATTTTGAGTACTTGAAATACCAGAAATCAAAATATTTTGATTAACTTTGTATAAATTTTTAATACCGAAATATAAACCATTATCAATATTTATATCGTAATTATCACATGTAAACCTCCATCCTTCATTTTCTAATTCAATTAAGATTGTTTTATTATCCTGAGTTTTCATTAATTTAACATTTGGTTCCATATGAAAACGTATATCAAACTTATAATTATTATTAGTTTTTTTAATTATTTTATCAGTTCCAACAAAAATCATTTGTTTTGGAAAAAATTCAATATCTCTTTCATGAATTGTATTATATTTTTTTTGGTAACCATCATGAGCTGCACTTATTTTCCAGTAATTTGGTTCAAAAATTGTTTTTTTTTTTATTACTTTTAAACCCTTTTTAATTAATAGAAAGTTTTGAACTTTTGAAAACTTGCAGGAAGAATTATCATCGAGAACAAGAGTATTATGTACTGCAGAAGATTTTGATAACTCGTTTAGTTTCAAACCAGTTTTATGGTATCCACAATTGCTAATTAATTTATTCCCATTAGATGTAATCTCAAAAGATAAGGCTCCTGATTGATAATCTCTCGAAAATTCTGAATAGGGTGAAGAACCAGTGTCCATCGTAAGACATATTTTTTTATTTCTAAAAATAATATATCCACCGAAATCTTGATTTTCATTTTTAAATTTATAACCAAATCTTTTAAGATAATTATCAAATACACTGTTATCTGAAATATTATTTCCATTATATAAGATATTGGTGTTAGTATTTTGCCATATAAATGAATAACCTTGTCCTAGGTGGTAAATAGTTTCATCAATTTGTTCAGGTATGTTAATTTGAGCTTCTTTGAACCATTCCCTTATTAAAACAAAATATTTAAGATAAAAAACTAATTGTTTAATATTTCTTGATTTTGGAAAACCATTATTATCCAAAGAAATTTTTGAAATTTTTTTTAATTGATTTAATCCGAAAGAAAGATATTTTTTCTCATCCTGATAAGACAATCCTACTAGAATTATAGATGCACAACCAATTAACTTATCATCTACTAGTTCTGATCTTTTTATTTCATTAATTAAATGATTTGTTTGTTTTTGAATTATCGTATTAAATTTTTTTTTATATTCTATGCTACCTTCCTCAAATGTAAGACTATGATACGATAACCATGCTATTATTCTTTTTGAGGTTAAATCAAAGTCCCAGCTTTCGTCGTTATACTTTTGATTAAAATCAATCCAATTTTTAATAACCAATTGTGTTTTTTTGTTTTGAAGATTTTAGATCTAGACTAAAAAGCCAATAAAAACTATTTAACTGTTTAAAATCTTTATCGTTTATATTGTTACGATTCCAAATTTCATCTAAAGAAAAATCTTCAATTCTTTTTTTTTTCTTTTGATATTTAATTAGAGATGACAGTAAATGTGGGCTGGGCTTGTAAATTATATTTTCATTATTTGTCTTAGAAATTTTTTGATCATAAAAATTAGATCTTAGATAAAATTTTCTTAATTGATTAATAATATTTAAGACAAATTGATTTACATAAATCATGAAATTACTTTGATTTTAATAATTCAATATTCTTTTTAATATCTCCATCATTGCTTTTAAAAATTGTGGTTCCAGAAACTAAAATATTCGCACCTGCTTCAATTGCCATCTGAGAATTTTCAAAGTTTATTCCACCATCAATTTCAATATCAAAATTAAGTTTTTTATTATTTTGTATCTTTTTCAATTCTCTTATTTTATCTAAAACTTCTGGCATAAATTTTTGTCCACCAAATCCTGGATTAACACTCATAATAAGTACTAAATCTATTTGATCTAAAAAATCTATAATTACATCGGTTTTAGTTTTAGGGTTAAGAGACACACCAACTTTTTTATTCAATTCTTTAATTTTTAAAATTGATGATTTTAAATTATCAGTTGCTTCTGGGTGTATTGTAATTATATCTGCTCCTGCATCTGAATATGCTTCAATATATTTATGAACAGGTGAAATCATCAAATGAACATCAAATATTAATGAAGAGTATTTTTTTAAAGCTTTAATAACTGGAGGGCCAATTGTTAAATTAGGAACAAAATGACCATCCATAACATCTACATGGATCATATCTGCTCCACATTTCTCTAGTTTCTCTATCTCATTTCCTAATTGACTAAAATCAGCTGACAAAATTGATGGTGAAATTTGTATTTTTTTCATTGATTACTAGTTTAACTAGTATCAATTTTTAAAATTTAATTGAATTAAAAAATTGGTAAATTTGTCTCGAAATTTCACTTTCCAAAGGAAAAGATAGCATACCCATTACAGAATAACCCAAAACCCAAGGCATTAGATAAAATCTAATCATAAAGAAAAACCAGGCTACAAATAATGGAACTAAAGGTTGGATTATGAATGAAGGTGTTAAGGGCTTAAAAATACGAATTATAGGATCAGTAAATTTAACAAAGACCCTCATAAAAAAAAATTGTGAGTCTTCTTTTTGAAAGATATTCATTGCAACTCTTCCAATCAAAGTCCACATGATCACTCCTAGAATATAATCAATTATATAGATTAAGGGATGAAAGTTAGCAGACATTTAGAATTTATATTGGAAAAAAGTAGAGATTAAAAGGGGCGAAATTAATCGCCCCTTATTAATATTATCTTTATTGTTTGCCGATGATAGATCTACCAGAAGGTATTCTAACTTCGTCAACCATTCTTTGTGTAGCAGCATTTGGTTCTGAAGTAATTAAACTTACAACAACCATAGATACTAAACTAACTGCAGAACCGAAGATACCAAATGTTAACTGTGTAATACCTAAGAATCCACTTCCGCCATTTCGTACCCAAATTAGGTAACCCATACCAGAAAGTAAACCTAAAGCCATACCAGCTATAGCACCTTCTCTGTTAGCTCTCTTCCACCATACACCAAGTACAAGTGGGAAGAACAATCCTGACATCGCAAAGTCAAAAGCCCAGATTACTGAACCTAAAATACCTTGGATCTCCATTGCTGCAATAGTTGCTCCAGCAAAACCAATTACTACAAGTAATACCCTTGCAACAACTAGTCTTTTTGCAGTCTCTGCTTTTGAATCGATGATTTTGTAATAAACATCGTGAGAGATTGCATTTGCAATTGCTAGAATCAAACCATCAGCTGTTGACATGGCAGCAGCCATACCTCCAGCAGCAACCAGACCTGAAATTACATAAGGTAATCCAGCTATCTCTGGAGTTGCTAACACAACGGCTTTACCACCCATGAAAAACTCATTTAATTCAAGAGTTCCATTTCCGTTAAAGTCGCTTACAAACATCAAGTTTGCTGCGTTCCAGTTTTGATACCAATCTATCGCTTGAACATCTGCAATTGATTTACCAATAATACCTGTAGGTAATGAAGGATCCATCAATGACAATTTAGATAAAGTCGCTAACATTGGAGCAGAAGAATAAAGTAGGAAGATAAAGAATAAAGACCAACCCACTGATTTTCTAGCCGCTTTTACACTTGGAGTAGTGAAATATCTCATCATCACGTGAGGCAAAGATGCTGTTCCCATCATCATTGCTAGCGCTAATGAAATAAATGCCCACGGTGTAGCGTTTACCGCTGAGTGAGCTTTTGTTATTCCAGCTAAACCTTTAGGTACATTCGCAAGATCAGCAGCTGAGTTTTTCACAAAACCAAACTGTTGTTCTAGTTCACCAATTCTAGCTACCTCATCAGCCAACATAAAGTGAGGGAAGAAACCCGCACCTATTTTGTTACTGATCCAGAATACTGGAAGTAAGTAAGCTATAATTAGTACGATATACTGTGCAACCTGTGTCCAAGTTACTCCTCTCATACCACCTAACATTGAACATAGTAAAATACTTACTAATCCAACATAAACTGCGTATTGGAATGGAATATCTAAAGCAACAGAAGCAATTGTACCTGTAGCGTTAATTTGTGCAGTCACATAGGTAAATGAAGCAACAGTTAAAACTACTACTGCAAGAAACCTAGTTAAATTACCACCGTATCTCGTACCAATAAAATCTGGAACTGTGTAACAGCCAAATTTTCTTAAGTATGGTGCTAATAAAGTTGCAACTAATACATAACCACCAGTCCAACCTACAAGTAGTGCCATATATCCATAACCTTTGAAGTAAATACCACCAGCCATTGCAACGAATGAAGCACCAGACATCCAGTCTGCTGCAGTCGCCATTCCGTTGAATACGGTAGGTACTTGTCTTCCAGCTACGTAATAAGCATCTGCTTGAGCTGTACGTGATAGCCAACCAATTATTGCGTAGATGGCAACAGTAAAAGCAACGAAACAAATTCCGATTGCTTTAGATGTCATACCCATCTGTTCACCAATTGCCATAATGATTATGAAAGCTAAAAAACCACCTGTATAGATTCCATAAACCTTAGGCAAATTATCTATAAAATTACCTTTCATTAGTCATCCCCTCTTTCTGAAAAGCCAAATTCTTCATCAATTTTTTCTTGTCTATTCGCAAACCAAAAAATAAGGATTACGAAAATTCCAAGAGAACCCTGACAAGTGAACCAATAAGTCAACGGATAACCAAATGGTCCCGTTGTACTGTTCATTTCAGCTCCGAAAAGAAAGATGCCAATTGAGAATACAAACCAAATAGCTAATGTGACCATTAACAATCCTCTGGTTTTTTCCCAGTGTTGTGCTTGTTTTGACATTATATACCTCTCTCTTTTTAGTTATAACTGGCGAAAACCATAACCATTATGAAGGAGATTTAAAGTATTAAAATTGTACTAAAAAGAGGATTTTTTGAGGTATAAATTGTAAAAACACTATTATTTATGGCGAAATATAAATTAACTTGGAAAGACCTATCTTGGAATGATTTCAAGATATATCTTTTTGCCCTTTTTAAGGCCTTTGTGCCAAAAAAGAAATTGACCAATTTAGATGAACTAGAAAGCTTCATCCAAACAAAATCTGCTTGGGTGACACAAGTAACACTTTATGGATATTTAAAAACAAGAATGGGAACAAGATATGTTCTTCACTTTGAAAACGATAAATTCATGGGATCTGTCAATTTAGCAAAGTGGAATATTTATTCGGTTGCTCTTCAAGATCTTACTTTCTTTTCTTTTTCATACTTAAAAGTAAATTTTAATTATCAAGACACAAGTAAGGCAAAAGAAGTTTTTTTAAAGATTTTAGATGATGAAACCACAAACAAAATGCCACCTATGATTATAGAAGAAGCAAAAAAAAATTTTGATGAAAGATTAGAAAATTTAAATTGGGACAATTATTACGATAATATTCCATTTAATCCTAGTGCTTTATCATTGTTTAAATGGGCGCCAATCGCTGATGAGTTAAAAGAATTAGATCGAAAAATTGTTTTAAACTCAATGATACTTAAATGGGATGTTGTTAAAAAAGAATTTAAAGAAAGACTTAAGTTCTAAATATTTTTTCTATTTTCAACCAAGCTTGTTACAACACTTGGATCAGCCAATGTAGTTGTGTCACCCAATTGGTCATGTTCGTTGGCAGCAATTTTTCTTAGGATCCTTCTCATAATTTTTCCAGATCTTGTTTTTGGAAGACCAGGAGAGAAATGAATGAGATCTGGTGTAGCCAAAGGGCCAATCTGTTTTCTTACCCAAAGTTTTAAATCTCGCTCTAACTCACCTGTTTCTGGCTCTCCTGCATTTAAGGTAACATAACAATATAATCCATTTCCTTTAATATCATGCGGGTAACCAACCACAGCTGCTTCTGCTACTTTTGGATGTGCAACAAAAGCACTTTCTATCTCAGCAGTTCCTAAGTTGTGACCAGATACTATAATTACATCATCTACTCTTCCTGTGATCCAATAATATCCATCCTTATCTCTTTTACATCCATCTCCAGTAAAATATTTTCCATCAAATTGAGAAAAATATGTATCGATAAATCTTTGATGATCACCATAAACTGTTCTCATTTGTCCAGGCCATGATTGAGAGATACACAACCTTCCTTCTCCAGCGCCTTTTATTTCTTTACCATCTTTGTCAACTATTACAGGTTTAATTCCATAAAAAGGTTTTGTTGCAGAACCAGGTTTTAAAGAAATTGCCCCAGTTTGTGGTGAAATTAAAATTCCACCAGTTTCTGTCTGCCACCAAGTATCAACTATTGGACACTTAGAATTTCCAACAGTTTTATAATACCACAACCAAGCCTCAGGATTTATAGGCTCACCAACAGTCCCTAATAATTTTAAGGATTTTCTTGATGTTTTATTCACTGGTAAATCACCTTCTCTCATTAATGCTCTAATAGCTGTTGGAGCTGTATAAAAAGTGTTAACTTTAAATTTATCCACAATTTGCCACCATCTTGAACTATCTGGATAGTTAGGAACTCCCTCAAACATTATTGTCGTAGCACCATTAGAGAGAGGTCCATAAATAATGTAACTATGTCCTGTCACCCAGCCAATATCTGCTGTACACCAGTAAATATCTTTTGGTTTATAATTAAATATATATTGATGAGTCATAGATGCATAAACCATATAGCCTCCTGTTGTATGCAAAACTCCTTTTGGTTTACCTGTAGAACCTGAGGTATATAAAATAAATAATGGATCTTCAGCATTCATTTCTTCTGGTTCAGAGTGATTTGACACGTCTTTTATTAATTCATGATACCAGACATCTCTTTCAGAGTTCCAGTAAACATAATTGCCCGTTCTTTTTACAACGATACATTTTTTAACATTAGGACAATTTGTTAATGCTTCATCAGTTGTTGCTTTTAAAGGGATTATTTTTCCACCTCTTACGCCTTCATCTGCAGTTATTATGTATTCTGACTTACAATCATTTACTCTTCCAGAAATAGATTCTGCTGAAAAACCTCCAAATATTATTGAATGAATTGCACCGATTCTAGCACAAGCTAACATTAAAATTGCTAGTTCAGGAATCATGGTTAAATATATCGTAACTCTATCGCCTTTTTTAATTCCCAACTTCTTTAATCCGTTAGCAGCTTTACAAACTTTTTGATGAAGTTGTTTATAAGAAATCTTTTGAGTATCTTTAGGATCATCTCCAACCCAAATAATTGCAGTTTTGTCTTTTTTATCTTTCAAATGCCTATCAATACAGTTTGCAGAAGCATTTAAAGTTCCATCTTCATACCACTTTATTCTAACTTCATCTTTACTATATTTTACGTCTTTAATTTTTTTGTACGGTTTTATCCAGGTAATTCTTTTTCCTTCTTTTTTCCAAAAAGCATTGTTGTTCTTGATAGACTCGCTATATTTATTTTGATATTGAGATTTATTAGCTAAACTACTTTTTACCCACTCTGGTTTGGTTTTAAATATTAGCTCTTGATTTGAGGTCTCACTCTTTTTTTGATTTTTTTTTCTTTTAATAATTCTTTTTTTCTTTTTAACTTTTCTTTTTTTTGTATATTTTTTTCTTCTTTTAGCGCTCTTTTTTTTTGAGGCTTTTTTATTATGTTTTGATTTTCTTTTTTTTTTTGGCATATATTATATGATTTAAATCTTACCCATCTTATTTAAAATTTTCCAGCTTTTAGAATCAATTGGCATCACAGATAAACGACTTTGTTTTATTAATGATAAGTGGCTTAATTCCTTGTTTTTTTTAATTTTCTCTAAGGTAACTGGTTTGTCTAATTTACTCAAATATTTAACAGTTACAGCAACAAACTGACCAGATTGGTCTGTTTTATCAATGTAGTGTTCTTTTATTACTTCCACAATTCCTACAATTTCTTTTCCGATATTGGAATGATAAAAAAAACATTGGTCACCTTTTTTCATATCTTTAAGGTTTCTAGCAGCCTGATAATTTCTTACCCCATCCCATGGTGCTCCTTTGTTTCCAGCTTTTTTTTGTTGGTCAATCGACCAAACATTTGGTTCTGATTTCATTAACCAATATTTCATTATAATTGGACTCCTGCGCCTTTAAGAAATATAGCATCTTCATCAAGAGCCCATCTTGGTTTTGCAGGATGATCAAAATTATTAAATTTTTTTAATTTAAACTTTTCTAGACCAACCATTGCTATCATCGCAGCGTTGTCACCACATAATTCTATTGGAGGGAACATACTTAAATAATCTTCTTCATTGCATAATTTTTTTAGCATAATTCTAATTTTTTTATTAGCAGCAACACCGCCTGCAACTACAAATATTTTTTTTTCTGTTTTATTTAGTTTTTCGAACTCTTTAAATGCAATCTTAGTTTTTTTATATAATATCTCCTCTATTGTTTTTTGAAAAGATGCAGCAAGATCAAACTTTTCTTGTTCAGTTTTAATATTTTTTGTTATTTTTAAAACTGCAGTTTTAAGACCAGCAAATGACAGATTACATCCACCTTTGTTTAATATTGGTTTTGGTAAATCATATTTATTTGGATTTCCTTTTTGAGCTAAAATTTCAATTTGTGGACCACCGGGAAACTCAATACCTAAAAGTTTTGCAGTTTTGTCAAAAGCTTCACCTAAAGCATCATCTATAGTTGTGCCTAATCTTTTGTATTTTCCAAGCCCTTGAACACTCAAAAATTGTGAATGTCCTCCTGAAATTAATAGAAGTAAGTAAGGATATTTTAAATCTGAATTAAGTTTAGGGCTTAGTGCATGACCTTCTAAATGATTAACTGCTATAAAAGGTTTATTTAATGATGCAGCAAAAGTTTTTCCAAAACTTAATCCAACAGACAAACAAACAACTAAACCTGGACCAGCCGTAGAAGCAATGGCATCAATTTCATTAATCTTACGTCCACTATCATTAATTGCTTTTTTAACAATTGAATCTATTTTTTCTATGTGAGATCGGGCTGCTAACTCAGGAACAACCCCTCCAAATTCTTTATGTACATCGACTTGACTTGAAATAATATTAGATAAAACAACAGGATTTTTTTGTTCATTTTCAGTTATTAAAGATGCAGCTGTTTCATCACAACTCGATTCTATTCCAAGAATTAAGGGTTTTTTACTCATTCAAATAGTTTTTATTAACTGTACAATCTCATTACAAGTAAGAAATAAATTTTTATGAATAAAAAAATAGTTATTGGATCAAGAGGCAGCAAGTTATCATTAATTTATGCTCAAATCGCTAAGAATAAGATTTTACAAAATAATAATTTGAAAGATGAAGATATAGTAATTAAAGAAATTATAACTAAAGGTGACCAGGTGCAGGATGTCAGGTTGTCTGAAGTTGGTGGTAAAGGTTTATTTTCTAAAAATATAGAAAAAGAATTGCAGGAAAAAAAAATTGATATAGCAGTCCATGCTTTAAAAGATTTACCAGCTATAGAAACTAAAGGCCTAATTATAAATGCATTTTTAGAGAGAAACGATCCAAGAGAAATCTTAATATCAAGAGATAAAAAAAAAAAAATAAATGAATTAAAACCTAATGCTATAATTGGAACCTCTTCATTTAGAAGAGAGTTTCAAATTAAAAATATAAGAACCGACCTTAATTTCAAACTTATAAGAGGAAATGTTGAGACAAGGATTAAAAAACTTAATGATGGACTATATGATGCTATAATCTTATCTTATGCAGGAATTAAATCATTAAAAATTGACAATGAGATATCTGAAATTTTTTCAGTAAAGAATATAATTCCGAGTGCTGGACAAGGAATTATTTCTCTTCAATGTAGAGAAAATGATAATAAAATTTTGTCTATTTTAAAAAAAACCAACCATAATGAAACTCGTCAAAGAGCAAATGCAGAAAGAAATGTTTTGAAAGTTTTAGAAGGAGATTGTGAAACACCAATTGGTGTTCATGCTACTATAAAAGGTGATGAAATTATTCTTGAAGCAGAACTATTTTCTTTAGATGGTTCTGAAAGATTTTATGAAAAAAAAATCTCTAAAATTGAAAATGCGAAAGAACTTGGTAAAGAGTTGGGTCAAATATTAAAAGTAAAATCGAATAATAGTTATAAAAAATAATATGCATATTTTGTTAACAAGACCATTAGAAGATTGTTCTCAGATGATTTTAAAATTTCAATCATTGGGGCATCAAGTATCACATCTTCCATTATTAAATATATCTAAAATAAATTATAGTGAAATTAATTTTTCAAATTTTAAAGGAATTGTTTTTACTAGCGCCAATGCTATTAAATTTCTAAATACTAATTCAATTAATAAAAAACTTTTGTGTTTTTGTGTAGGTGATAATACGGAAAAAAAAGCTAGATCAGTTGGATTTCAAAATGTAATTGCAGCAGAAGGTAATGTTGCAAATTTAAAAGAGATGATTTTAAAAAATTTAGACAAAAAAGATGGTGATATAATTTATGTAAGTGGAGAGACTATATCTATTGATTTAGATCAACAATTACAAAAAGAAGGATATAACGTTAAAAGAGTTATTAATTACCGTGCAGCCCACAATGAAAGCTTCAATGAAACCTTTGTTAAAAAATTAAAGTTAAATATACCAGATATAGTTTATGTTTATTCTCAAAATAGTGCTTTAAGTTTCTTAAAATTTATAAAATTTAATCAATCAGAAAACCTCTGGATGAATACTAATTTGATGTGTATTGGTGAAAAAACATCAGCTATATTGAATGAAATTAAGTGGAAAAAGATATTTCTTTTTAATCCTGGAGAAGAAGAATTTTTGTTATATAAAATTTAAATATGGAATTATTAAATAATTTTTCTGAGATATTTTTATCAGTGTGGAATAAAGGAATTTTAGGCGTTGATATTTTTCAAATATTAATTGGGATTGGGATTTTTTTAATTTTTTTAGTTTTTAGAGGTTTAATTAGTAAACTTATAATTAAAAAATTAGAGGTTATTTCTAAGCGAACTACTAATAAACTTGATGATACTTTTGTGTCTTCATTAGTTGGACCAGCTAGATTTTTGCCAATCGTTTTAGGGTTTTTTATTGCAAGTTATTATATGACATTTTCAAGTGAAGGTCGTGAAATTGTAGATACAATTAATAGAACATTAATTACAATTTTAATTTTTTGGGTAATTCATCAAATTATTGAACCAGTTTCATATATTTTAAGTGGTTTGGATAAACTTCTAACTAGAGAGTTAATCGGATGGATTATTAAATCTTTAAAGATATTAATTTTTATTCTAGGGCTTGCAGCAGTCCTTGAACTATGGGGAATTAAAATTGGACCAATTATTGCTGGACTAGGTTTATTTGGTGTTGCAGTTGCTCTAGGTGCACAGGATTTATTCAAGAATTTAATTTCAGGAATTTTAGTTCTTGTTGAAAAAAGATTTAAAATAGGTGATTGGATTTTAGTTGATGGTATTATAGAGGGGATTGTTGAAAAAATTGGATTTAGGTCAACAACTATTAGAAAATTTGATAAGTCGCTAGCAATAATCCCCAACTTTCAATTTGCTGAAAACGCTGTTGTAAATGTAAGTGAAACTTCAAATTGGTTAATAAGTTGGATTATAACTCTCCAATATGACACAACTGTTGATCAATTAAAAACAATCAGAGATCAAATAGAAAATCATATTAAAAAAAGTGAAGATTTTAAAACAAGTATAGGTCTTGCTGTAAGAGTTGATAAATTTTCAGATAGTTCAATAGATATGTATGTTCGTTGTTTTACAAGATCGGATAGCTGGAATGAATGGCTATCTGTTAAGGAAAAATTAGCAATTGAAATTAAGCAAATTGTAGAGAATAACAAAGCTTCTTTTGCATTTCCAAGTTCTTCAATTTATATTGAAAAAAAATGATTGCCATTTTTTATTTAACCTTACAAATACTTAAACTTTACTCTTACGTTGTCATAGCTAATGTAATTATTAGTTGGCTTATAGCTTTTAATATTCTTAATACTCAAAATAGAGTTGTTTATTCAATTTTAGAATTAAGCTATCGACTAACAGACCCAATTTTGAGTAGAATCAGACGTTTTTTACCAAATTTAGGTTCGTTAGATATATCACCCATAATTTTACTTCTATTGATTTGGTTTATAGAAATGTGTATGAAGCTCTACATTGCACCAATGATATTCTAATTATGATTTTAATTGACGGAAAGAAAGCAGCTGCTGAGCTAAGGGAGGAACTTAAAAAAGAAGTTACCCAATTAAAAACAAAGTTTAATAAAGTACCAGGTTTAACTGTAATTTTAATTGGTGATATGACACCAAGTCAAATTTATGTTCGTAATAAAGAAAAATCAGCAAATGAAGTAGGTTTAAAATCTGAAGTAATCAAATACCCAGACACGATTGAAGAAAAAGTTGTTTTAGAAAAAATTGAGGAACTTAATAAAGACAAAACCGTATCTGGTATTTTAGTGCAGTTGCCACTTCCAAAACACATTGATAAACAAAAAGTAATTGAAACCATTGATCCATCCAAAGATGTTGATGGTTTTCATCCAATGAATGTAGGAAATCTTTCTTCAGGCTATGAAAGTTCAGTGCCTTGTACACCACTGGGATGTTATCTTTTAATAAAAAAAATTGAACCAAATTTGAATGGTAAAAAAGCAGTTGTGGTTGGAAGATCAAATTTAAATGGAAAACCCATGACTCAATTACTTTTGAATGAAAATTGCACTGTCACAATTACTCACTCAAGAACTAAAGATTTAAAAGCAGAATGTTTGGAAGCTGATATTATTGTGGCTGCAGTAGGTATTCCTGAGTTAGTAAAAGGTGACTGGGTTAAAAAAGATGCAATTGTAATTGATGTTGGAATTAATAAAACCGACAAAGGTATAGTTGGTGACGTTGCTTTTGAAGAAGTATCAAAAATTGCAAAAGCTTTAACACCTGTACCCGGAGGAGTTGGTCCAATGACTATTGCTTGCTTACTTAAAAACACAATTGATTGCTTTAAAAGATCACAAAAATAGATTTTAAAAACGCTTATTATCTATTAAGTTAATAGGTAATGATTTTCAAAATTAAAAAAAAACTTCATATACTTCATAATATTTATGTAAAGCACAAATATTTTAAAAAAAAAAAAACTTATGCAATGGATGGTGAAGATCTTGTCATAGCTGATTATTTTAAAAATAGACAAAAAGGTTTCTATGTTGATGTTGGTTGTTATCATCCAATTCATAGAAATAATACTTTTTTGTTATATAAAAAAGGTTGGAATGGAATTAATATTGATATTCATAGTTTTTCAATAGATTTGTTTAATTATTTGAGACCGAATGATTTAAATTATAATTTTGCGGTATCTGATAAAAAAGAAATAATTAATATGTATTTTCAAAAAGAATTAAGTCAATTAAGTACAATTGATTATGATCAAGCAAAAAAATCCCTACAAGGGCCAATTAAAGAAAAAAAAATACAAGCATTTTCTTTAAACGAAATATTTAAATTTTCAAATTTAGAAAATAAAAAAATTGATTTATTAGACATAGATGTTGAAGGTGCAGATTTTAAAGTTTTAAAAGGTCTTTCTTTTAAAAAAACCAATCCTGAACTGATTTGTGTGGAAATTCATGAAAAAAATTTAAAAGAGAGTGAAACTTATAAATTTCTGATTAATTTGAATTATGAATTGATTTGGTCAGGTATATTTAGTCACATATTTAGATCTAAATCTTAAATTAATAATTTTTTATTGTTACAGTGTTTTATGAAAAAACCAAAATATCCTTATAGAATTGCAATTATTATGGCCATACTTACAATTCCTCCAATTGGTGCAACTCAATTAGGGTGGTACCTATACGATATGCAGACAGGCTTTGATTATGGTATGATTGTTGGTACAGCTTCAGTAATATATGCAGCATGGTTAATGTATGAAAAAAACTGGAGAGAGGAGGATGAAGATTAATTAATGGAAAAAATTATTTTTTTTGGACTTGTAATACCAATATTTGCTTTTGTACTTTACTTAGGTGGCAACGCTATTATGAAAGGTATGAGTGCTAAAAATGCCGACAAAGAGAATAAAAATTTAGAAAACAATGAGAATGAAAATTATTCTGAAAAAAATCAAAACCTTGGTGAAGAATTAGATAAGTTAAATAATCTTTTAAAAGAAGGTGTTTTAACTCAAGAAGAATTTGAAAAAGCTAAAAAGAAAATTTTAGATAATTAATTATAATTTAATAATTTTTTAAGAGAATTTATTTCCCCAATTTTAAAAACAATCGCATCATCTTTTTTAAATCCATATTTTTCTGCACTCGCTTTAAATCTAATGGGTGGTTCCATTATAGGCTCCAAAGATAAAACAAATGTTCCCCAATGAGTTCCTAAAACTTTTTTACTTTTCAAATCTTGAGCTATCTGCAAAGCTTCTTCAGGAGTAGTGTGATAAATTGATTTTTCAAACATAGGCCTAAAATCGTAGGCCCCAATATTAATCATTGATAAATCAATTGGACCATATTTTTCACCAAGGTCTTTGTAAATACTTCCGAAACCTGTATCGCAAGCAAATAATATTTTTTTATTTTTGTATTCAATTAAAAAATTTCCCCAAAGAGTTTTATTAGTATCAGTTAAACTTCTTTTAGACCAATGAACAGCTGGTAATAATGTTATTTTAAGATCATTATTGACCTTAATTGATTCATACCAATCCATTTCATTTACATCTTTGTATCTTTTAAAATATTTTCCTAATTTTAGAGGAAGTAATACTTTTGAATCTTTATAAGGAAATTTCCTAATAGTAGACATATCTTGATGGTCATAATGATTGTGAGTTAATAAAAAAACATCTGTCTTAGGAATTTCATTAAGTTTTAAAGCTGGCTCGGTAAATCTGTCTGGTCCAAAGATTAGTGGACCTGCATTTTTTGAAAATACTGGATCAGTAATTATTGTAGTATCTCCTAATTTAATTAAAAAAGTGGCATGACCTATCCAGGCTATATAATCATCATTTTTAAACTTTTCTAAATCAGCCCTTACTTTATCTTTATCGACAACGTGTTCTTTTGGAACAGTCATGTCTATTTTTTTCTTCTCCTGAGAAAATTGTCTGTAAGAAAATTTTACTTTATCTGATCTTACGGGTGATCCTTCTGGGTTTCTAAAAGTTCCATCAGGTAAGTGGTGATAAGGTTTTTTTTCCATAGCAAGACCAATAGAGTTATACGAAGTTATCCCAATTAAAAAACATAAAATTTTAATTAATTTTTTTCCATTAACCACAAACTATCTCCTGCTAAAAAATAAATTTTCCCATTATTTGGATGGACTTGAATATCTCTTATTCTTCCAATTTCATCTTTAAAAATAACCTCTTCTTTTATGCTAGATGTATTTTTAAAAACTAATTTTCTTAAAGATTTATCTTTTAGAGATGTTATTAAGGCATGACCATTCCATTCTTTAAATTCATCACCTTTGTAAATAGTTATTGCACTTGTTGCAATAGAGGGCACCCAATAATGTATTGCTTTTGTAAAACCAGGTTTCCATTTAGGTCCTATTGGAATACCTGAATAATTTTTTCCACCCCAACCTAATATTTTCCATCCATAGTTTTCTCCTTTTTTAACCTCACCAAACCAATCACCTCCTTTTGCTCCATGATTGCTCATGTAAATTTTTCCATCAAATTTTGAAAATGTTAGGCCTTGGGGATTTCTAATTCCAATTTGATAAATTTCTGGTAACCAATCTGGTTTATCTTTAAACTTGGGATTATCTTTTGGAATACTTCCATCTAAATTAATTCTAATAATACTGCCTGGATGCTTAGTTGGATCTTGCGCGATCATTCCTTTTCCTCTTTCTCCAGCAGATGCAAATAGATAATTATCTTTAATCGCTAACCTTGAACCAAAATGATATCCAGAGTCGATTGGGGGCTCAGCTTGAAAAATATTCTTAAAATTTAATTCATTTTTTTTAAATTTAGCCTTTGCAACTGAAGTACTTGACTTCCAATCACCTCTATTTTCTGAATAAGAAATATAGATAAAGTTATCTTTATATAGAACATCTAATAACCCACCTTGTCCATGTTCTAAATAATTTAAATTATGCTCTACATCAGAAATTTTTTGTGAGTTAATATCAATAATTTTTATTTTACCACTTTTTTCAGTAATTATTAATTCATTATCTTTTATAAATGAAGAGCCCCATGGTTCATTTAATTTTACTATTTTTTTAAATTTATAATTTTGAGAAAAAGAATTTGTAGAAAAAATTAAAAAGAAAAATAGTAAAATTAAATATCTTTTCACTTTAAGAAAGTTTTGATCTTCCACCATCAACAGCTATAATTTGACCGGTCATCCATGAACTATCTTCAGTCATTAGAAATTTTGCTAAAGCCGCCGAGTCTTTTCCTTCGCCCAGTCTTTTTAAGGGGTGAGCTTTTGCGATACCATCTGCCAAAGCTTTATTTTTTAACATCGGTTCAGCTATTTTTGAATTTGTTAAACTTGGAGCAACGCAATTAACTCTAATGTTAGGAGCAAATTCAGCAGCTAAAGATACAGTTAAACCTTCAATAGCAGCTTTTGCTGATGCGATTATTGCATGATTAGTAAATCCCCTTTGAGCTGCAACTGTTGAGAATAAAACTATTGAACCTTTATTTTTTTTTAAACTTTCTTGATACCCCTTAATTACTTCAACTGCCGAATAAAGATTTAGCTTCATACATTTATTGAAATCTTGTTCGGTAACCATCTTTAAAGGTTTTAAATCTATTGAGCCAACACAATAAGCTATCCCATTTATTTCTGAAATATCATTTTTAACTTTCTCAATAAATCCGTCTTTCAAAACATCTGCTACAGTAGAAGTACAACCAAGTTTTTCTGAAATATTTTTAAGCTCCGATTCATTCCTTCCAACTAAATGAACATCATTTCCTGAATTTATTAGTTGTTCAGCTAAGCTTGATCCGATTGAACCTGTCGCACCAAAAATAAGATATTTTTCTGACATAAAATTTTTTATTAGTTATATTTAGTTATGAAGTTATTTTTTATACTTGGTAATCAATTATTTCCATTAAAATACATCGACCGCTTCAAAAAGGACCATTCATTTTTTATGGCGGAAGACAATGGTTTATGTACTTATGAAAAACATCATAAGCAGAAAATACTATTATTCTTATCTTCCATGCGATCTTATGCAGATAAACTCAAAAAGAATAAATTTAAATTAGAATACACAAAAATTGAGGATAAAGAATTTAAAGATGATTACCTTAAAAAATTAAAAAAGATTATTAATTTAAAAAAAATTAAAGAGATTACTAGTTTTGAAATCGAAGATAAGTTTTTTGAAAAAAAAATTTCTCAATTTTTAAAAAAAGAAAAAATTAATTGGAATGTTATTCAAACTCCTATGTTTTTAAACTCAAGAGGTGAATTCAAAAATTACTTAAGAAAATCAAAAAAACCTTTTATGGCAACGTTTTACAAAGATGTTCGAAAAAAATCAGGAATATTGATAGGTGCTGATGGAAATCCAATTGGAGGAAAGTGGAGCTTTGATGAGGATAATAGGAATAAATTGCCAAAGGATATTTCAATACCAAAATTTCCTAAAATTTACGAGACCAATCATACAAAAAAATTAAAGCCCGTTGTTGAAAAATTATTTAAAGATCACCCAGGTAGTACGGAGAACTTTTGGTTAGCAACAGAATTTGATGAAGTAGTTAAACTTTTGAACTTTTTTATAAAAGAAAAATCAAATTTGTTTGGTGATTATGAAGATGCAGTAAATCAAAAAGACAACATTTTATTTCATAGTGCTTTAAGTCCTTATATCAATTTAGGTTTAATAACACCTGAATTTATTATTCAAAGAGTTTTAGATTTTCATAAAAAAAATAAAATAAGAATGAACTCTTTAGAAGGTTACATTCGCCAGGTAATTGGTTGGAGAGAGTTTATGAGAGGGATTTATCAAAGTTATTCAGATGGGATGGAAACAAAAAATTTTTTTAAACAAAATAGAAAAATGAAAAAATCTTGGTACGATGGAACAACAGGTTTGCCACCATTAGATTATGCAATCAAGAATGCATTAAACCATGGTTGGTCTCATCATATTGAAAGACTAATGATTTTATCTAACATTATGAACCTTTGCGAAATTAAACCAAACGTAGTTTACAAATGGTTTATGGAAATGTTTGTAGACTCTTCTGACTGGGTAATGGTACCAAATGTTTATGGCATGGGATTATTCAGTGATGGTGGAATATTTGCAACCAAACCTTACATCTGCGGATCTGCTTATTTTATGAAAATGATGGATTTTAAAAAAGGAGAGTGGTGTAATACAATGGATGGTCTTTATTGGAGATTTATAGATAGGAATAGAAAATTTTTTTTAACCAATCCTAGACTATCAATGATGGTAAGAATTTTTGATAAAATGAAAACAGATAGAAAAAAATTAATTTTATCTGAGGCTGATAAATTTATTAAACAAAATACAATTTGATGAGAAAAGAAAATTTACCATTTAAAACCTGTCCAGTTTGTAAAAGACCTTTTGTTTGGCGAAAAAAATGGAAGCTAAATTGGGATAGAGTAAAATATTGTTCTAAGAAGTGTTCTAAGCTAAGCTAATTTTAGTGAACATAATTGTATTACAACATATTAAAATTGAAGACCCTGGTTACATTAAAGACTTAATGTTAGCTGATAGTGTTAAGCTAACCACAATTGAGCTCGACGAAGGTGAAAAAATTCCAAATGATTTAAGTAAATTTGATGGAATGTTTTGTATGGGTGGTCCAATGGATACGTTTATGGAAAAAGATTATCCTTGGTTAATTGAGGAAAAAAAAGCAATCAAAGAATTTGTTATTAATTTAAAAAAACCTTATTTGGGTTTTTGTTTGGGGTGTCAGTTGTTAGGTGAAGTTATTGGTGGCAAAGTAGTTAAATCTCAACCGGCAGAAATAGGAATTATGGATATTAATTTTTCTAAAGAAAAAGATATTGATAATTTATTTTCCAAATTTCCAAATAAAATAAAAAGTTTGCAATGGCACTCTTATGAGGTCGAAGGAATTGAGAATAATAATGATGTAACTTTGTTAGCTTCATCACCAGTTACCAAATATCAAATCTTTAAATATCAAAATCATGCTTATGGTATTCAGTTTCATATTGAAATTAAAGATACAACAGTTAATGAGTGGGGATGTGTACCAGAGTATAAAAAGGCTCTTGAAGATCAATTAGGAGAAGGAGCATTAGAAAAATTTGATAATGCTGCAAAAAATAATATGAATGATATGAATAATTATTCTAAAATTCTTTATGAGAATTTTAAAAAAATATTATGAACAATAAAATTTTTGAATGGACAGGGGTTATTACAGCCATATTGTACTCTTTATTTGTTGCATTAAATGTTGGAATAGAATTTTTTGGTTTTTGTTTATTATTATTATCAGCAATTCTAATTGGAATTTGGGCCTATAGGGGGGGTCACAAAGGAATATTATTATTACAATTTTTTTATGCGACAGCTGGAATTATTGGAATGGTTAGGTGGTTCTAATTAAAAGTTGTAATTATTTTTGGAATATAGTTTTTAAAATTGAAAAAACCTTTATTACAATATTGCCAAGAAAATTGATCTAATTTCCTATAAAGAAATTCTATTTTTAAATTGTTTGAATTTATAAAATCTAGGTTTTCACCAACTGTTGGATATAAACCATAAGAAGTTTCATTAATACTTTGTATTTCACTTAAATCTATAATTTCAGAATTGATTGATTTTTCTTCTAATCTCTTTTTTTGATCTTCAATTAATTGAGACTTAAATTTTATTAATTTTTCACTGAGCTTTATGGTTCGGTTCTCATTTTTGTTAGAAATTAAAAAAATTTTTTTTAAATTTTTGATCTTTAAAGTCACCTATTTCAAAAGATAAATTATTCTCAAAAATATAAAGATTTTTTTCTTCAAGATTTTGTGGGTTGCTAAATTCTAATTTTGATGCAGCATAAGTTTTATTGCTTGTTTTTGGAGGAGCATTTTCATTAAGCTTGATATTGCTAAATCTGTTATTTGTAAATTTTTTAATATTCCATTCACTAGCTAAATAATTTTTCCCTTGTGTTTGAATTCCAGCGACCCATCTCCATCCCAATGTATTGGTTGCAGCATCTCCATCGTATAAATGTTTCATAAAAAATTCAGCCCCTAATTGCCATGGTAGTTCTAAAGTAAAAACCCAAATACTTGCAAACCACATTCTTGCATGATTATGTAAGTAATTGTTTTCTTTTAATTCATTTACCCATTCATTAAAGCTCTCTATATTTGTATTTCCTTCAATAGCTTTTTTATAACCAGCATCATCTTTAAATTCTTCTCGAATTTTTTTTAATTCGTTTAAATAATCTGTCCAAACAGCTGGTCTTAATTCCAACCAACCTTTCCAATATGTTCTCCATAAAACCTCTTGAATGAATTTTTCATTTTTTGAAAATGAAAATTTATTTAATGATTTTTTAATAACTTCTAACTCAGAAATTATTCCATGAGTAATGTAAGGTGAAAGGCATGAAATATTTGATCTATTATTCGGACCATAATCAAAATTTCTTAACCTAGAATATTCAAATAAATTTTGGTCTACAAATCTATTAAGATTTTCGATAGCCGAAGCTCTTGACGTTCCAAAATTCATTAAGATTATTTATTTTTTTTTTTTTCAAATACTTTTGGAGGAGCATTTTCATTAAGTTTGATA